>NZ_JBWLUY010000018.1:0-113181 GCF_057784295.1 Mesorhizobium sp. CNPSo 4688
TCTTTGATGGTGACGACGATGCCGGCACCGACGGTGCGGCCGCCTTCACGGATGGCGAAGCGCAGCTTCTCTTCCATGGCGATCGGCACGATCAGCTCGACATCGACCGTGATGTTGTCGCCGGGCATCACCATCTCGGTGCCTTCCGGCAGCGACACGATGCCGGTCACGTCGGTCGTGCGGAAGTAGAACTGCGGACGGTAGTTGGTGAAGAACGGCGTGTGACGGCCACCTTCGTCCTTGGTCAGGATGTAGGCTTCAGCCACGAACTTCTTGTGCGGCTTCACCGTGCCCGGCTTGGCCAGAACCTGGCCGCGCTCGACACCTTCACGATCAACGCCGCGCAGCAGCGCGCCGATGTTGTCGCCAGCCTGGCCCTGATCGAGCAGCTTGCGGAACATTTCAACGCCCGTGCAGGTCGTCTTGGTCGTCGGACGGATGCCGATGATTTCCAGTTCCTCGCCGACCTTGACCACGCCACGCTCGACGCGGCCGGTGACGACCGTGCCACGACCCGAGATCGAGAACACGTCTTCGATCGGCATCAGGAACGGCTTGTCCAGCGGACGAACCGGCGTCGGGATGTAGGCATCGACCTGAGCCATCAGCTCGCGGATCGCGTCTTCACCGATGGTCTTGTTCGAATCTTCCAGAGCAGCCAGCGCCGAGCCCTTGACGATCGGAATGTCGTCGCCGGGGAACTCATTCTTCGACAGAAGCTCGCGAACCTCGAGCTCGACCAGTTCGAGCAGTTCCGCGTCGTCGACCTGGTCGACCTTGTTCAGGAACACAACGATCGACGGCACGCCGACCTGACGGGCAAGCAGGATGTGCTCGCGGGTCTGCGGCATCGGGCCGTCGGCAGCCGAAACCACCAGGATCGCGCCGTCCATCTGCGCGGCACCGGTGATCATGTTCTTCACATAGTCGGCGTGGCCGGGGCAGTCGACGTGGGCGTAGTGGCGGTTGGCCGTCTCGTATTCGACGTGAGCCGTCGAGATGGTGATGCCGCGAGCCTTCTCTTCGGGCGCCGCATCGATCTGGTCGTAGCGCTTGTATTCGCCAAAATACTTCGTGATCGCCGCCGTCAGCGACGTCTTGCCATGGTCAACGTGACCAATCGTGCCGATGTTCACATGAGGCTTAGTGCGCTCGAATTTACCTTTTGCCATAGTCTCTTTCCTTGGACGGCCTTGACCTTCAGTTCAGTCGAATGCGGGGCGATTAGCGACTACGGCCGAAAAACACAAGTGCCTTGTGGCCGGGTGCGCTGTCCACTCGGTCCTAACCGATGATCCGATTGCGGGGGTATGGCGCTGACATAGGAATGCGCGACGGGAAATGAAATGGGGGCGCCGGCTTCAGCGCGTGTCCTGCAACTCCCGGCTATGTCCTGGCTCTTCCTTGCTGGATTGGCAGCCCGCGCCTGGCCCATTGCCGCTGCGCCGCCGGTCTGATTTGCTCGTCCGATGCATTTCATCCCGACATCCATACGCGGCCCGCTGTTCATGATCGTTTCGACGGGGTCCTACCTCGTCAACGACACGATGATGAAGCTCGCTACCGCGGGCTTACCGTCCTATGAAGTGCTGTTCCTGCGCGGGGTCGCGGCCACGCTGTGGGGCATGCCGGTGTTGTATCTGCTCGGCTATCGTAAACAGATCCCGCTGATCTTCGACGGGCGCGTGCTGCGCCGCAACCTGCTCGAGCTGGCGGCGATCCTTTGCTACGTGGTGGCGCTGGCCAACATGCAGATCGCCGATTCAACCGCGCTCGGGCAGATCACCCCGCTCCTGATGCTGGTCGGCTCCTCCATTCTGTTCGGCGAGCGGATCGGCGGCGTGCGCACGGCGCTGATCGGGCTCGGCTTCGTCGGCGCGGTCATGGTGGCGCAGCCGACCATGGAGGGCATCTCGGTCTATGCCTTGCTGGCGCTCGGCAACGCTGCCCTGTCGGCCGCGCGCGATCTCGCCGGCAGGAGGGTCCCGGCCGAGGTGCCGGGCATGATCGTCGCCATTTCCGCCGTCGTAGTGGTGCTGATCGGCGCGGGTGCCGCACATCTGGTTTCCGAGCGCTGGGTCATGCCGGAAGCCCGTCACCTGCTTTTGATGGCCGGCGCCGGGTTCTTCCTGATCTTCGGCCATTTCTTCATCTTCATGGCCTATCGCGTCGGGCCGACCGGCGTCGTGGCGCCGTTCTACTACTGCTTCACCGTCTGGGCAGTCATTTCAGGCGTGCTGGTGTTCGGGCAGTTCCCGAATGCGCTGGCCGTGTGCGGCATCCTGCTGGTGGTCGCGAGCGGACTGACGATCGTGTCGCTGGATGAACGCAAGCGCAGGCTGACCGTCGTCGCCTAGCCTTCACGGCAACGTATCGGCAGCCAGCCAGTTCGGCAGAACTGGCGCTTAGAGCGCCCGCCTGCCGCTGATCTGATGATAGGCCCACAGCACGACCACCGCGCCGATCACGGCGACGATCAGGCTCCAGATGTTGAGGCCGGTCACACCCGAAGCGCCGAAGGCGCTGAAGATCACGCCGCCGACAATGGCGCCGACAATGCCGAGCACGATATCCATGATCAGGCCCTGGCCGGTCTTGTTGACGATCTTGCTGCCGATGAAGCCGGCGATGACGCCGAGGATGATCCAGCTGATGATGCCCATTTTTCCTCTCCATTCCCCCCGCTGGCCGATCATGGTCACATGATTGTCAAAAGCTCAAGCCAACTTGAAATTCGGCCTGCGCGCTCCATTCTAGCCAATGGGACGGGGCTTGGTCGCTATGGAGGATTGGACCTATGGGACTTTTTGACAACGCCGTACCCGGCGGCAACATCACCAAACCGCTGATGATCGCGCTCGGCGCGCTGCTGGTCGGAAAGATGCTGAGCGGCAGAAGTGCCGAACAGGCGGACAAGCCCGCCGCCCAGCCTCAAACGCCCGCCCCCATCGGGACCACGGCTTCCGGCGATGGCGGCCTGCTCGGCGGACTGGGCGGGCTGCTCGACAAGTTGAAGGATGCCGGCCACGGCAATGTCGCCGATTCATGGGTCGGCACCGGGCAGAACCAGCCGATCAACGCCAATGATCTTGGCAGGGCAATCGGCCCGCAGGTCATCCGCGAGATTGCCCAAAGGACCGGGCTCGACGAACAGGAGCTGCTCAAGCAGTTGTCCACCGCCCTGCCCGGCATCGTCGACAAGCTGACGCCGAACGGCCAGGTGCCGCAACAGCACCAGGTTGCGTCGGCTTTCAACAGCTAGGGCGCCGCTTTCGCTCCAGCATTTTCAGCCAAGACGTCCCGGCACCGCCTTGCGGCTGTCGGGCGTCGCTTCGACCAGCGCCGCGAACTGCCTGGCGGTCGATGGATCGACCGGCGTGTAGCCGGGAACCGAAAAGTCCCGACGGCAACGTCGTCGAAATATTCGCTGAAATCTGATGCGAATTGGGAAGTTTGGAGCGGGTAGCGGGAATCGAACCCGCATATTCAGCTTGGAAGGCTGCTGCTCTACCACTGAGCTATACCCGCTTCGCTTCAGGGCTGACGGGCTGGCAGTGGTGGAGAGGGTTGGATTCGAACCAACGTAGGCTAAGCCAACGGATTTACAGTCCGTCCCCTTTAACCACTCGGGCACCTCTCCAGCCTGCCGTCGAAGCCTTGCAACGAGGCATTCTCGCCGATCCGGTCGAAACCAAGGTTTTGTCCGAAATCAGCGAAGCGCCTTATGGCGGCAAGGCCAGTGGGTGTCAACCGCACGTCTGGGCAAAATGCGCTGATTTTGACAGCCCGCCCGGCAAGCCGGCTTTCTGCCTGTATCCATGCCCTTGCGACACGGCTATAGAAGCCGGCCATGAGCAACGACAACACGCCCAAGACCGCCAAAGATACCCATTACGCGAAGCTGCGCCGCGCCCACCGCGACGAGAAGGCCGGCGGTGCGCCCGCCTTCCGGCCGCGCCAGCCGGTGCCGCCGGGCGAGAACGCCGCCGACGGACTGGTGCGACTCTATGGCCTGCACACGGTGCGGGCCGCGCTCGACAATCCGCGGCGCAAGATCAAAAAAATGCTGGTGACTCGCAACGCCGCCGAGCGGCTTGCGATTGCCGACCTCGCCGCTCTGCCGTTCAAGGCGGAGCTGGTCGAGCCCAGGGACATCGACAAGGTCACCGGTTCGGACGCCGTCCATCAAGGCGTGCTGATCGAAGCCGAGCCGCTGAAGCCCAAGCGCCTCGACGCGCTCGGCGACACGAAACTGGTGCTGGTGCTTGACCAGGTCACCGACCCGCACAATGTCGGCGCCATCCTGCGCTCGGCGGTCGCCTTCGGCGCTGGCGCGCTGATCACCACCGCCCGGCACAGCCCGCAGGAATCCGGCGTGCTGGCCAAATCGGCCTCCGGCGCGCTTGAGCATATCGACCAGATCGAGGTGAAGAATCTGGCCGACGCGCTGGGACAGCTGCACGAAGCCGGCTTCCAGACCATCGGCCTCGATTCGGACGGTCCGGCGGAGCTCGAAACCAGTTTTTCAGGCGAGAAGATCGCACTGGTGCTGGGCGCTGAAGGCAAAGGCCTGCGCCAGAAGACGCGCGAGACGGTGACGACCCTCGCCCGCCTCGACATGCCCGGTGCGATTCGTTCGCTCAACGTGTCGAACGCGGCGGCGGTGAGCCTTTATGCGGCGCGGAAATTCCTGGGAAAGTGAATGGTGAATGGTTGAGCGGCTTGCCATTCACTATTCACCCACTTCATGTCCTGCCATCCGCTCCAGCGCGCGAACCAGCGCTGAATGATCCTCCTTCGCCCCGCCATTAGCCGCACATGAGTTGAACAGCTGCTGCGTGGTCGAGGTGTTGGGCAGCGAAACACCAAGCGCCTTGGCACCTTCCAGCGCCAGATTAAGGTCCTTCTGGTGCAGTTCGATGCGAAAGCCCGGCGCGAAGGTGCGCTTGACCATGCGCTCGCCATGCACTTCGAGGATGCGCGATGCCGCCAGTCCGCCCATCAGCGCCTGCCTGACCTTGGCCGGATCGGCGCCGGCTTTTGAGGCAAAGACCAGCGCCTCGGCGACGGCTTCGATGGTCAGCGCAACGACGATCTGGTTGGCGACCTTGGTGGTCTGGCCGACGCCGTTCGGACCGACCAGCGTGATGTTCTTGCCCATCTTTTCAAAGATAGGTCTGGCGCGCTCGAACGCCTTGTCCTCGCCGCCGACCATGATGGTCAGCGACGCCGCCTTGGCGCCGACCTCGCCGCCCGACACCGGCGCATCGAGATAGTCGCAGCCGAGGTCGTTGATCTTTTTGGCAAAGGTCCTGGTCTCGATCGGCGAGATCGAGCTCATGTCGATGACCAGCTTGCCCTTGCTGAGGCCGGCGGCGACGCCATTGTCGCCGAACAGAACCTCTGCGACTTGAGGCGTGTCAGGCACCATCGTGATGATGATATCAGCCGCCTTCGCCACGGCGGCATGGCCGGTGACTGACTTCAGCCCCTTGGCGACAAGATCGGCCGGCGGCTTCGAGCGGTGGCCGCTAGCGACGACGGTATAGCCGGCATCGAGCAGATGCCCCGCCATCGGCGCGCCCATGATGCCGAGGCCGATGAAGCCGATGGTTTCCATTGTTGTTCTCCAAATGACTGCGTGAAACGCGGCCTAAGCCGCGGCGCTCCCCTGCCCGGCGAACGCCCGGAACCACCCCAGCCCAGCCTCCGTCCCCACCTTCGGCTTGTATTCCGCCCCAACCCAGCCGGAATAACCAATCCTGTCGATGTGCTCGTAGAGGAAGGGATAATTGATCTCGCCCGTCCCCGGCTCGTGACGGCCGGGATTGTCCGCAAGCTGGATATGCGCGATGCGGCCAAGGTTGGCCTCGATGGTACGGGCGAGATCCCCCTCCATGATCTGCATGTGGTAGATGTCGTATTGCAAATAGAGGTTCTTCGAGCCGACGCGGTCGATCAGCGGCAGCGCCTGGTCCGAATAGTTGAGGAAGAACCCCGGAATGTCGCGCGTGTTGATCGGCTCGATCAGCAGCCTGATGCCGGCCTGCTCCAGTTTCTCCGCCGCAAACGCCAGGTTCTCGGCAAAGGTATTTTCCAGCACCGAGCGATCCACGCCCTGCGGCGCGATGCCGGCGAGGCAATTGACCTGCTCGCAGCCTAGTGCGTGGGCGTAAGAGATCGCCTTGGCGATGCCTTGCCGGAATTCCGGCACGCGGTCGGGCAAAACGGCAATGCCGCGCTCGCCCTTGCCCCAGTCGCCGACCGGCAGGTTGAACAGCACCTGTGTCAGCCCGTTCTTTTTCAGCCGCGCCGCGACCACGTCAGGCGCATGATCATACGGGCCGATATATTCGACGCCCTTGAAGCCGGCGCGGGCGGCGGCGTCAAAACGATCCAGGAATTCATGCTCGCCAAACAGCATCGACAGATTGGCAGAAAAACGCGGCATTCTTTTTCTCCTTCTTGCCGCCAAAGCTTAGTCCAGGAGGACGATGGCCGTCGGCGCATCCTCATGGCTTTCGGCAAGGTCCTCGAATTCGGTGATCTTGTCGATTTCCGTGCCCATGGAAATGTTGGTGACGCGTTCGAGGATGAATTCGAGCACCACGGGCACCTGATGCTCCTTCATCAGCCGCTGCGCTTCCTTGAAGGCGCCGGCGAACTCTTCCGGCTTGCGCACCCGCACCGCCTTGCAGCCCATCGCTTCGGCGACGGCGACATGGTCAACGCCATAGCCGGCCTCGGGATCGTTGGTACGGTTGACGTTCTCGAAGGCCAGACTGACCTCGAAATCCATCGAAAAACCGCGCTGCGCCTGGCGTATCAGGCCGAGATAGGCATTGTTCACGACGACGTGGATGTAAGGCAATTTGTGCTGCGCGCCGACAGCCAACTCCTCGATCATGAACTGGAAATCATAGTCGCCCGACAGCGCCACGATGGTGCGATCCGGATCGGCGGCGCGCACGCCAAGCGCTGCCGGCAGCGTCCAGCCGAGCGGGCCGGCCTGGCCGCAATTGATCCAGTTGCGCGGCTTGTAGACATGCAGGAATTGCGCCCCGGCGATCTGCGACAGGCCGATCGTGGTGACATAGGTGGTGTCGCGGCCGAAGGCCTTGTTCATCTCCTCGTAGACGCGCTGCGGCTTCAGCGGCACCTGGTCGAAATGCGTCTTGCGCTTCATCGTTTTCTTGCGGCCCTGGCATTCCTTCGCCCAGCCCGACCAGTCGCGCAGCTTGCCCGCCGTCTTCCATTCGGTGGCGACGTCGAGCAGCATCTTCAGCGCCGCACCTGCATCCGAGACGACGCCGAGATCCGGCGCGAAGACGCGTCCGATCTGCGTCGGCTCGATGTCGACATGGATGAATTTCTTGCCCTTGGTGTAGACATCGACCGAACCGGTGTGGCGGTTGGCCCAGCGGTTGCCGATACCGAAGACGAAATCGGCTTCCAGCATCGTCGCATTGCCGTAGCGGTGCGAGGTCTGCAGCCCGCACATCCCCGCCATCAGTCGGTGGTCGTCGGGGATCGCTCCCCAACCCATCAGCGTCGGGATGACCGGCACGCCTGTGATCTCGGCGAATTCGATCAGGAGATCCGACGCATCGGCATTGATGATGCCGCCGCCAGCGACGATCAAAGGCTTGTCCGCCGCGTTGAGCATTGCCAGCGCCTTTTCGGCCTGGGCGCGCGACATGGCCGGCTTGAACGGGACGAGCGGCTCATAAGCGTCGATGTCGAACTCGATCTCGGCCAGTTGCACATCGACCGGCAGGTCGATCAGCACCGGACCCGGCCGCGACGAGCGCATCAAATGAAACGCCTTCTGCAACGCCATCGGCACCAGATAAGGCTCCATGACCGTAACCGCCCATTTGGCGACGGGCGCTGCGATGGCGGCGATGTCGACGGCCTGAAAATCCTCCTTGTTCAGCCGTGCCCGCGGCGCCTGGCCGGTGATGCACAGGATCGGAATGGAATCTGCCGCCGCCGAATAGAGCCCGGTGATCATATCGGTGCCGGCCGGACCTGATGTGCCGATGCACAGGCCGATATTGCCGGCCTTGGCCCGCGTGTAGCCTTCAGCCATATGCGACGCCGCCTCGACATGGCGCGCCAGTATGTGACGGATCGAGCCCCGCGCCTTCAGCGCCGAATAGAATGGATTGATCGCTGCCCCCGGCACGCCGAAGCCGCAGGAAATGCCTTCCTTTTCGAGAACGAGAACCGCTGCATCGACAGCGCGCATCCTGGCCATGTCCAGCCTCCGCAAGATTGTTGGTTGGCTGACAATGCCAGCGCCTCATTCATTTTTCAATTTTTTCAGAATATTTTTTCATTTCGAGAAAACGGCTTCTATCGACTGATTTTACTGGATTTTTCGTTTTCCACGAATCCGGCTCGAAAAATAAGTGAAAAACTTTTTCATTGTGCTTTTGGAGAAATCGGCGACAATGCCGCCATGGAGACCAGCGAAAAACGCCAGCGCGGCCGTCCCCGCGCCTTCAACGGCCCGGCCGAGGCCGGTTCGGTGCAGTCGCTCGACCGCGCCTTGCGCATCCTGGCCATCGTTGCCGAAGGCAGCGGCCTGTCGCTGAGCGAGATTTCGGCGCGCAGCGAACTTGCCGCGTCCACCGCCTACCGCATGCTGACGACGCTACAGAACCACGGCATGGTCGAATTCGATACGTCGGACCAGCTATGGTCGATCGGCGTCGAGACCTACCGCATGGGCGCGGCCTTCCTGCGCCGGCGCAAACTGGTCGACCGTGCGCGCGTCGTCATGCAGGAGCTGATGGAAAAGACCGGTGAAACCGCCAATCTCGGCGTCGCCGAGGACGATTGCGTCGTTTTCGTCAGCCAGGTCGAGACGCATCAGGCGATCCGCGCCTTCTTCCGCCCGGGCACGCGCAGCTCCTTCCATGCCTCGGGCATCGGCAAGGCGGTGTTGGCGCAGCTCGAGCCGGAACGCGTCGCCGCCATCCTGCGCAAGTCGGGCCTGCAGCGCTTCACCGACAAGACGCTGTCGGACATTTCGGCGCTCGCCCATGATCTGGCTGTCATCAAGCATCGCGGCTGGTCGGTCGACGACGAGGAACGCCATCCCGGCATGCGCTGCGTGGCGGCCGCCATCTTCAACGAGTTCGGCGAGCCGATCGGCGGTGTTTCGGTCTCCGGGCCGACAGTGCGGGTGACACCGGAGCGGCTGGACGAGATCGGGCCGCTGGTGCGCGATGCCGCAGCAGAAGTGACCAAGATGATCGGCGGACATAAGTCAGGCTGATCAGCCGAATTTTCAGGCTGCGCGCGACCCGAGAGATCGGCCCTCGTCTCTCGGCGTCATGCGCCCGGCAACGCGCTCCGTACCGAAATCTCGAAGAAATCGAGCAGGATCGCCCCGCCGACGCCGCAGGCAGTGAAGATGAGACCGGTGATGAAGATGCGGTTGGCGCGCTCAAAAATGCGTCGTTGCAGCGACGCGATGTCGAGCAATATGGCAAGCGCCCGCATCTGCAAGGCGATGCCGATCAGGATCGGCACGACCGCGACCAGGTGGTAGGCCCGCCACGGAATGGGATTGGCGGCCCAGTGGGTGATGAAACCCAGCGAAAAGGCGAGCAGGAGCCCGACGGTGGTGACGGTGCCGTTGCGAAAAGCCGTTTCGACCAGATCTTCCTTCGGGTCCTCGTCCAAGCCACCCTCCCCTCAATTGGCGCTCGGGTGGCAGACTAGACTTTCGCAAAATCGCTGTACATCGCCGACCACATGGACGTTGCCCGTCTTGCCGCGGCTTTCGCAGGCATGCAAAAGGGCGAGCATGTGGAAAACGATCCAGCTTTTGCTCTTCGCTTGCCTTTGCGGTTGCGTGGCGACAACACCGCCGCCACCTGAACCCGCCGCGAGCCAGCGCGCCGATCCGATTGCGGTCTCGCTCGCCCTGGAGGAGACCATCACCATTGGCGTGCGCCAGCACTTGAAAAATCCTGTCGCGGCGAGGTTCGGACCCATACTTGCCGGCGAGCGCAGGAGGAATGGCCGCAAAGAGATCGTGATATGCGGCTCTGTCGATGACAGGAACGCTGCCGGCGGCTCTGCTGACTATGAGCCTTTCCTTGGCAAGATCTACCCGGATGCCGACGACAGCTTCGAACTCACCGCGATGGGCAACACGCATCAGGGCGCGATTGCGGATGCCTGCCGCGCAGCAGGCTTGCCGATCGACACGCAGAAATCCTAGCGCGAATAATGAAAAAGGGGCTGTGGAGCCCCTTCTTCATTGCCTGAAACCGACCTGTTAAAGGCGGCAGTAGTGGCGATAGCCGTCGTAGCCGACGTAGGTGTCGGAGTACGGATCGTAGCTGGCGTAGCGATTGGCGCAGCGGCGGACGTGCCAGGAGCCACCCTCGTCGTCGACATAGACGGTGCGCGGCTGCTGGTTGAGCAGGCTGCCGAGGACGAAGCCGCCAACGCCGGCGGCGATGCCGATGCCGATTTCGCGGTTGTGGTGGTGGCTGTGAGCGGACGAAGGCTGGACGGTGCCGGCCAGCGAAGCGGCGGCAACAGTGGAGGCGATGAGGGCCGAAGCGATTTTGCGCGTGAACATGATGATCTCCTTGTTTCGTTGCTAGAGGCGATCCATCCGCCTCTTGATCATCTGTCGTTGCGGCGCCGAAAAAGGTTCGAAGCGGTTTTTGATTTTTTTCGGGCCGGCAAAACCCTGCTGCGGCAAGGGTCTCGTCGCCTCGGTGGATCTTCGCGCCACAGCGAAGGGTTGGAGGGTTGCAAAGCGAATAGCGAGTAGTGAGTAGCGAGTAGCGAAATGGCGTTCGGGAGCTAAAGCTTCCCTATTCGCTACTCCCTATTCGCTATTCGCTCCCCTACCCCATCCCCGTGACATGCCGCAGCCAGAACGCCATCGCGATGAAACCGACGATGGTGGCAATACCGGTCCAGTCGATGTTGGCGCTTTTCACATCCTTGATGAGCTTCACCACGAGAAACCAGGCGATGACGACGAGCGGGAGAATGATGACGAGTCTGATCATGCGAGCCCCCCTAACCAGGCGATTGCACCTCAACAATATGTAGGAAAGGAATTGGCGGTTTTCAGCATGGCGGCGCCAGCAGGCCCGGCGGGTCCATTAGCAATCGAAAACGGAGTTTTGTCTTTACTGGCGCACCAAATATGCTAACCGGAGCGCCGTGCCCTTGTAGCTCAGCTGGTAGAGCAGCGGTTTTGTAAACCGAAGGTCGGCGGTTCGATTCCGTCCGGGGGCACCACCCTTCGCTCTTCGAGCTTCGGGTGGCAAGCCACCTGAAGCTCGTTAGACGAAGGAGTGTCCTCCGAAGCCTTGGCGTAGGAGGACTGCTGACGGCCAAGCGAAAAACCGAACCCCCGCCTTACTGAAAGGCAGTCGCGATCTGCGCACTTGCCGCAGCCCTGTCGAACGTGTTTCTGACCCTGACGGAGTTGTAGAGATAGGCAACCCAAATTCCTGACACTACGAAGGAAACAATGGGCTTGACCAGCGCATCTCCGGCAAGGATCTGGCTTACCGGAACGTGAATAAGAGCGGAGACCCAAACAACGTCGACTACGAACACGACCGGGATTGCAATCCACTGGAGCAGAAACAGCCTCTTGAAACGGGGACTGCGCCGAAACATAGCAATGGTAACAACCAGCTGAAGCACCAGAAATGCCAGCAACAACACGACCTCGCCATAGGTCGTTAACGGACCGTAGGGAAGCGTCATCAGCTGCTTGTAACCTTCGATCGATGCAGCGAATTCGCCCAGTGTGCGCAATGACGACACGGTCTGACCGAGTGCGAGCAGCAAAAGCCACCCCCCAAACCCCACCAGATCGCTCTTATCCTGTGAAGGTTTGCGTGCTGACCGGACAGCGAAGAAGACGGGCACGCCGATCAGAAGCAGCAAGATCGCCCAATGCCAAATTGAAAACTGCATCCATACCCCTCCCACTAATGCTCTTTTAAGTTGTATATTGTTTTATGATACAACTCAACAGGGTCCTCTGGAAATCGATTGTACGACACCCAAGGCAAGCCGATCGACGGGTATCTGGTGCAATGCGCCAAGCTCGCCGGCACCTATGGCAGTGTCCGAGCGGATCAACGCAACAACTCAACATGCCGCGGAAACGCCTGATGCAGCAGGAGGAGCATGGTCTTGCGCAGCACGTCGGTGTCACGGCTGGATGGGTTGAGATGATCCCAGTACCAGGCGCCGTGAACCGGATAGTTCAGGCTCTCTGACAGCGTGTCTATGTCGACGCCGGTATAACCGCCACTGCGCGAAATCTCGATCAGCAGCTCTCGCGCTTCGGCGGTGTAGGCGAGATCGCTGGGCAGGCCGATTTCATTGTAGATCCGCATGCTCTTGCGGTCGCTGGAGAACACGACGAACACCAAGACGCCTGCCGGCGGCCTGAAGAATATCCTCAGCCACGATATCGACGGGCAGCTGCAGTTCTATCGGCGTTGGGCGTTAGGTTTCCGCAGCTTTGCACCATCAGAACCCATCGCGCCAATCTCCCTTGCAACTCGAGCTACACTTTCCTGCAGACCGCCTTCCTCCGACGTATCGATGCTTAATACGAACCTGCCGCTGCCGAGAAGGATGCTTTTTACGTGGTCGATTATTGGGATCGATTGCAGGTTGGTTCTGCAATCCGCCTCGAACATGCGCTCCAAATAGGTCTGCCGAAGGAGCCGAGCACTCAGGCGCTGTGACAGCAATGGCTCGGCCGCGCTGGTGGCTATGGCGAGATGCGATGATGGGATCAGTTCCAAAGCAGATTTAAGTTTCTCTATGTCCGAAACGCCGCTGAACACGCCTAATGAAACGACAAGCTGGATAAAACCTTGGTCGAAGATCACAATCTGACGAGCGTCGTACGGTTGATGCCAAACGTGGGAGAGAGCCATGAGATACTGACTGAACCTGATCAGCCAGATCGGATTTCTCGGCGTCAGAATCCTTATCAGCTTGCCGGCCAGTCTGAACCCTTCGGCGTTGTCGATAGGGTGACAAGCAAAGGCGGCAGTTCTGATCGTTGATATGGCAAGACGGTGTAGTGCATAGCGGAACCCACCAGGGTCTAGCGGTGAGCGATGGACACCGGGTTCATATGAAAGCACTACCTTGGCGTCGTAGCCTTGTGCTTGCAGATGACGTTGAAGCGCATGAGCGAAAGTGGTCTTACCTGAGCCGGCCGGACCAAATAGCTCGATGATCACTTTTCGGCCCTCGAAGGCGCTTGAAATTGGCAACCGCTGTAAACCAGGAGCCCCTCCTGGATGATCGGAAGGCCAATAACGGCACTCACGCATGCGTCTGCATTGGCGGTTCTTTTTACTCTCCAAAGCGGCCGCCAAGAAAGCGTCTGTTGCCCGTCTGGGCCCAATGCGTATGCGAGTCAGACTTTGGTCCCTCAAGGGAGTGCGGGACGAAGAAATGGCGTGGGGATCTAATACCTTCTTTTCGATTTCCGACTTTGGTCTGTTGCACAGTAAGCCCAAAGCCCCCGGCAGGAACCATTGCTTAGCATGGAAGTTCAAGTCACACTTGGTGGCTCAGCTGAAGACCGCCACCGTTCAATTTCGGTGCATTGCTGGGGGAGTGGCTCCATGCCCATTTCAGAAAAAATGATGGACGAGTACCTAAAATTTGAATGCCCCAACTGTTCCCATGTAATCGTAAAAAGGGGCTCGTGGGTGAAGGTTATATCTGCCTTCAACTGCGATCACTGCGACGCGAGGATCAGGATCGGTTATATGACCAAGCTCGCGCTTTTCGATCAAAAAATGCAGAGCATGCGCCTATCATAATCCAACGTGTCTCTGAGCGAGGGAAACTTCCAGGCGGCCCGACAGATCATTGGGGTGAATCCGTGAACTGTCGGGCCTGACCGGCCCGAGGGCTTGGGAGCCAGGCCGGCTGATCAAATCGTATATATTAGGGACTGCTTAAAAAAGCCCTCATTGACGATTTCCCCAACTGAGGGTGGCACCTCGAAATAACAAATGGCGAGGGTACGTTTGAGCGCATGCTTGATGCTCGGAACGTCCTGATCGGGAGCCTAGCGCATCGACTCAAAATGCCGCGGAAATGCCTGGTGCAGCAGGAGTAGCATGGTCTTGCGCAGCACGTCGGTGTCACGGCTGGACGGGTTGAGATGATCCCAATACCAGGCGCCGTGAACCAGATAGTTCAGGCTCTCCGATAACGTGTCGATGTCGACGCCGGTGTAGCCGCCGTCACGGGCGATTTCTATCAGCAGATCGCGGGCTTCGGCGGTGTAGGCGAGATCGCTGGGCAGGCCGATTTCGTTGTAGATCTGCATGCTTTTGCGGTCGCTGGAAAACACGACGAAGACCGACACCCATTTCGGATGCAGCCGGGCAAAGCGCTGCGCGCAATCGACCGCGCCCAGCGCCCTCTCGACAGGCGACAGGCCGGGCGCCCGCACCAGCGTCACCCACAGCGCGTCATACTGATCGCTGAGATACTGCAGAACGGCCCGGAACAGGTTCTCCTTGCTGCGAAAATGAAAGACCACCAGCGCGTTGGACGAGCCGACATGCTCGGCGATGCGCTGCATTGTGACGCTAGCCAAGCCCTCCTCCGCGATGAGCTCGATGGTGGCGTCGATGATGCGCTGGATGCTCGCTTCGCCGCGCTCGCGCCGGCGGTCCTTGGGCGCGGCGTCGTTCGCTGCACCCTTGGTCGCCTTGTCTTTTCCCGCCTCAGCGGTGGCTTTGCGTTGCGCCATTGTCGTCAAGCCTTTCCCCGGCGAAAACATCCCGCCGCTGCTTTGGCACGCCGGCGCGTTGCGGACTCAGAGCGACGGGCGCGTCCCGGCATTCATGTACCATTGACCCTGAGCCGTCTCATAGGCCATCGCCGCCCGGAAAACATCGGCGTCGCTATAGGTGCGGCCGACGATCTGGATGCCGGTCGGCACGCCATTGGCGGCGCGGCCCGACGGCACGGACAGAACCGGGCAGCGGCTCAGCATGTTGAACGGTGTCGTCATCACCCAACCCAGCGACGGGTTTACTTGCTCGCCGTTGATCTCGACCTTGCCTTTGGTCTGATCGAATTCCGCCGGCACCGCCGGAAGCGCGTTTGTCGGGCAGATCAGCACGTCGTATTTTTCCAGCAACGGCCCCAGCGTCTGGTACATCCTGGCCGCTACGTCCAGGGTCGCGACAAAATCCGTCGCCTTCGACTTCTGCCCATCCTGCGCAAACTGCCTGGCATAGCTGGTCATGTCCTTGCCGTGCTTGGCGAGCAGTGGCGACAGCGAGGCGCCGAAAAGATGCTCCAGATAGGCCATGCCCGCCTTGAGCACCTCGTCGCCCCAGCCAAGGTCGACCTCCTCGACGGTAGCGCCGAGCGAGCGGAACACATCGCAGGCAGCGAGCGTGTTCTTGCGCACGTCAGGGTGAACCTCAAAAGAACCGAGATCCATGGAGAAGGCGATCTTCCAGCCTTTGATCGGCTTGTAGTCGAGCGGCAGGCGCAGTTTCGGGCGAAGCGTGGCGATGTCGAGTGGGCTCGGTCCGGCCATGACATTCTGCAGCAGGATCGCATCCCCGACATTTCGGGCCAGCGGCCCGGTGTGGCAATAGAAGTCGAGGTTGAAGGGCGGCTCGTCGGGGTTGCGGCCGTAAGGCGGCTTGAAGCCGACCAGGCCGCAGGCCGAGGCCGGGATGCGGATCGAGCCGGCAATGTCCGAGCCGGTGGCGATCGACGATGTGCCCGAGGCCAGCGTCGCCGCCGAACCGCCCGACGACCCGCCCGGCGTATAGTCCGGATTCCAGGGGTTGCGCGTCACGCCCCAGCGCTTCGACCAGGTGTAACCGGCGCAGCTGAATTCGGGCGTCGCCGTGCGGGCATGCACTATGCCGCCGGCCTTCATGACACGCTCGTTCATCGTCGACGTGTGGCCACCGATGGCGTCCTTCGAAAGCAGCGAGCCATGCGAGGTCGGCTTGCCCTTGATGTAACTCTCATCCTTGATGCCGATCGGCAGGCCCTCGAGCGCACCGGTCCTGGCGCCCTTGGCGTATTTGGCTTCCGCCTTCCTGGCGAGAGCCATCGCCTCGTCGAAATGGGTGAAGGTGAAGCAGTTGATTGTCGCCTTGGTCGCCTCGGCGCGGTCGATCGTCGCCTGCATCAGGTCGACAGGCGAAAGCTTCTTCGCCTTGAACAGCCGCAACGCCTCGCTGGCGGGCATGTAGCAAAGGTCGAGGTCGGACATCAAAATCTCCCGCGGCGGCTTTACCGCATCTGGCATGAAGGGACGGTCGGGCCGCACTGTGCGGCCCGATGGCTGTTGGTCAGATTCGACTGGCGGCGCGGCTATTTCTGCAGGTCGGTCCAGATCCTGGTGTAGAGCGCCTGGATGTCGGCGGGACAGGTCGGCATGAACTGGCCCTTGTCGGCAAATTCGGCCGGAACATCCACTTCGGGTGCTCCCTTCATGTCGTCCGGCAGGAAGGGCTCGGAGCCCTTGATGCCGTTGGCGTAGTGCGCGAAGGCCGAGATCAGCGCGGCATTCTTGGGGTCCATGATGAAATTCTGGAAGAGCTTGGCGTTCTCGACGTTCTTGGCGTCCTTGAGCACCGCGACATTGTCCATCCAGATCGGAAAGCCTTCCTTGGGATAGCCGTAGACGATCTTGTCGTTCTCAATCCGCTCGCGCAGCGATATGCCGTTCCAGTTGACGCCGGCGGCAATGTCGCCTCGGCCGAGGCCATCAACGGCAGCGTAATCGAGCGATAGCCATTTGCCCTTCGCCTCGACTAGCTTGTCATGCACCTTCTTCAGCAGCGCCTTGTCGTCGGTGCAATACTTGCCGCCCTCATAGGCAATGGCCAGGAACATGATGTCCCCCATTTCGGGCACGACATTGATCTTGCCGACGAGTTCCGGCGGCGGATCGAGGAAAATCGCGGACGTATTCGGATCGCCCGCATAGACCGATTTGTTGACCGAGATCCCGGTCGTGCCCCATTGCCACGGCACTGAGTATTTGCGGCCGGGATCGAACGGCACATCGACCCATCTCGGATCGACATTTCTAAAATTCTCCATCGTGTTGGGATCGGTTTCCAGCAGCAGGCCTTCGCTGATCCAGATCGGCATGACACTGGCCGAGGGCACGACGATGTCGTAGCCGGAAGCGCCCTGGCGAACCTTGGCCAAGGCGGTGTCGTTGGAATCGTAGTCGGTGACGGTGACCTTGATCTTGTAGGTCTCCTCGAACTTCTTGATCAGCTCCGGACTGGTGTAGTTGCCCCAATTGTAGATCTGGAGTTCGCCATCGGCGCGGGCAATGCCGGTCATCGCCAGCAGCGACAGGCCGAGCGCCGTCGCGGTGGATTTCAGCTGCATGCTTATTGTCTCCCATTGTCGGGACCGGCGGGATTGCCGCCTCGAGTCCGTATGTTCCCTTCGTCCTGGTGGTCATTCACCGGCGGATGCCGGCTGACCAACTCGGTATGTCCACAACGGTATTAATTACTAAACATACAGTCAATATCTTTTTGCTGGCATGGCGACGGTATGGGCCAGACGTCGACGACGCGTGGTCGATGCCGTCAAACCTACAGATTCAGTGAGCGATGGATCGCCGTCGGCGGATCGGTTGCGGCTTCAGCCTACAATGCGTTCTGCGGGCATGGCATGCTGGCGTCGCCGCAGCGTGAGGCCGTCGGCCTTGGCCTGGAACTCATGTCCTCGGACTGCCGCACCAGTTCGGCGAAGAGAAGCGCGAAACTTCCCAGCATGAGGAAGACGATAATCAGGCGTGTCACCGGCAATAGACAGGTCTCAACTGGCTAGCCCCCCAGCCACCCATCCTCTGCCGGCTAACATGATCGATCGGGCTTTACGAGTGTTTAAGCTCGCTCTTAACCATCACATTCGCCTCTCCGGCGACATGAAGCGAGAGAAGCTGATTTTTGCTCCGGCGCAGCCGCGGTGGGACCGGACGCGGCCTCCCTTTGCAGATGCGCTTGCCCATGCTACCCCACGCAACCGCCGCCGACCGCCATCGGGAAGTCATGAGCAACGCCAGTCTCGCCTTCGTCTCGTCCGACACCGCCGATGCCAGGGCGGCGATGGAAAGCCTGTCGGCCCGCTATGGCCAGGCCTCGTTCGAGGACGCCGAGGTGGTGGTGGCGCTGGGCGGCGACGGCTTCCTGCTGCAGACCTTGCGCGACACGATGAGCACGGGAAAGAAGGTCTACGGCATGAACCGTGGCACCATCGGTTTCCTGATGAACGAATACCGCGTCGGCGGCCTCACCGAACGCATCGCCGCCGCCGTCGCCGAAACGATCCGGCCGCTGGAGATGCTGGCGGTGACGCATGAGGGCGAGACGGTTTCAGCACTTGCCATCAACGAAGTGGCGCTGTGGCGCCAATCCTATCAGACCGCAAAAATCCGCATCACCGTCGACGAACAGGTCCGGATCGAGGAACTGAACTGCGACGGCGTGATGATCGCGACGCCGGCCGGCTCCACCGCCTACAATCTGTCGGCGCACGGGCCGATCCTGCCGCTCGACGCGCCGCTGCTCGCGCTGACCCCGGTGAGCCCGTTCCGGCCGCGCCGTTGGCGGGGTGCCCTGTTGTCCAACAAGGCGACCGTTCGCTTCGATATTCTGGAGCCGGAAAAGCGCCCGGTGAACGCCGCTGCCGACCACACCGAGGTCAAGGCGGTGGCTTCCGTCACGGTTCGGGAATCACTGAGCGCGACGGCGACGCTGCTGTTTGACCCCAACCATTCGTGGAACGAACGCATTCTCGCCGAGCAGTTTCGCTATTGAGCCGGCGCAAAAAGACACTACCTGATTAAGCATCGCGATTAAGCTTACGTTTCACAATCGCACCAATCCCGCCCGTTTCTGTTGACAAATCGCGGGCTTGCGCCTAATCGCAATACCAATCTTGCAGGCACGCTGTGCTTGCCGCGACGGATGCCGTTGCGCTTCCCCGAACCAGCCAAAGACAACAACACTTGTCCTCAGACACCACGACCGCTCCAGAAGCGTTGACCTTTTCAGACCTCGGCCTGTCGCCCAAGGTCCTTTCCGCAGTCACCGATGCCGGCTACACCCAGCCGACGCCGATCCAGGCCGGCGCCATCCCGCATGCGCTGCTCGGCAAGGATATTCTGGGCATTGCCCAGACCGGCACCGGCAAAACCGCCTCCTTCGTGCTGCCGATGCTCACCCGCCTCGAAAAAGGCCGGGCCCGCGCCCGTATGCCGCGCACGCTGATCCTCGAGCCGACGCGCGAGCTCGCCGCGCAGGTCGAAGAGAATTTCATCCGATACGGCAAGAACCACAAGCTCAACATCGCGCTCCTGATCGGTGGCGTCTCTTTCGACGAGCAGGACAAGAAGCTCGAGCGCGGTGCCGACGTGCTGATCGCCACGCCCGGCCGCCTGCTCGACCACCGCGAGCGCGGCAAGCTCTTGCTCAACGGCGTCGAGATCCTCGTCATCGATGAAGCCGACCGCATGCTCGACATGGGCTTCATCCCCGACATCGAGCGCATCTGCGAAATGATCCCGTTCACAAGGCAGACGCTGTTCTTCTCCGCGACGATGCCGCCGGAAATCACCAAGCTCACCGAGAAATTCCTGCATGCGCCGGTGCGCGTCGAGGTCTCGAAGGCGGCGTCCGCCGCAACCAACATCATCCAGAGACTGGTCAAGTCAGGCTCGAAGCCGTGGGACAAGCGCGAGACGCTGCGCAATCTGATGAAGGCCGAAGACGCCGAGCTGAAGAACGCCATTATCTTCTGCAACCGCAAGGTCGAAGTGTCGGAACTGTTCCGCTCGCTCTTGAAGTATGATTTCGACGCCGGGGCCCTGCATGGCGACATGGATCAGCGCGCCCGCATGCAGATGCTGGCCAATTTCCGCGACGGCAAGCTGCGCTACCTGGTGGCGTCCGACGTCGCCGCGCGCGGCCTCGACATCCCCGATGTCAGCCACGTCTTCAACTACGATGTGCCGATCCACGCCGAAGATTATGTCCACCGCATCGGCCGCACCGGCCGCGCCGGACGTTCGGGCAAATCCTTCACCATCGCCACCAAGTCGGACACCAAATACATCGACGCCATCGAGCGGCTGATCGGCAACAAGATCGAGTGGCATGACGGCGACCTGTCGACGGTGGTCGCCAGCGAAGGCGGCGAGGACGAAGCGCCCCGCCGTGGCCGTGGCGCCCCGCGCCGCGCCGGCCGCAAGGACGAGGACCGCAAGGATCGCGGCGAGCGCAAGCCGCGCGAGCGTCACGCCAAGCCCGGCGAAGCTGCCCCGGCAGAAGCCGCACGCGAGGAACAGCCGGTCGTGGCAGAAGCCGCGGTCGCCGACATCGGCGAACGGCGTCAGCGCAAGGAATCGATCCGCTCCGAAAACAGCGAGCGCAAGGTCTCCGATCGCAACAACGAGAACCGTGCTCCCGAACGCGGCGACACAAGGCCGCAACGCGCCAACAACAGCCGCCCTGCCCGCAACAACCGCGGCGGCGAAGACAATGACGGCACCGTCGGCTTCGGCGACGACATGCCGGCCTTCATGAAGATCGTCGCCAAGGTCTGATTTCCGGTTTTCGATTTCGCGAGGCAAGCCGATCACCCGGCTTGCCATGATCATTTCTGTCCCGTCACATCGGGCCGGGCATCATCTTGGTCGGTTTTTCCAGCATCGGAAACTCGGCCTTGCTGCATTTCACCTTCGGGTTCGTCGGGCTGAACATGCCATTCGGATTGTCCCTGAACAGCCAGGCATGAAGGTCATAGTGGACGAACTCCCTCGGTATGAGCGGATAGTGCCCTTCCATCGGTCCCATGAATTTCTGGCCGAATAGCTTAGGCGCTTCCTTGACGTCCGGCGTCAGGGGCACCAGCCATTCCACGCCCACCAGCTTCAAGCCTTTTTTGGTCGGCTCGTAGATCAAGACATTGGGTTTCATCGGGTCGAGTTTCTGGCCGACGCTGGGAACATTGACGAAATGGATGCCCATGGCGCCCTTTGGATAATCCATCGTGCCGGGTATCTTTTCGCCGCTGAAGTAGACGCAACCTTCGGTCGACAGATAAAGGTCGCGGATGGCGGCCGTGTAATCCTCATATTTGGCGAGCGATTTCTTCAAGGCTTCGATGTCGGCCTTGTTTGCGTCCTCGGCGCGAGCCGTGGCGACTGAGCACCAAGCAGAGACTAGACCTGTCAAAACGAGGACGCCGCAACGCCCAAGGCGAGCTGTTCTTGTCATGCATTCCTCCCAGATTTCATGATCTGGCCGCGCAAGACCGGGGCGAAAGAAGAATGATGATCGCGCGGCCATTTGTACCGCCCCATCCCCTCTGGAACAGCGCCGATGCTAGTCCTTTCCAAGGTCTGCGGGAAGAAAATATTAGAAAAATCTAATTCTTTAGATCGTTTGGCGAACCCGAGCGCCAAAATGAAAACGGCCCCTTACGGGGCCGCCTTCGCATGTCCGTACCGACCTGATCAGGTAAGCGGCGAAAGCTGGATCTCGACGCGCCGGTTCTGCGCGCGGCCGGCCGACGTTGCGTTGGACGCAATCGGGCGGGTCTTGCCGAAGCCGGTGACGGCGAAGCGACGCGAATCGACGCCCTGTCCCGACAGATAGTTGGCGACAGCCAGCGCGCGGCGCTGCGACAGATCGAAATTGTGCTCGTCGCCACCGGTCGAATCGGTGTGGCCGAACACGTCGACCGTGGTCTGGCGGAACTTGTTCAGCACGAGCGCCACCGAATTCAGCACCTGGTAGAAGCCGGGCTTCACTGCATCCTGGTCGACGTTGAAGGTAATGTCGGACGGCATGTTGAGGATGATCTGGTCACCGGTGCGGGTGACGCTGACGCCGGTGCCCTGCAGCTGGCGGCGCAATTCAGCCTCGTTCTGGTCCATCGTGGCGCCGATGGCGCCGCCGGCCAGCGCGCCGATACCGGCCCCGATCAGCGCATTGCGGCGGTCATTGCCGCCGGCAAGCAGACCAAGGCTGGCGCCGGCCAAGGCACCAAGGCCTGCACCCGCGGCGGTGTTGGAAATCTTCTGATCGCCGGTATATGGATCAGTGGTCGTGCAGGCGCTCACCAGCACAGCCGTCGCAACGGCGACGAGCACAGTCTTTTTCATGAGATAACGTCCCTCTCCAAACCGCGGCCTTTACGGCCCGCGCATATCAGCCCTTCCACGGGTCTTGTACCATGAAATACGGCGAAAAGCGGAACGGCGAAAGCGGCTTTTCCCCCGCTTGCGCCGCTCTTCTGCTTCGGTGGATGGGGCCGACTACCAGAGATTCTTGCCGTCGATGACGACCACCTCGACCTTGTCGAGGTCGAAATCGTCGAACAGCCGCGAATTGACCGATATCTTGGGGTTGTCGAAGTCCGGTTTGCCGGTCGACCAGTCCGGCGTTTCGGTGAAGGTGCCGCAGCCGCAAATGGCGCAAAACCCGTGCTTTACGGTCTTCGATCCCCATTGATAGACGGAGACATTCTTTGCCGGGCTGGTGAGCTTGAATTGCGACGGAACGTAGTAGGCCCACAGCGAGCCGCGCTTGGAGCAGAACGAGCATGTGCATTGCGTTACTGTCTCGGGCGCTTGCGAAACCTCGAATGTCGTCGCCCTGCAATGACAGCTGGCCTTGATGGTCATGAAAAGATTTCCTTTCCGTTGCCCGCCGCCATGCGGCAAAGGCACCATAAAGGAAGGCTCCTGACAACTGTCTGTCAGCAGGCTCTGATCGATAGAACCGAGCGGCGTTCTGGCTGAGCGGTCTGTCGTCACCTGCCAATATAGGCAGCTAGTTCGTCCGGCGTCCCATTTGGAAAAGCCTGTTTTAGAAAATCCAGGAACGCCGACACTCGCGCGCTGAGCAGCCGCCGAGATGGGTAGAGCGTCCATAGAGAGATCTCGGGGCCGTCAATATCCCCCCAATTCACCAGTGTGCCGTCGGCCAAGTCGTGGGCCACCAACGAAATGGGAAGCCGTCCCGCGCCGACGCCGGCTCGCACCGCATCGCGGACCATGATGAGCGTTGATAAAGCGAGGACAGGTTCGATTCTAATTGTTGACCGGCCACCGGGTGTCTTCACCTGCCAAGTTTGCCGCTCGCCTGTCCCGCGAGCAACGCCAGGAGCGGCGAGCCCAGCGGTCGTACGAGGAAGGTCGGGGCTCGCCACAACGACCAGGCGGTCGCGGAGAAACGCCCGTCCGACCAGGCTTTCGTCGGGATCGGGATTGACCCGGATTACCAGATCGTAGCCCTCCTCGATCATGTCGACATGCCGGTCTTCGGTGGTCACTTCAAGCCTCACCTCCGGATACTTAAGGGAAAACCCCGCAGCGATCCTCCCCATTGCAGTCTGCGAAAAATGCAAAGGTGCGCTGATCCGTAATCTGCCCTTGGGCCTCTGACCGCCCGAGGCAATCGCCGAAGCCGTCTCGTCCAGCTCGGCGAGCAACGCCCCCGTCCGCTCGAAGAGCGCCCGTCCTTCCTCGGTCAGCTTCAGGTTACGCGCACCCCGTTCAAACAGGCGCAGATCAAGACTGCTTTCCAATTCTCCAACGCGCCGGGACAACGTTGCCTTGGGCCGGCCGGTGGCCCTTGCCGCTTTGCCGAAGCCACCATGGCGGGCAACGAGATTGAAATCGGCGAGGGCAAGAAGATCCATGAGTGTCCCACCAGCGAGACGACGTGTCTAAAATTACCGTCTACTGGGCGCTTTGTGAGCCACACATATTGGAGGTGTCAAGCAATCCAACAGGAGAAATTTCATGACCATTCTCGTTACCGGCGCCACCGGCAATATTGGCCGCCAAGTCGTCGAACACCTCGTCAAGCGCGGCGCCGATGTCCGTGCTCTCGTGCGCGATCCGTCGAAGGCGGGCTTCCCGGCAGGCGTATCCGTCGTGCAAGGCGACTTTCTCGACGTCGACTCGCTGCGCAAAGCCATGTCCGGGGTTTCCACGCTGTTCCTCTTGAACGCCGTGGTACCGGATGAATTCACCCAGGCTTTGATCGCGCTGAACGTCGCCCGATCGGCCGGCATCGAGCGGATCGTCTATCTGTCGGTGATCCACGCTGACGCCTATGTGAACGTGCCGCATTTCGCGGGCAAGTTCGGTGTCGAGCGAATGATCGAGCAGATGGACTTCAAGGCTACGATCTTGCGCCCGGCTTACTTCATCCAGAACGATCTGATGATCGAAGACACCATCACCGGCTATGGCATCTACCCAATGCCGATCGGCGCCAAGGGTCTCGCCATGATCGACGCCCGTGATATCGCCGAGATCGCCGCTCTTGAGCTGCTGCGCCGCGAACAGTCCGAGGAGCCGCTGGCGCTCGACCGGATCAACCTCGTCGGTCCGCAGACACTGATCGGGACGGATATTGCCGCAATCTGGTCAGACGTGCTTGCCCGCCCGATCAGCTACAGCGGCGACAATGCAGAGGCCTTTGAGCAAAATCTCAAGCAGGTCTTGCCCGCCTGGATGGCTTACGACATGCGCCTGATGGGCGAGCGCTTCTTCACCGACGGGATGCTGCCTGAGGCCGGCGACGTCGAGCGCCTGACGGCGCTTCTGGGCCGCCCCCTGCGCTCATATCGCGACTTCGCCTCAGCAGTCGCTCCTTCCGTGTGACGCAAGCACAAAAACACCTAGAGCGGTTCACGCCTTTACGGAATCGAAGGGGATTCCCGATTTGTCGGTTTTGTGATTCAAGATGCTGGCTGGAGTGGAGGCCAGCATCTGATGACCCGACCTCTTTCCAATGATCTTCGCGAACGTGTGGTGGCAGCGGTTTTAGGCGGTGAGAGCCGTCGCTCTGCCGCCAAAAGAAATTCTGGAACTACGGCCTGCCTTCCGATGAACTTTGTCGACAGCCGTCAGTAGGCACGCGGCGGTACGAACAGGCAGATCGTCTTGCCGGCGTCGAGACCAGCCTGGTGCGCGCACCAGTGGAAATCGCCGTCGGGTGAGTCCTTGACCCGCTTGTCGCTCATCGGAACGACCTCCCCCGTTCCGGCGATGACATAGCCCTCGGGTTTTTCCAGCACCTCGCCCGTATGGGTGGTGCGGCAGTCATAGTTGGCGCAGCAGGCGAAGGGATAACTCCAGCCTAGCGGCTTCGCCGCCGTCGGCTTGGCGTCATGGGCGAAGCCGGGAGCGGTCAGGCCCGCGATCGCGCCGATCACGAACAGAGAAAACAAAAGTCGGCCAGCCGGTTGAACGGCTCTGGCCGATCGGACTATGGCAGCAGACATGGAAACGTTCCTTTCAAGCGAGCATCAAGCGTTTGCTTGCCCGTTCTTGGAACGTGTCTTCCCAGTGGCCGAATCGTCAGCTCGCAGATATGCCGCGTCCGGCCATAAATGCTTTTTCACCCCTCAGCCCGAGATGCTGGGCTGATTCCTTGGTCGGCGCAAGAAGTGCATAGGTGCTACAGTGCCGCACCCCGCGCGCCGACATCTGCCGTCCAAAAGGGTGCGCCGGCTTGGTTAATGAGAGGTTAACGACGCGATGCCCAAGAAGCATTAGCCGTCGGAGGCGTGTCCTTCATATTGCGGCAGGTCGTCGGCGATGGTGAACCACGGCGCCTTGGAGCCGACGAAAATATGCGCCGTCGGCCGGATCGTCGGATCGTCGACCAGCGTGCCCATGGCGACATGGACATAGGCGCCGTCGCGGACCAGCGAATAGAGCAGCGAGCCGCAGCGACTGCAATGCGCGTCGTGGCCGCGGTCGTCGCCGAAATGGATGAGCCCGTGATGCCCTTCGGCAAGGGCGAACTTGTCGCGTTCGATGCCGGCGAACGGTTTGAAGGCCGACCCTGTGGTGCGCCGGCAGTTCGAACAATGACAGTTCACGGCATAGACGAATTCGTCCGCCACCTCATAGTGGACCGCGCCGCAAAAGCACTTTCCGCTGAGCTTGCGAGTCATCGGCCTCTCCTTTGCCCGACGCCTTGAGGATATGGACGTGTCTTAGTCGAGGTCGGCCACCGCTTCGCCCGCCCCGCCTTCAATGCGCTGCGACAGCGAGGCTTCCATGAAGTCGTCGAGATCGCCGTCGAGCACGCTCGACGGGCTGGTGCTTTCGACGCCGGTGCGCAGATCCTTCACCAGCTGGTAGGGCTGCAGCACATAGGAACGGATCTGGTGTCCCCAGCCGATGTCGCTCTTCGACGCCTCGGTGGCGTTGGCCACCGCCTCGCGCTTCTTCAGCTCTTCCTCGTAGAGCCGCGAGCGCAGCATTTCCCAGGCCTTGGCCTTGTTCTTGTGCTGCGAGCGTTCGGCCTGGCAGGCGACCGCGATGCCCGTCGCGATATGGGTGATACGGACCGCCGAATCCGTCGTGTTGACATGCTGGCCGCCCGAACCGGACGAGCGATAGGTGTCGATACGCACGTCGGATTCAGAGACGTCGATCTCGATCCTGTCATCGACAACCGGATAGACCCAGATGCTGGAGAAGGACGTATGGCGGCGCGCATTGCTGTCATAGGGCGAAATGCGCACCAGGCGGTGGACGCCGGATTCGGTCTTCAGCCAGCCATAGGCGTTGTGGCCCTTGATCAAGAGCGTAGCGGATTTGATGCCGGCCTCTTCGCCGTCATGGACTTCCAGCACCTCGACCTTGAAGCGTCGCCGTTCGGCCCAGCGCGTATACATGCGCAACAGCATCGAGGCCCAGTCCTGGCTCTCGGTGCCGCCGGCGCCGGCATGGACTTCGAGATAGGTGTCGTTGGCGTCGGCTTCGCCCGACAGCAGCGTCTCGACCTGACGGGCCTTGGCTTCGCCTTGCATCGAGCGGATGGCGGCTTCGGCCTCGGCGACGACGCCCTCGTCGCCCTCTTCCTCGCCAAGCTCGATCAGGCCGATATTGTCTTCCAGTGCCTGCGTCAGGCCCTTGACCGCGGCGATGCCCTCTTCGAGGCCCTGACGCTCGCGCATCAGCTTTTGCGCTTCCAGTGGTTCGTTCCAGAGGCTGGCGTCCTCAGCCCGCACATTCAGGTATTCAAGCCGCTTTATGGCCTGATCCCAGTCAAAGATGCCTCCTCAGCAGGGTTATCGCCTGCCTGATCTCATCGACAATGTTCTGCGTTTCCGCGCGCATGGCTGGTTGTTCTGTCCTGTTTTTGAAGTGGCGCTTGGGTCGGCGCGATACATAGGGACGGCATTGCTGCCTGTAAAGCGAAATGGGCCAGCTTAACAAGCCAGCCCATTCAACATAAGAAATCAGATCGTCAGTAAAGCCCGCCGCCGGGCGCCTGGATGGCTTCCGTCGCCTGCGGCGACAGCGGTCCGCCGGCGCCGTTGGAACCGTCGGCGCCCATGCCGATCACCCAATAGCTGTCGGCGGGGCCGGTGCCCGGCTTGAAGGCTTCGATGATGGTGCCGGCATCGCCCGCCGCGGCACGCATGCCGGTCTTGCGGTTGATGGCGACCAGATTCATGCCTTCCGGCACCTTGAAGTCGACATTGGGCGTGCCGTCCAGCGCAACGCGCATGAAATCCTTGAAGATAGGCGCCGCCAGACCACCACCCGTCGCGCCCTTGCCAAGCCCTTTCGGCGTGTCAAAGCCCATATAGAGGCCGACGACGAGGTTCGGCGTGTAGCCGATGAACCAGGCGTCCTTCTCGTCATTGGTCGTACCGGTCTTGCCGGCAATGTGGCGGCCAAGTTCGGCGATGGTAGCGCCGGTGCCGCGCTGGACGACGCCTTCCATCATCGAGGT
Source organism: Mesorhizobium sp. CNPSo 4688 (assembly GCF_057784295.1). Lineage (NCBI taxonomy): Bacteria > Pseudomonadati > Pseudomonadota > Alphaproteobacteria > Hyphomicrobiales > Phyllobacteriaceae > Mesorhizobium > Mesorhizobium sp. CNPSo 4688. Next base: position 27,831 of record NZ_JBWLUY010000018.1, read on the forward strand.
GATCTGGTAGGCGGTCATCGGGTCGAGCACCTGCTCGGAATTGTCGACCAGTTCCGGCTCAGGCTGGTTGTTCCATTCGGACGCATTGCAGCCTTCGCAGCCGCGCTCGTCCTGCTTGAACACCGTCTTGCCGTAGCGGTCCTGGATACGGTCGATGAGCGAGGGTTTGATCGACTTGCCGCCATTGGCCATGATCGAATAGGCCGACACCATGCGCATCACGGTCGTCTCGCCGGAGCCCAGCGCCATTGGCAGATACGGCGCCAGATGGTCGTAGACGCCGAAGCGCTCGGCATATTCCACCACCAGCTTCATGCCCATGTCGTTGGCCAGCCGCACCGTCATCAAATTGCGCGACTTTTCGATACCGGAGCGCAAGGTCGCGGGGCCGGCGACCGTGCCGTCATAGTTCTTCGGCGTCCAGGTCGTGTTGCCGCTCTGGATGGTGATCGGTCCGTCCATGATCACCGAGGCCGGCGTATAGCCATTGTCGAGCGCGGCCGAATAGACGATCGGCTTGAACGACGAGCCCGGCTGGCGCATCGCCTGCGTGGCGCGGTTGAACTCCGACTGCGCATAGGAGAAGCCGCCGACCATGGCCAGCACGCGGCCGGTATGCGGATCCATGGCGATCAGGCCGCCCTCCACTTCCGGCACCTGGCGCAGCGTATAGGCGCCGTCCGAACCTTCGTTTTTCTGCACGAAGATGACATCGCCCGGCTGCAGCACGTCGGCCGGCGACTTGGCCTTGACCGTCTTGCCCTCGACCACATGGCGCATGGCAAAGCTCATGTCTTCCTTGCTGACGGTGCCTTCGACGCGTTCCTTGACGATATCGCCTGAAATCTGCCGCTTCGGCTGCAGGCCGATGGAAAGGCCGGTATCCGAGCTGTCGAGCACGACGGCAAGCGACCATTCCGGCACGTCTTCCAAGCCCTTGACGGCGCCCAGCGCCACGCCCCAGTCGCCGGAAGCGTCGATATGCGTCACCGGTCCGCGATAGCCGCGCAGCGTATCGTATTTGAGCAAACCGTTCTGCATCGACTTGCGGGCGATGAGCTGGATCTTCGGATCGAGCGTCGTGCGCACCGACAGGCCGCCCTCATAGAGCGCGTTCTCGCCATAGCGCGCGATGATCTGGCGGCGCACTTCCTCGGTGAAGTATTCGCCCGCAAACAGATAGGAGCCGTTGCGGCGCGGCGTCACGCCGAGCGGCTCGGCCTTGGCCTTGTCGCCTTCCTCGCGCGTCACGTAGCCATTCTCGACCATCTGGTCGATGACCCAGTTGCGGCGCTCGATGGCGCGGTCGGCATGCTTGAAGGGATGGTAGTTGTTGGGACCTTTCGGCAGCGACGCCAGATAGGCGGCTTCCGCGACGGTGAGTTCGTTGACCGACTTGTCGAAATAGGTCAGCGCCGCGCCCGCAACGCCATAGGCGCCGAAACCGAAGAAGATCTCGTTGAGGTAGAGCTCGAGGATGCGGTCCTTCGAATACGCCTGCTCGATGCGGAAGGCCAGGATCATCTCCTTGATCTTGCGCTCGTAGGTCTGGTCCGAGGACAGCAGGAAGTTCTTTGCCACCTGCTGGGTGATGGTCGAGGCGCCGACCTGGCGCCTGCCCGAGCCCACATTCTGCAGGTTGACGTAGATGGCGCGGCCAAGCCCGGTGATGTCGATGCCGGGATGGTTGTAGAAATTCTTGTCCTCGGCCGACAGGAACGCCGCCTTGACCCGGTCCGGAACCGCCTGGATCGGCAGATAGAGCCGCCGTTCGCGCGCATATTCTGCCATCAGCGAGCCGTCGGAGGCATGGATCCGGGTCGTCACCGGCGGCTCGTACTTGGCCAGCACTTCGTAGTCGGGCAGGTCCTTCGACAGATGGCTGATGTATATCGCCACGCCCGCGGCAACCAGAAGCGCCAGCGTCGTGCCGATACCAAAGAAATAGCCGATGAGACGAATCATGCCCGCTCCAGTCCGAGGTTCGGGAATTTCCTAGACGAAGCCGCCTTTCGCGCAAGCCTTCGCAACGGTCCCGATCCGTGATGGAAAACCCATGTCGCCACCATGTGGACAAAATGGGGCAGCGCCCGATTTCTGCATCCCCCACCGGAAATAAAAGCGCCCGGTGTTGTCGTCGTGCAACGCTGCCTCTGGTTGTGGGCGGCGGCGGCCATCTCAGCCCCCGGTTCCAGTCCCCATCTTGGCGGAGGCAAACAAGGCGACGGCGTTGGTGATGCTCTGCGCCGCCTTGCCGCGCCAGTCGGCGTCGAGCAGCTGCGCTTCGTCCTTGGCATTGGAGAGATAGCCGAGCTCGACCAGGACCGACGGAACATCGGGCGCCTTCAGCACCTTGAAGCCGGCCGAGCGCTGCGGATTGTTGATCAGGCCGACGCTGGTGGAAAGCTGACCAACCAGAGTGTGGGCGAAACTCATCGAGAAATTATGTGTCTCGCGGCGGATCAGGTCGATCAGTATGTCGGTCACTTCCTTGTTGTCGTCCTTGATCACCATGCCGGCGAACTGGTCGGAAAGGTTTTCGCGATCGGCCAGCGCTTGCGCTTCCGGATCGGACGCCTTGTCGGAGACGGTGTAGACGGTGGCGCCTCTGATACCCTTGACGCTGATCGTATCGGCATGGATCGAGATCAACAGGTCGGCCTCGTGCTGGCGCGCGATGCGCACGCGGTCGTCGAGCCGCAGGAACTCGTCGGTCTCGCGCGTCATGAACACGTCGTAGCTGCCGACGGCGGTGAGCTTGTCGCGCAATTCGGTGGCGAAGGCCAGCGTGACGTTCTTCTCGATGGTGCCGTTGAGGCCTTCGGCGCCACCGTCGATGCCGCCATGGCCGGGATCGATGACGACGGTGAACCGATGCCCCGGATTGGAGACCGGCCCGGTGCCGACCCTGGCGCCCTTGTCGGTGGAGACGGTCGAGCCGGTGGTCAGCGCCTGGTTGGCAAGGGCTTCATCGAACTCGCGATCCGAGGCCGCCGACATGTCGATGGCGATGCGGTAGCCGGTTCCGTCATCGTTCTTGAGCACGTCGAGCTTGTCGACCGAGAACGGCCCCTTGCCGGTCAGGATCAGCCGCGATCCCTCGCCCTGATCGCCATAGCGCACCGCCTTAACCAGGCCGCGCGCCTTGGCGTCCTTCGCGCTGATGGCGAATCGTGTGCGCGGCAGGTCGACGACCAGCCGGTTGGGGCCGCGCAGCAGGAACCATTTGATATCGGGTTCGCGGTCGAAATCGATGACGATGCGCATCTTGGTGGCGTCGCCCGCCATCTTGTAGGCGGTGGCGCCGAGCGGCGCATCGGCCGCGCGTGAACCCGGCGCAAAACCGAAGCAAAGCGCCAGCAGCAAAAGCACAATCGCAGCGCGCAGCAAAAGGCCTGCACGGCCATGGCCCTTGTCTGTGGTGCCCGCCAGTCCCATCTCTTTGCAGTCGCTCCCGGTTTGGCGCCTCGCGCCCGCGTGGTTGGTCGAAATGCCGGTCAGGCCGCAGACTCGATTAACGATTGGTATCCAGAGAAGGTTAACCAAGCCTTTTCATTGAGGATTAAGGCCTGTGCTTCCGTTACGGCACTGCTTTTTGCCGGCATCCGAAATCGGGGTTGCCTTCCACCCCGTCAAATCATAAAAGCGATGGTGGATCACTGCAATCCTGGAACCGCTTCTCCCGCAGCTTCCTGCTACAGGTCAGATGAAAGGCGGCTCCTTTCGCTTCCAGCGAAAAGGCTTCAGGTGATCGCGACGAATTTCGCAGGTGTGCGCCCGTGGCGGGGGAATCGCCTGCGTGAGGAAAACGGCCGGGTTTGTTCCCGTGCCGGCTCTGTATGAGCAAACAAGCTGGTCCGGTTCGCCCGGGCTTTGGTTCAAAAGGTTCTGCTGGTGACGATGGCTTCAAGCGCAATCATGGAAAGGTCCGCATCAAACCGCGCCATAATGGCTGCGGGCGGCACCGCCATGGCGCTCAAGCGGCGGCCAGCAACCATCCAGACATCCGGCACCCACATCACAGACACGCAGCAGCGGGCTTTGCCTCGCAAGCTGCGGCTGGCGGCTGCCGGGGGGAAACGAAATAATGCCCAACAAAATGCTGATAGACGCCTCCCACCCGGAGGAAACACGCGTTGTCGTTATCCGCGGTAACCGTATTGAAGAATTCGACTTTGAATCCCAGGACAAGAAGCAGCTCAAAGGAAACATCTATCTCGCCCGCGTAACGCGCGTCGAACCTTCCCTTCAGGCAGCCTTTGTCGAATATGGCGGCAACCGTCATGGTTTCCTCGCCTTCAGTGAAATACACCCCGACTATTACCAGATCCCGGTCGCCGATCGTCAGGCTCTGCTGCGCGCCGAAGCGCAGGAAGCCGAAGACGAGGAGAACGAGGACAATGACGGCGACGACCGCCAGAGCCGCGATCGCGGCCGGCGCGGCCGCCGGCGCGGCGGCAAAGGCCGCGAGCGTGGCGAACACAAGCGCGACGCCGGTACCGATGATGAAAACGGCGAACATGGCGACACCGGCAGCGATGCCGTTGCCGAAGAGCCTGCTTTCGAGCATGCCGCGGCTGATACCGCCGGGCATGAAGATCACGCCGCGCATAGCGACAGCGAAACCTCCGAGACTGAGACATCCGGGACCGAACCGTCAGAAGGCGGCCCGACATCGATCGCGGCAAGCGTCGAAGCGGATGTGATCTCCGAAGCCGTCCCGCAGGCTGAGGCCGGCGACGAGGCGGCCTCCAGCGAGGCTAGCGGCGAAACTGTTTCGGCCGATCACAGCGGCGAATCCACCTCCAGCGACAATGATCGCGGCATGCTGGAAGAGGTGCAGTCCTCGCATCCCGACGACCACGAGATTGAATCGGTCGGCGCCGAGGATGCGCTGGAAGAGGTGCGCAACCGCCGCAAGCCGGTGCGCCGCCAGTACAAGATCCAGGAAGTCATCAAGCGCCGGCAGATCCTGCTGGTGCAGGTGGTCAAGGAAGAGCGCGGCAACAAGGGCGCGGCTCTGACCACCTATCTGTCGCTTGCCGGCCGCTATTCGGTGCTGATGCCCAACACGGCGCGCGGTGGCGGAATTTCGCGCAAGATCACCAGCGCGGTCGACCGCAAGCGCCTCAAGGAGGTCGTTGCCGATCTCGAAGTGCCGCAGGGCATGGGCGTCATCCTGCGCACCGCCGGCGAAAGCCGCACCAAGGCCGAGATCAAGCGCGACTACGAATATTTGATGCGGCTTTGGGAAAACGTCCGCAATCTGACCCTGCAATCCACCGCCCCTGCCCTTGTTTATGAGGAAGGCAGCCTGATCAAGCGCTCGGTGCGCGACCTCTACAACAAGGATATCGACGAGATTCTTGTCTCCGGCGAGGAAGGCTATCGCGAGGCCAAGGATTTCATGCGCATGCTGATGCCGAGCCACGCCAAGGTGGTTCAGCCGTTCCGCGACACGACGCCGATCTTCGTGCGCAACGGCATCGAGGCACAGCTCGACCGCATGCTGCAGCCGCAGGTGACGCTGAAGAGCGGCGGCTACATCATCATCAACCAGACCGAAGCTCTGGTCGCCATCGACGTCAATTCGGGCCGTTCCACCAAGGAGCACTCGATCGAGGACACCGCGCTCCACACCAACCTCGAAGCGGCGGAAGAAGTCGCCCGGCAGTTGAGGCTGCGCGATCTCGCCGGCCTGATCGTCATCGACTTCATCGACATGGAAGAGAACCGCAACAACCGCTCCGTCGAGAAGCGGCTGAAGGATCACCTCAAGAACGACCGGGCTCGCATCCAGGTCGGCCGCATCTCGCATTTCGGCCTGATGGAGATGTCGCGCCAGCGCATTCGCGCCAGCGTGCTGGAATCGACCATGAAGCCCTGCCCGCATTGCGGCGGCACCGGCCATGTGCGCTCCGACTCGTCGGTGGCGCTGATGGTGGTGCGGGCGATTGAGGAATTCCTGCTCAAGGATTCGCGCAGCCACATCACGGTGCGGACGCCGGCAGCGACCGCGCTCTATGTGCTCAACCACAAGCGCGGCACCTTGGTGGAACTCGAAAGCCGCTTCGGCCTGACCATCACCATCGAGGCAGATGACACGGTCGGTGTGCAGCACTATGCGATCTTCCGCGGCGCTATTGCCGAAAAGCCGGAAGGCTTTGTCGAACAGCGCAGCCTGCCCGCCTATGTCGAGCCCGAAGAGCCCGAGGACGAGATCGTCATCGAGGAGGAAGACGACGAGGTTGTGGTGCAGGTCGAGCAGCCGCGCCAGGCGCAGCCGCAATCGCAGCAGCAGCCGAGATCGGCCGAGGACGGCGAAGGCCGCGACCGCAAGCGCCGCAAGCGCCGCAGGCGGCGCGGCGGCAAGGATCGCGACCGCGAACATGGCGATCGCGAGCATGGCCACGCCGCCGAAGGTGCCCCGATCTCTGCTGCAAGCGACAACTTGGCCGCTGAAGCAGGCGATGGCGATGCGGGACCGCAGAGCGAAGCTCCGGTTGGCGCCGTCGAAACCGTGGAAGCGTCGGATGACGCCCAGGGCAAGAAGCGCCGGCGCGGCAAGCGCGGTGGAAAGCGCAATCGCCGCGAAGACGGTGAAAGCACTGAGGCCGAGGCAGGCGAAACCGCTGACGTTTCGGTGGCCGATGCCGCAGAAGCCGAAGCTACGGCCAACGAACCGGTCGTGGCAGTAGCGGTTGAAGAAGCTGCGGCTCCCGCCGCGGCGAACGACGACGCGCCAGCCGAAAAGCCGAAGAAGAAGCGCGCCTCGAGGGCGAAGAAGGCCGTGGCCGAAATCCCCGCCGAGACGGTGGCCGAAGTGCCGGCTACTGCCCCAGTCGAGGAAGTCGCACCGGCAAAGGTGGAGACGCCTGCGCCTGTCGCTCCAGTCGAGGAGGAAGCGCCTGCTCGACCGACCCGGCGCAAGGCCGTCGCGGCGGATACCCCGGTCGTGCCGGTGGTTTCCTCCAGCGTTGCCGACGAGGCAAAGGCCGAGGAAAAGCCGAAGCGTGCCGGCTGGTGGCAGCGGAAGGGCTTTTTCTAAGAATTTCAGACAGTTGAACTGATTGCTTGAACAATAGAAATCCCGCGCCGCTCGAAAGACGGCGCGGGATTTTCGTATCTGGGAATGGCCGAACCCGTCAGGGAGCGAAGATCGACCAGTTCATCGTCCTGGCCAGTTTTTCCAAGGCGATCGACCCCAGCTTCGAATTGCCGTTGGCGTTCAAGCCGGGCGACCACACGGCAAGCGAGGCGACACCCGGCACGATCCCCAATATGCCGCCGCCGACGCCGCTTTTGCCGGGAATGCCGACACGGAAAGCAAAATCGCCGGAGCCGTCATAGTGGCCGCAGGTCAGCATCATGGCGCCGATGCGGCGTGCGCGCTCGGCCGACACCACAGAGTGGCCGGTCGCCGGGTTCTTGCCGCCATTGGCGAGGAAGCGACCGGCCAGCGCCAGTTGCCGGCAGCTCATGGCGATGGCGCAATGGTGGAAATAGACGCCCAGCGCCAGTTCCGGCGCATGGTGAAGATTGCCGAAGGATTTCATATAGTTGGCAAGCGCAAAGTTGCGGTAGCCGGTGGCGCGTTCGGACGCCGCGACCTCGCGGTCGATGATGATCGTCTCATCGTCGGCGAGGAACTGGATGAAGCGCAGGATCTCGCCGATCGCTTCTCGCGGCTGGTGGCCGGCGAGCAGGATGTCGGAAACGACGATGGCGCCGGCATTGATGAACGGATTGCGCGGAATGCCGTTCTCATGCTCGAGCTGGACGATCGAGTTGAACGGATTGCCCGACGGCTCGCGCCCGACACGCTGCCACAGCGCGTCGCCGACATTGCCGAGCGCCAGCGTCAGGGTAAACACCTTCGAGATGCTCTGGATCGAGAACGCCTGGTCGGCGTCGCCGGCGACAAGCACGCGGCCGTCATTTGTCACCGCCGCAATGCCGAATTTCTTCGGGTCGACTTTGCCGAGCTGCGGGATGTAGGTGGCGACCTCGCCGCGATCGGTTCGCTCAGCCATTTCGGCGGCAACTTCGGCCAGCGCCTGTTCGAGTTCCGGCATTGTCGTCCCCGCTATTTCAGCCAGCGCTCGATGCGCGCCATCGCCTCGACCATGTCGTCATGGCTGCCGGCATAGGAAAACCGCATCGTTCGGTGTCCAGCCAGCGGATCGAAATCACGGCCGGGCGTCGCCGCCACATGCGCCTCGGCCAGCATTTTGCGCGCAAAGGCCATGCTGTCATTGGTATGCCGGGTGACATCGCAAAAGGCGTAGAAGGCGCCGTCCATGGGGGCTGCCAGCGGAAATCCGAGCTCCGGCAGGCGCTGCATCAACAGCTCGCGATTCCAGGCGTAGCGCGCCTTCACCGCTTCCAGCTCTTCCGTCGCCTTGAAGGCTTCGATCGCCGCGATCTGCGACAGTTCCGGCGGCGAGATGTAGAGGCTCTGGGCAATGCGCTCGATGGGCCGCACCAGGGCGTCCGGCAGCACCATCCAGCCGATACGCCAGCCGGTCATGCAATAGTATTTTGAGAAGGAATTGATCACCGTTGCGCCCGAGCCATAGGCCAGCGCCGTGGTGTCGGGCGCGGCATAGGCCAGCCGGTGATAGATTTCGTCTGAAATCACGGCGATGCCAAGGTCTTCGGCCGTCGTCACCAGCGCAGACAGCTCGTCGGCGGGAATGACGGCGCCGGTCGGATTGGCAGGGCTCGCGAACAGCACGCCCTTCAGCGGTTTTTCCCGATGTGCGGCCTTGAGATGGTCGGCATGCAGATAGGCGTCCAGGCCGAGCTCGATCTCGACGATCTCGATGCCGAGCGCGGCCATGATGTTGCGATAGGCGGGATAGCCGGGCGCTGCGATGGCGACGCGGTCGCCCGGATCAAACATGGCCAGGAAGGCCAGATTGAAGGCTGCCGACGATCCCGTCGTCACGGCAATCCGGTTCGGCGCGACATCGATCCCGTAATGATCGCCATAGTGCGCGGCGATTGCCTTGCGCAGATCCACCAGGCCGAGCGCATCGGTATAGCCGATGCGACCGATCTTCAGCGCATTTACGGCGGCTTCCCTGACCCCCACCGGCGCCGGATCGGATGGCTGGCCGACAGCCATGGAGACGACAGGCACGCCTGTCGCCTTCAGCCGGTTGGCCTCGGCCAGAATGTCCATGGCGTGAAACGGCTCGACTTCACCGCGGCGCGACAGCGAAACAACCATTTGACCTCACTCTTTCCGCCCGATCCCGCCGCTCCAGATCATCTACCCGGATGGCAGCGCCCCACAAATGCCCGATTGATGTGAGGATCACAAGTTAGCCTAGTTTCGGTGCCGACTCTTTTCATCGTTCGCCCGCTCGTTTACCAGTGGACCTCATGCTGAGCCGACCCAAATCGACGATTTCAAAATATTCCATCGGGAAGACAGCGCGCGGCTTCGCGACGCTTTTGCTCGCCGCCACTGTTGCGATCTCCGGCTCCGTGACTGCTTTCGCGCAGGCCGTGCCGGTGGTGCGCGATGCCGAGATCGAGGCGCTGGTGCGCGACTATGCGCGGCCGATCTTCAAGGCGGCTGGTCTTGCCAATGACGGCGTCGATATCGTCCTGGTCAACGATCAGAGTTTTAACGCCTTCGTCACCGGGCGCCGGCTGTTCATCAACACCGGCGCGCTGATGCAGGCCGAAACGCCCAATGAGATCATCGGCGTCATCGCCCACGAAGCCGGCCACATCGCCGGCGGCCATCAGCAGAAATTGCGTGACCAGCTCGAGCGCGCCAAGACGATGGCCATCATCGCCACGCTGCTTGGCGCCGGCGCCATCGTTGCCGGCGCCACCACCAACAGCCGCGGCCTTGCCGGTGCCGGCATGGGTGTCGCCGCCGGCGGCGGCGAGATGGCGCAGCGCAGCATTCTTGCCTACCAGCGCACCGAAGAGTCGACCGCCGACCGCTCGGCCATCACCTATCTCAATGCCACCGGCCAGTCCGGCATGGGCATGCTGAAGACCTTCGCCCGCTTCCAGAACGCCCTGTCGCTGTCCGGCACGCAGGTCGATCCCTACCGGATCAGCCATCCGATGCCGCAGGAGCGCATCGCCAATCTCGAAGTGCTGGTCAAGCAAAGCCCCAATGTCGACAAGGTCGATCCGCCCGCCCTGCAGCAGCGGCACGACATGATGCGCATCAAGATCGCCGCCTATATGGGCGGCCAGGCCGCCGCGACGCGGCTGATGCGCAAGGCCCCGGGCAGCCTCCCATCGCGCTATGGCGAGGCGCAGATGGCCTATCTCTACGGCAATCTCGGTGCGGCGCTCACCAAGACCAACGCCTTGATCAAGGAACAGCCGAAGAACCCCTATTTCCAGGAATTGCGCGGCGATATCCTGATGAAGGCCAACAAGCCGAAGGACGCGGCGGATGCCTATGCCAAGGCGGTCAGCCTCGATCCGGTGAAGTCGGGCCTGTTGCCCGTGTCCCTCGGCCAGGCGCTGATGGCCATCGGCACGCCCGATTCACTGAAGAAGGCGGTGGTGCAGATCAACACCGGTCTCGGGCGCGACAAGGAAAACACCGCCGGGTACCGCTATCTGGCCCAGGCCTATGGCGAACTCGGTAACATACCGGCCGCGGAGCTCGCCACCGCCGAGGGCCATTTCTATTCCGGCGACTACAAGAATGCGAAAATCTTTGCCATGCGCGCGCAAAAGGACTTGAAGCGCGGCGAGCCCGGCTGGATTCGCGCGCAGGACATCATAAACTACAACCCTTCAGGCAAACTCAAGAAATGAACCTTCCGGTCGCTCGCAGCGACTAAAATAGACCGGAACCGGTAAGAGGATCAGACGATGAACAAGGCAATATTGCTAGGCACGACGGGAGTGGCGGCTGCTCTTGCCATGCTGGCTTTCGGGTTCGTCGCCGGCAGTCCGCAGGTGGCAAAGGCCGATACCGCGATCGTCCAGACCGCATCCTCGGACACCAAGATCGATCGGGCCGAGGTCGAGGGCATCATCCGCGACTATCTGTTGAAAAACCCGGAAGTGCTGCTCGAAGTGCAGGACGCGCTGGAGGCCAAGCAGAAGGAAGAGCAGCGCATTGCCGCACTCGGCGTCATTACCAAGGCCAAGGATGAAATCTTCAACTCGGCCTTCGACGGCGTTGTCGGCAATCCCAAGGGCAAGGTCACCATCGTCGAGTTCTACGATTACAATTGCGGCTTCTGCAAACGCGCCATCGAGGACATGCGGGCGCTGACCAAGTCCGATCCGGACCTGCGCTTCGTGCTCAAGGAATTCCCGATCCTCGGCCCGGATTCGCAGAAGGCCAGCGTCGTCTCGATGGCCTTCCACCTGATGAAGCCGGAAAAGTATGGCGAGTTCCACAATGCGCTGCTCGGCGGCCAGGGCCGCGCCACAGAGGCTGCGGCCATCAAGGTGGCGCTGTCGCTCGGCGCCGATGAGGCGGAGTTGCGCGAGAAGATGAAGGATCCGACCATCACCGAGGCTTTCTCCAAGACCTTCGACCTCGCCAACAAGCTGGCCATCACTGGAACGCCGTCCTACGTGGTCGGCAACGAGGTGGTGTTCGGTGCGCTTGGCCAGGAAGTGCTGGCCGAAAAGATCGAGGCGGCGAAAGCCGCCCTCTGATCTTGCGCGCGAGCCTATCTCTCACGGGCAAATTTCGGCCTGTTGTGGACAGTGAAAGATCGCACTTGCGCTCTTTCCGCGGGCGACTATGCCCATTATAGAAGGCCCTGCGCGCCGGCTTGAGGCAGGTGCTGGGAAAAGGTCGGCATTTTTGAAAACGATTTTCGTCCTGAACGGTCCCAACCTGAACGCGCTCGGCAAGCGCGAGCCCGGCATCTATGGCGGCAAGACGCTTGCCGCGATCGCCGACGACTGCAAGCAGGCAGGCGCCGCACTTGGCCTCGAGATCGATTTTCGCCAGTCGAACCATGAGGGCGACCTCGTCGACTGGATCCAGGAGGCCGGCGACAAGGCCGCCGGCATCGTCATCAATCCGGGTGCCTACAGCCACACCTCGATCGCCATTCACGACGCCATCCGCGCCATCGCGCCGCTGCCCGTCGCCGAAGTTCACCTCTCCAACATCCACGCGCGGGAACCATTCCGCCACGTCTCCATGGTTGCGCCGGTCGCTGTCGGCATGATCTGCGGGTTCGGGCCGCTTGGCTACTCGCTGGCGCTGCAGGCGCTGGCGGCACGCCTATGACCGGCCCACAAACAGAAGGCTCGAAAATGTCGATAAAGAAGACCGGTGTTGACCAGCAACTGATCCGCGATCTGGCGGGCATACTGAACGACACCAACCTCACCGAGATCGAGGTCGAGCTCGGCGACCTGAAGGTGCGCGTATCGCGCCAGGCGCCGGCCGCCGTCCACGCCATTGCGGCACCTCAAGCAGGCTATGCGCCGGCAGCGCAGCCCGCGGCGAGCGCTGCTGCACCCGCGGCGGCCGATCCGTCCAAGAACGCGGTCCCCTCGCCGATGGTCGGCACCGCCTATCTCGCCCCCTCGCCCGACGCCAAGGCCTTCATCGAGATCGGCCAGAAGGTCAAGGAAGGCCAGACGCTGCTGATCATCGAGGCGATGAAGACAATGAACCAGATCCCGTCGCCGCGCGCCGGCACGGTGACGGCGATCCTGTTCGAGGACGGCCAGCCGGTCGAATACGGCATGCCGCTCGTCGTGATCGAGTAGAGCGGGCCGGATGTTCCAGAAGATCCTCATCGCCAATCGCGGCGAAATCGCGCTTCGGGTGCTGCGCGCCTGCAAGGAACTCGGTATCCAGACCGTGGTGGTGCATTCGACCGCCGATGCGGACGCCATGCATGTCAGGCTTGCCGACGAGAGCGTGTGCATCGGCCCGCCACCGTCGCGAGACAGCTATCTCAACATCCACCAGATCGTCGCCGCCTGCGAGATCACCGGCGCCGACGCCGTGCATCCAGGCTATGGCTTCCTGTCGGAGAACGCCAAGTTCGCCGACATTCTGGCCGCCCACAACATCACCTTCATCGGCCCGTCCGGCGACCATATCCGCATCATGGGCGACAAGATCGAGGCCAAGCGCACCGCGAAGCGTCTCGGCATCCCGGTGGTGCCGGGTTCGGACGGCGCCGTCACCGATCAGAAGGAAGCCAAGCGCATTGCCGCCGAGATCGGCTATCCCGTGATCATCAAGGCGTCGGCGGGCGGTGGCGGGCGCGGCATGAAAGTCGCTCTTACCGAGGCCGACCTTGAGATCGCCTTGCAGACAGCGAGCACGGAAGCCGGTGCCGCCTTCGGCGACGATGCCGTCTACATCGAAAAATACCTGCAAAAGCCGCGCCACATCGAGGTGCAGGTGTTCGGCGACGGCGCCGGCCGCGGCGTGCATTTCGGCGAGCGCGACTGTTCGCTGCAGCGCCGCCACCAGAAGGTCTGGGAAGAGGCGCCATCGCCGGCCCTCAACGCCGAGGAGCGCGCCCGCATCGGCGGTATCTGCGCCAAGGCCATCGCTGACCTCGGCTATTCCGGCGCCGGTACCATCGAATTCCTCTACGAGAACGGCGAGTTCTACTTCATCGAGATGAACACGCGCCTGCAGGTCGAGCATCCGGTGACGGAAGCCATCACCGGCATCGATCTCGTACACGAGCAGATCCGCGTCGCCTCAGGCGGCGGGCTTTCGGTGCGCCAGGAAGACATCAAGTTCAACGGCCATGCCATCGAATGCCGCATCAACGCCGAGGATCCGCGCACCTTCACGCCCTCGCCCGGCACGATCACCCATTTCCACACGCCTGGCGGCCTCGGCATCCGCGTCGATTCCGGCGTCTATTCCGGCTACAAGATCCCGCCCTATTACGACAGCCTGATCGGCAAGCTGATCGTGCACGGACGCAACCGCGTCGAATGCATGATGCGGCTGCGCCGGGCGCTCGACGAGTTCGTCGTCGACGGCATCAAGACAACGCTGCCGCTGTTTCGCGACTTGGTCGGCAATGCCGACATCGCCAATGGCGACTACGACATCCACTGGCTGGAAAAGTATCTGGCCAAAGAGGAATAGCGCCCAAATTGCCGCTATGATGCCGCGATGACCCGCCCCTACGCGCCCGGCTATCGCATTCCGACCGACCTTTTGCTCAAGGCCTATGCCTCGGGCGTCTTCCCGATGGCCGAGAGCGCTTCGGACCCTGAGGTGTTCTGGGTGCGGCCGGAGACGCGCGGCATCATCCCGCTCGAGGCGTTCCACACGCCGAAGAGCCTGAAGAAGACGATCCGCAAGCACCCTTTCGACATCCGCTTCGACTTCGATTTCGAGGCGACGATCGACGGCTGCGCCGAAAAGCGCGAGGAGCGCCGCTCGACCTGGATCAACGCGCCGATCCGCGAAGCCTATGTCGAGCTGCACCGTCTCGGGCATTGCCATTCGGTCGAAGCATGGCGCGAAGAACGGCTGGTTGGCGGCCTCTATGGCGTGTCGCTGGGACGGGTGTTCTTCGGCGAAAGCATGTTCGCTAGGGAGACCGACGCGTCCAAGACCTGCCTTTATTATCTCGTCGAGCGGTTGAAGGCGCGCGGCTTCGCGCTGCTCGACACGCAGTTCACCACCGAACACCTCAGGCGTTTCGGCGCGGTCGACGTGCCGCGTGGCAAATACGAGAAGATGTTGGCCGACGCCCTGAAGGGGGAAGCCGTTTTCTATCCCTGAACGGGAGACCGGACGTGCCCGGCTCACTCATCGACGGCTTGAGTGATCAGCTTTTCGCTGTGGTCTCCATCGGCGTCTGCGAATGGAACATCATCTTCCATCCGGTGACCCGATGAACATAGCCGGTGCTGACCAGAGCCGCGTAGGCTTCGCCGTTTTCCCGTGTCGCATGAGCCTCATAAGTCAGCATGATAATGTCGCTGCCGGGCTCGATGATGCCCTTGAGGTCGATCTGCAGGTCGCGCCAGCGGTTGGGCTTGGTCGCGGTCTTGGCGAGGTCGGCATTGTCCATCGCCTTTGCCATCTGAGGAAATGCCACCAGGCATTCGGTGTCGGCGTTGGCCGCGTAATAGGCCGAGTCGCCCGTCCAGAACCCCTTTTCGAGGTCGAGCAGTTCTTTCTTGTTGGCCGTGATCCGCTTGCTATCTGACATCGCAAAATCCTCCAAGCGCATAAATGCGCGGTCGTTCATGGCCAAACGCGTGGTGGCCACGACGGTTCCGGAGGATCAGTTGGTGTCGGTCGCGTCGGGCTCCGTGGGGTCTGGCTGTTCCACGGCCGGAGCAGCGGCGGGCTTCGGCTTGGAGGCATCGACCTTGGGGGTTTCGGCCTTGGCCGCGTCGGGCGGCGGCACATCCGACTTCTGTTTGCAGCCTTTCAGCCAGACGTCATAGACGGCGTGCTCGACGGCGTTGAGGCCGGGGCTTTCGGCGAACATCCAGCCGGTGAAGATACGCCGGATCTTGCGGTCCAGCGTGATTTCGTCGACCTCGACGAAGGAATCGGTCTTTGGTTCCTCGTTCTCCGGCCGCGAATAGCAGATGCGCGGCGTCACCTGCAAAGCGCCGAACTGCACCGTTTCGTCGATATAGACATCGAAGGTGATGATGCGGCCGGTGATCTTGTCGATGCCGGCGAATTGGGCGACCGGGTTGGTGATACGTTCCGAGATTGCCGGCGCCGCGGCGGGCTCCTGGGCTGCCGCAAACGCTGTCGGGCACATGGCAACAGCGGCAACTGCCGTCAGTCCGGCCATCGATGTCAGGCTGAAAATGTTCATGCTGATATACCGGTGGTTTGGGCCTGGGTGATTCTGTCACGCCCAAGGCTAGTCGCCGTTGTCATACCAACAAGCAGCTAAACGCCAATTGTGGCGACAAAAGACCGGCCTGTGGTCAAGAACCAGGCGTCCACGCATCATAGTCGCCCGTCACCTGCGGACGGTGCTGATTGGTGAGCACGGAACCCTTCGGGCGATAGGCGGCCGGCGTTCCCGTGAGGTTCGGCTCATGCGCCTTTTCCCATTCGCGCGGGCGATAATCGTCGCTCGGCGGCGCGACATCGACGCGGTGATGGATCCAGCCGTGCCAGCCCGGAGGGATCGCCGAGGCTTCCGAATAGTTGGCGTAGATGACCCAGCGGCGGGTGCGGCCTTCCGAATCGACGCCGCCCTCATAGTAGACATTGCCGGTCGCGTCCTGGCCGACCTTGATGCCGTGGCGCCAGGTGTGGAAACGCGTTCCCAGCGTCTGGCTGTTCCACCAGGTGAAAAACTGCGTAAGGAAGGTTTTCATCAAAAATCCTCGCGGCGGGCGCGGCGGTGCCTGCTTCCCTGCTTATGGCGTCAGGCCATCGCGAAGGCAAGGGTTTTGCGGCGACTGCGGCACTGACGGCATGGCGAAAGCCTCTGCTGTCCGCTGATCATTTCGCAAGTGCGAACAGCACGCTTGCCAAGCCGGCTGTGTGTTCCTAAAGCTCTGCGCAGCCGGCGCTGGTCAACGCCGGCTGCGGGAGGTGAGGAATGGCCAAAGCTGCCGTCAGGATCAGCGCGGAGGCGATTCGCGCCCGCAAGGGCGGCGTGCCGATCGTCTGTCTGACCGCCTACACCTATCCCATCGCCCGCCTGCTCGACGAGCATGTCGACCTTCTCCTGGTCGGCGACAGCGTTGCCATGGTGCTGCACGGCCACGAGACCACGCTCGGCGCCTCGCTGGAGATGATGATCGCCCATGGCCAGGCGGTGATGCGCGGCTCGGCAAAGGCCTGCGTGGTGATCGACATGCCGGCCGGCAGTTATGAGACGTCAGTCGAGCAAGCCGTTACCTCGGCGCGCCGCATCGTCGAGGAAACCGGCTGCCAGGCGGTGAAGCTGGAAGGCGGCGTTGACGTGGCCGGCCAGATCGGGGCAATCGTCGCGTCCGGCATTCCGGTGATGGGCCATATCGGCCTGCAGCCGCAGTCGGTGGAAAAGGACGGCGGCTACAAGATCAAGGGCCGCACGCCGGAGAATGTCGCTGCCCTCATGCGCGACGCCGACGCGGTCGAGACGGCGGGCGCGTTCTCGCTGGTCATCGAAGGCACCGTCGAGACTGTTGCCGCCGACCTCACCCGGCGCATCGCCATTCCGACCATCGGCATCGGCGCCAGCAGCGATTGCGACGGCCAGATCCTGGTCATCGACGACATGATCGGCCTGACGGTCGACCGGGTGCCGAAATTCGTCAAGGAATACGCCGATTTGCGCAGCGTCGTCGCCGATGCCGCCGCGCACTATGCGGCGGAGGTGCGCAGTCGCACCTTTCCGGGAGCGGGCCATGTCTTTTCAGCCAAAACGGGCAAGGACAACGCATGAACCAGCCTGTCGTGGTCGACACTGTGCTTGCCCTTCGCACCGCGATCCGCGACTGGCGGCGCGACGGCCTCACGGTCGCCATGGTGCCGACCATGGGCGCGCTGCATGACGGCCATATCTCGCTGGTCAGGGCCGCGCTTTCGACGGCCGATCGCTGCATCGTCTCGATCTTCGTCAATCCTGCCCAGTTCGGCCCCACCGAAGACCTCGACAAATATCCGCGCCAGCTGGCGCGCGACCTCGATCGGCTGACGCTGTCCGGCGCCCATCTTGCCTTCACGCCGACGGTTTCCGAGATGTATCCGGCGGGTTTTGCGACTAGGATATCGGTCGGCGGCCCGTCTTCGGGACTGGAATCGGACTTCCGGCCGACCTTCTTCGAGGGCGTCGCCACGGTCGTGGCCAAGCTGTTTCTGCAAGCCCTGCCCGATCTCGCCATTTTCGGCGAAAAGGACTACCAGCAGCTTTGCGTCGTCCGAAAACTCTGCCGCGATCTCGACCTGCCGGTGGAGATTGTCGGCGCGCCGACAGTGCGCGACGCGCACGGCCTCGCTATGTCGTCGCGCAATGCCTATCTCGGCGCCGCCGAACTCGATGTCGCACGCCAGTTCAATGTCATCTTGCGTCAGGCGGCGGCGGCGCTTGCAGCCGGCACAGACGAAAGCAGCGTGACCGCCAAGGCTGCCGCCGCGCTTCTCGAGGCAGGCTTCGACCGCGTCGATTATGTCGCCGCGCGCGAAAGCCTGACCCTTGCCCCCTGGCGGCGTGACAGCGATGGCCGCCTCCTCGCTGCGGCCTGGCTTGGCAAGACCAGACTGATCGACAATGTGGAAGTTTCCTCATTTATTCCCTGAAAAAGTTCCAAATCCGTTCAATTTGATTTGTATCGCAGCTTGGCGCGAGCACCCGTAAACAGCGGTGATTCAGGGTCATATCGGCTGGTCTGATAGCGATAACACACCAAAACGTCGCTGTGAGATGTTTCACAGACGCGGCGTAACCCGGCAATGTTGTGTTACCTTAGGCAGAGATAATGTGTGACCTGCCACTACGCTGCGATGCAAACGAGGCTCTATGTCTATCCAGCCCAACATCAACGGTCGCGCTCTGCCGCAGATCGTGGAGGCAATTTACGATTCGATTGCCGATGTCGGCCGGTGGCAGTCGACGCTTGAATCAATCTGCAAATTGGCGATCGGCCGGCTTGCCATGCTGGCGGTCGTCGACACATCAAGCAATTCGGCTCGGTTTTCGATGTGTTGCGGCGACCCGGCCCTGCTCGAGTCGCTGCAGCGCGACTATGCCTCCGAAGTGCCGTTCCTCAAGGCGCTGCCGAAGATGGACATCGACATGCCGTTCACTGTCGATAGCGTCTATGCGCTGCAAGGCCCCGACGCGCGGCAGAACTGGATCGAAAGCCGCATCGTGCGTGAGTGGGTGGAACCCAACCGGCTCGACGATTTCTTCTGGGTGGCGCTGATGAAGCAGCCTACTCGCACCGGCACGCTGATGGTGGTGACCGACAAGGACAGGCCCCAGATTTCGGCCAGGGATCTCGATCTGATTTCGACGCTCGCACCTCACGTCCGGCGCGCAGTGACGATCGGCGACCTGTTCGAGGCCGAGCGGCGCAAGGCTGACATCTTCCGCTCGATTATCGAGAGCCTAGACCATCCGGTGTTGATCGTCGCAGACGACATGCAGATCATCTTCGCCAATCCGGCAGCCGAGGCGTTGCTCACGGAGAACACCCCGATGTCCTCGGTTCGCGGCCATCTCTCCTTCGCCTACGCGAATGCCAACACGGCGATTGGCCGCGCCGTGCAGCTCGGCACGCGCGACGAATTCGCGCTCGGGCCGTCAGGCATCAACATCCCCCTGGTCCGGTCCATGGTTCCGGCGGTGGCGCATGTCATGCCGCTGGCGCGACGCGACATTTCGGCCCGCATGTCGCAACGCGCCGCCGCCGCCATCTTCATTGCCGCCGCCGGCGCAGCACCCGTGCCGGCGCTGGAGGCGATCGCCGCGCTGTTCGGATTGACCGCGGCGGAAAAGCGCGTCGCCGGCCATGTCTTCGCCGGCCGGACGCGGCGCGAAATCGCGGGTGCCAGCGGCGTCTCGGACGGCACCATCAAATCACAGCTGGCGACCATCTTCGACAAGACCGCCACCGGCGATCAGCGCGAGCTGCAACTCCTGATGCGCGAGTTGACGCCGCCGCTGCGCTCGGCCTGATCCGCGCCGTCAGCCACCTATCCCAGCGGCTTCTCGAAGATCAGCGCTGGCAATCCCGAACCGCCGCCGCAATCTGCGGTGCTGCCGGCCGGCAAAAATCCCCTCGAACGGTAGAAAGCAATGGCCGGCGTGTTGGCTTCTTCCACCTCGACGCGCAGCGTGTTTGCCTCGGGAAAGCTGGCCTCGACCTCGTCCAGCAAGGCCTTGCCGATGCCTTGCCGCTGGCAGGCGGGCAGGACATAGAGCTGGTTCAACAGCACGATCTTCGCATCCGTCGTAGCGGCGGCGAAAGCCATGCCGCCGATGCGCTTGCCGTCATCGGCAACCAGGAACTCGGAATTCGGCCGCGTCAGCCGCGCCTTGAGCGATGCGATCGAATGCCAATCGTCGGTGATTTCGGTCACCCGCTTGGGGCCATAGATGGCGTCGTAGGTTGCATGCCAGGTTTCGACCAGCAGCGCGCGGATGGCGGCAAGGTCGCGTTCCCCGGCGGTGCGGACGAACATCGTTTTACTCGATACCGAGCTTGGCCTTGACGAGATCGTTGACCGCCTGCGGGTTGGCCTTGCCGCCAGTGGCCTTCATCACCTGGCCGACGAACCAGCCGGCCATGGTCGGCTTGGCGCGCGCCTGCTCGACCTTGTCGGGGTTGGCGGCGATGACCTCATCCACGGCCTTCTCGATGGCGCCGGTGTCGGTGACCTGCTTCATCCCTCGGCTTTCGACCAGCTGACGCGGATCGCCGCCCTCGTTCCAGACGATCTCGAACAGATCCTTGGCGATCTTGCCGGAGATGGTGCCTTCCTTGATCAGGTCGATGACGGCACCGAGCTGCTCCGGTGTGACAGGAGCATTTTCAATGTCCTTGCCGGCTTTGTTGAGCTGGCCGAGCAGATCGTTGATCACCCAGTTGGCGGCAAGCTTGCCGTCGCGGCCGCTGGCCACCTGCTCGAAATAGTCGGCGATCGGCTTTTCCGACACCAGGATCGAGGCGTCGTAGGTCGACAGCCCGAGCGAAGAGACCAGCCGCGCCTTCTTGTCGTCGGGCAGCTCCGGCAGGTTTTTCGCCAAAGCATCGACATAGGCCTGGTCGAATTCCAACGGCAAAAGATCGGGATCGGGGAAATAGCGGTAGTCATGCGCCTCTTCCTTCGAACGCATGGAGCGCGTCTCGCCCTTGACCGCATCGTACAGCCGCGTTTCCTGCTCGATCTTGCCGCCGTCCTCCAGGATGGCGATCTGGCGGCGCGCCTCATAATCGATGGCCTGGCCGATGAAGCGGATCGAGTTCATGTTCTTGATCTCGCAGCGCGTTCCGAACTCGCCACCGGGCCGGCGTACCGAGACGTTGACGTCGGCGCGCATCGAGCCTTCGTCCATGTTGCCGTCGCAGGTGCCGAGATAGCGCATGATGGTGCGCAGCTTGGTGACATAGGCCTTGGCCTCGTCACCGGAACGCAGGTCAGGCTTGGAGACGATCTCCATCAGGGCCACGCCCGAACGGTTGAGGTCGACATAGGACATGGTCGGATGCTGGTCGTGCATCGACTTGCCGGCATCCTGCTCCAGGTGCAGCCGCTCTATCCCGACCTCGATATCCTCGAACTCGCCCTGGCGGTCGGGGCCGACAGAAACGATCACCGTGCCCTCGCCGACGATCGGCTGCTTGAACTGCGATATCTGGTAGCCCTGCGGCAGATCCGGATAGAAATAGTTCTTCCGGTCGAAAACCGACTTGTGGTTGATCTGCGCCTTCAGCCCGAGACCGGTGCGGATCGCCTGCTTGACGCATTCCTCGTTGATCACCGGCAGCATGCCCGGCATGGCCGCATCGACCAGGCTGACATTGGCGTTGGGGGCCGCACCGAAAGCGGTCGAAGCGCCGGAAAACAATTTTGCTTCCGAGATGACCTGCGCGTGCACTTCGAGACCAATGATGATTTCCCAATCGCCGGTGGCGCCGGAGATCAGGCGCTTGGCGTCGGGCGTACGGGTATCGATGAGGGTCATGGTGGCCTGCGTACCTAGAATTCTCGGATATGCGTGAGACGCATATTTGGATGTGAAAACTTCGCTAGTGCAAACCGCCAAAAGAGACAAGGCCAAAGCCGCAGTCTGGCCTTTTCGGCCGCTTTCGCCTATAGGACGCCCATCCCAATGGAGAGTGGATGTCCACTTACGCTCAGTCCCGGTAGGGCCCTGACCTCTTAGCGAGGCAGGGCAAGAAGACCTGAAACCCCGTGCCGCGAAGCTTCGCGGCGGCGGCATTTTTCGTTTTCCCGGGAATTTCTCCAATGGATATTTCGCGCACTGAACAGCTCATCCTGCACCTGCTCGCACAGGGCGGGCGCATTGAAGTCGAAAAGAACCACAAAAGACGGATCGCGTCGGTCAAATGCATGACCCGCGACGGCTGGCACTATCCAGGCGTCGATCTCGATCTGTTTCGAAAACTGAGGCGGAGGAAGGCGGTTTCGTCTTGCGATGGCGGCCCCTACCGCATCACAAGCCGCGGACTGCAGCTCGTCCGCTCCGAACTCGACAACCGATAGAGTAAAATACCGCCGGCCGGTCTTCCGGTCGGCGGGTTCTTCGTCGAGTCAAGCCGTTGCGATATAGGCCCGAATCTCTTCAGCCTCCCGCTCGACATCCTCGATACGGCGCTTGACCACGTCGCCGATCGACACGATGCCGTCGAGCATCCCGTCCTTTTCCACCGGCAGATGGCGGAACCGGCCTTTGGTCATAATCTCCATCACCTCGTTGACCGTGTGGTTCTCGTTGCAGATCTTCACTTTCGGCGTCATCGCCGAGCGCACCGCTATATCAAGTGCGGCAGCGCCTTCCTTGGCAACGACCCGCACGATGTCACGCTCGGAAAGGATACCGACGATCTTGTGATCGCCATTGGTGATGACCAGTGCACCGATCTTGTGGTCGGCCAGGATTCGAATGGCTTCGCTCAGCTTTACATTCGGCCCGAGCGTGAACACGTCATGGCCTTTTTTCTCGAGAATTGCCTTAACCGTCATGGCGTCCTCCTCCTCCTGCTTGGCTAGCCAGCTCCCCCAGACCGGCTTCACATAAGAGTGAACATCGTGCGCCGTGAACGGTTGCATTTCAAGTGTGCTGGTCGGGGGTGTGCTGGTCGTCGGCTATTTCCCATTCAGGCGCCCGCCAGCGCCGGTCGAACCAGCGCAATCCGAAGAAACCGGCGACAAGCCCGCCAATATGCGCCTCCCAGGCGATCTGGCCGGGCGCGCCGAGCCCGAGACCATAGAGGCCGGTGACGAGATTGATGATCATCCAGGCGCCGAGAAAATTGACGACGCCGCGCATGCGCAGAACGATTGCGATCGGCAGCACGGGACCGGCAAAGGCAGCCCTGCCGGACGAGCGGTCGGTACGGAATCCGAAACGCGCCGCAGCACCCATCATGCCCGATATCGCGCCGGAAGCGCCGACCAGCGGCGCTTCGCCGTATGGATGGACGGCCCAGAACAGCACCACCGCGGCCAATCCGGTGGCGGCGAAAAACAATGCGAACCAGAACCAGCCGAGACGGTTGGCCAGCGGCGAACCGAAGGCGGCCAGCGCAACCATGTTGATGGCAATGTGGGCAAGGCCGCCATGCATGAAGGCATAGGTGAAAGGACGGGTGAAGAGGAACCAGTCGAAGCCGTACTGGCCGGTGTAGAGGACGGGAATGAAGGCCCCGTCGGTGAGCAATGTTATCTGCTGGTCCTCGGTCAGCACATATTGCTGCAGCAGGAACACGGCGACGCAAATGCCGATCACCGCCAGCACCACCGGTGGCAGGTTGAACACCGGCTCGCGGCGCGGCGGCGGCGCCTCTTCGGTCTGTTCGGTCTCGGCGGGGCTTGTCGGTTCGCTCATTCACTTGGGTCCAGGAATTCGTTCCGCGAGCTTTAGAGCAAGGATGCTTCGGTTGAAACTGCCTGCATCCTCTGACACCTCTCCAGCCCGGCGGCAGGTGATGACAGCACAGATCGCGCTATCCCCGATGCCAGAGCCAGGGAGGCGGCAGATCTTCTCACCTTGGCCTCGACGGGTTTAGACTGAAAAAAAATCGTTGGCCCTGTCGGCTAGGCCCGCGCTCCACCGTCCTTGATGAAAGCGGCGCAATCGGGAGGAGAAAATGCCAGAAAAAATCCTCGTGCTCATCGGCACAAAAAAGGGCGCCTTCATCGCCGAGAGCGATGGCAAGCGCGGGTCGTGGAAGCTGCGCGGTCCGTTCTGCGAGCACTGGCCGATGAACCATGTCGTCGGCGACCCCGCGACCGGGGCGATCTACGGCGCCGGCGGCAACGAATGGTTCGGTCCGGCGGTCTGGAAGTCGGACGACCTTGGCCAGACCTGGACGCATTCCAGCGAGGGCTTGGCCTATGCGGTTGGCGAGGAACCGATCAAGGCGGTGTGGAGCCTCGCCAAGCGCAACGGCAGCCTCTATGCCGGCGTGCAGCCGGCCGGCCTGTTTCGCTCCGACGACGGCGGGGCCACCTGGAGCCACATCGAGGGCCTGCAGCATCACCCGAGCCGCAAGGACTGGAACCCAGGTGGCGCGGGCCTCATCCTCCATTCCATCGTCACGCACCCCAGAGACGAGGAGCAGATCTGGGTGGGCATCTCGTCCGCAGGCGTGTTCTACACCTGGGACGGCGGCAAGACGTGGGAGCCGCGCAACCGTGGCACCCGCGCCGACTTCCTGCCCGAAGGACAAAACTATCCAGAATTCGGCCAGTGCGTACACTGCCTGGTGATGGCGCCCGGCAAGCCCGACCGGCTCTACCAGCAGAACCATTGCGGCATGTACCGCTCCGACGATGGCGGCAAGAACTGGCAGAGCATCGAGAAGGGCCTTCCATCGACCTTCGGTTTTCCCGCGGCAACGCATCCGCGCGACGCCGACACGCTCTTCCTTCTGCCGCTCAACGGCGACAGCGCCGGCCGTTACGTGCCGGACGCGAAGGCGGCGGTCTGGAAGACGAAGGATGCTGGAGCCACATGGCTCGACGAGCGCAAGGGTCTGCCGCAGGAGAACTGCTATGCGGGCGTGTTGCGGCAGGCTATGGCGACCGACAGCCTCGATCCGGCCGGAGTCTATTTCGGCACCAGCGGCGGCTCGCTCTTTGCCAGTGCCAACGAAGGCGAAAACTGGTCGGAGATCGCTCAGCATCTGCCCCAGATTCTGTCCGTCGAGACGATGGTGTTGGGCGAGTAGGGCAAATGTCGAACAACCCCGCCCGCAGTGTGCACCATGTCATCGCGCGGCTCCCGGGCGTGCTCGTCGACCTGTTTCCTGGCGCGCCGCGCCGGGTCGAACTGCCGGCCTCGACTGTGAAGGAAATGATCGAAGGGTTGGACGCGCTCTGGCCCGGCATGCGCGACCGGATGTGCGATTCCCGCCCTGCCATCCGCCGCCATATGAACGTTTTCGTCGATGGCGAGAAGGCAACCCTGGAAACCAGGCTTGCGCCCGGCACCGAGGTTTTTATCCTGACGGCAATCAGCGGCGGTTAGGCCAGGGAACAGGTAGCCCACCCTCCCGACGATATCCCTGGCCGCAAGCGAGGGAGAAGGGATCAGTTGGAGGGATCCAGCTGGTGGCGGCGCGTTCATCGCTCGCCGACGGCAGAAAGCTTGGCGTCGAGACCCTCGACCGTTTTCGAAGCGCGCGAATCACCGGGTGCGAATCAAAAAGAAGCCGTCCAAGGTTTCCCTTGAACGGCCGGTCGAGCCCCTGCTCCCCCTAAAACTCTTGACTGAAGTGCTGCCGATCGTCGCGAAACGACCGCTTCTGGAGTGGTTTTGCTGTGCCATGGCGGCCTCGCGCGCGCAACGTAAACCACTTGTTAACCTTAACGTCCCCGACCCGTGAACAAGTGTTAACGACGCTGGCACGCATCCTGCGAGGCACCGCATGTAAGTCATCGGAGAGCGCCCTTTCTGTTCACCGATGGGACACCAAAAGACAGATCGCGCGGAGCCGCATAGCATGAACCAGAACGGATCAATCACGCTGTTCCAATATTGGAACCGGCTGCGTGATGGGCGCCCTGCCCCGAAGCGATCGGAAGTCGAACCGGCCGACATCAAGGCGCTTTTGGCCGATACATTCATCCTGGAAAGGGACACGCGCGGCGAAGCGGTGTTCCGGCTTGCCGGCACCAGGCTTTGCGCCGGCTATGGCCGCGAACTCAAGGGCTTTTCCTTCCCGTCGCTGTGGCGCGAAAAGGACCAGCGGCTGGTGTCGCGGCTCATTCACGGCGTCTTCGAGCAGAAATCCGTAGTGCTCATCACCTATGAGGGGTTCAGCCGCAACGGCCGTTCGAACCGCTTCGAACTGCTTGCCCTGCCGCTCGACGGCGGTGTCGAGAACCCGCGCTGCCTCGGCGTCGTCAGCGCCGTCGAAAAGCCGTTCTGGCTGGGCGCAGACCCGATCACCGACGCCTTGATCGATTCCATCCGTGTCATCGATCCCGACAAGGAACCGATGTTCCTGAAAAACCGGCCGGAAATATCCGTTCCTTCGCTGGCTCCTACCGAGCTCGAAGCGCCGGAGACCATCTCGGCGCTCGGTCGGTCGCGACGCATCCGCCACCTCGTCGTGTTCGAGGGAGGGCGTGGCGAATAGTGCATGTCGCCTGAATGCGTTCAAACACGACGCGCTTTAGGCTCAAAACCAGGCTCCGACCTTAAGTATCGGCGGCCCGCTTTTCCCCTTTGTTAACCTGATTTGCTGTAGCGTTTCAGCGTGAAGTTCCACGCGCGATGCGGGAATGCCAACGGGGTGTAGGCAGTCATGAGGTCAGCGGCGGTCGAATATGCGCCGTCCCGCGCCGAAAGGCGTAACTTTCAGCGCGTCCGGGTTAAGATCTACGGACGGTTCATGCTGGAGGACCGCACCGAACACCCGTGCCAGGTGGTCGACATGTCGCCGGGCAATGTCGCGCTGCGCACCGAGCGCGTCGGCATGCCGGGCGAAAAAGTCATTGCCTATATCGATCATATCGGCCGCATCGAGGGCGTGGTGACGCGCACCTTGCAGGACGGCTTTGCCATGACCGTCATTGCCTCGGACCGCAAGAAGGACAAGCTTGCCGCACAGCTGACCTGGCTTGCCAACAAGCATGAACTCGATCTGCCGGAAGATCGCCGCCACGAACGCGTGGCGCCGCGAAACCCGACCAGCGTGCTACAGCTCACCGATGGGCGCCAGTATCAGTGCCGCATTATCGACCTGTCCCTGTCGGGCGCGGCGGTCGAGATCGACGTCAAGCCGGCGATCGGCATCCAGGTGATGCTTGGAACCATGCGCGGCCAGGTGGTGCGTCAGTTCGAGGACGGCGTCGCCATCGAATTCGCTGTCATCCAGCGCCCGGAAACGCTCGATTCCGAGTTCAACGCGCCGCGCGCCTGAACGATCGACAACATGCAGTAAAAAACGAACCGGCCCTTCGCGGCCGGTTTTTGTCACCTGGCATTCCGTCTGCTTTTTCTTGCAGCGGTGCGGAACGCCGCAAATCCACGGCGCCGGTCGAAATCCGCGCCCCGACACCGTGGTTTTTGCGCAGAGACCTGAACGATTTTATATTAAAATAGATCAAATTTTACGCTTATTCTATTGGGGTTTTACTCAATGTCTACTTCGGGTTTTTGCGTGAAATAAATCGACCCGTGTCATTGTCTCCTCAAACGGGGAGACTGACCAAATGGCGAAGACGTGGGGCAAGCTGTTGCTCTTGGCAATGGCGATGCAGCTTTCCGCTTGGGGAACGGCGGAAGCAGCGGAACCGGCCTACATGCACACTGGCGGCCGCACGACACAGCCGGTCGGTCATTACGAATTCTGCCAGAAGCTGCCACAGGAATGCGCGCAGCGCACACCCAAGCAGGCGCCGGTCGAACTGACCCGCAAGCTGTGGGCGTCGATCGTCAGCATCAACAATTCGGTCAACACCCGGATCGTGCCGCGCACCGACATGGAAATGTGGGGCAAGGAAGAGGTCTGGTCCTACCCCGACAGCGGCTTCGGCGATTGCGAGGACTATGCGCTTGAGAAGCGCCGCGAATTGATGGCGCTCGGCGTTCCGGCCGGCAATCTGTTGATGACCGTAGCGCGCCAGCCGAACGGCGACGGTCATGCGGTGCTGACTGTGCGCACCAGCCTCGGCGAGTTCATCCTCGATAATCTGGAGTCCAAGGTGCTGTCCTGGACCGACACCGACTACACCTATCTGAAGCGCCAGTCCGACACGAATTCCGGCGTCTGGGTGACGATCAATGACGGCCGCGCCGACGCGGTTGCCAGCGTCCGTTAGGACGCTAAACAAGAATCACGTCCGCTCAGGACGCGACGAGAAAGCCCGGTCGAGTCCCCACCCTCCCCGTCCCCAACGACCGGGTTTTAGGAGCCGGCCCCGTCCCCGGGCCGGCTCCACCATTTCCACCGCAAGGCAGAAGCCAGGCGCACCTGAAGATCGCGACGCACCTTTTCACGCACAGAAGATCGAAGCACTATATGCCGTTGGTCTGGATCACGGCGATGTTGGAAATCCCGGAAGATCGGTGCGAGCGCCATCGCCTGTTCAAGGCGATTGACGATGCCTTCAAGGCCGGCGATTTCGAGGGGCTCGGCGTAGCATTGGGCGGCTCGCCCCGCTGGTTCGACGAGCGCATGCCGTTCGAGCTCGGCCTCGGCCATCCGCTGGAGTATGCGATCTATTGGAGCCCCCTCGGCTTTATCTCGACGTTGCTGGATGCCGGTTCAAATCCGAATTACCAGGATCATGGCGGGTTTCCGGCAATCATTGCCGCGCTGTCCACCGACCGAACCGATAGGCTGGAAGTCGTCAGGGTGCTGATCGACGGTGGCGCCGACCCCGACATGCGGGGCGTGAACGACTGGACGCCGCTTCACTATGCGGTGGCCATCCGCAGTGTCGATGCGATCCGCCTTCTTTTGGCGGCAGGCGCCGACCCGGCGCTCGAAACGCGGATTGATGACTATACGACGCCCCTCGAGGAAGCCGACAATGCCGGCTTTGAGGCCGGCGCTTCATTGCTGCGCGATGCGATGGCCGGGCGCGGCTCCGACAGACGGTAAGTTGGGCGCAATTTACCGCCGGCGACAAGGCTTGGCCGGCTGAGCTTTACGTCTCTTTCAGCCCGGCCTTGAACCGCTTGCCGTTGGCGACATAGTGCGCGGCCGAGGCGCGCAGCCTGACGATCGCGGCTTCGTCCAGCGTCCTGATCACCCGCGCGGGCGAGCCGACGATCAGCGAATTATCGGGGAATTCCTTGCCTTCGGTGACCAGCGCGCTGGCGCCGACCAGTGAGTTCTTGCCGATCCTGGCGCCATTGAGGACGATGGCGCCCATGCCGATCAGGCTGTTGTCGCCGATCGTGCAGCCATGCAGCAGAGCGCGGTGGCCGATGGTGCAGCCCTGCCCGATCGTCAGGGGAAAGCCGGGGTCGGTGTGCATCACCGTGTGCTCCTGGACATTGCTGTCGGCGCCGATGACGATTGGCTCATTGTCGCCACGGATGACCACGCCGAACCAGAAGCCGGCGTTGCGGCCGACCTTGATGTCGCCGATCAACGTCGCGTCGGGCGCAATCCAGTTGCTGTCGGCATCCTCGAAACGAGGCGCCTTTCCGTCGATCGCATAGGTCGGCATTTTAGTCTCCGATTCGTCTCAGGCGGAACGAACCCTAAAACAATCCAAGGAAAACCGCGCAGTGGTTTTCCGTTCAAGACAAATACCGGGCCAGCGATTCCACCAAAAGCTGAGCCGCTCCAGGCGAGCCGACGCCCCAGGAGGCAATGGCGATCAGCACGATGCCCAGCGCCAGCGCCCAGGCCATCACGGTGCAGCCGCAGGACATCAGCATTAGCGTCGAAATACGGCCCTCGCGCCGCGCATCCAGCGCATCGTTGGCCAGCATGAACGGCCCGGCGCAGGCCGTCGCGGCCAGCGAGCGCAGGATGTGCGCCGGCGATACATAGGGCTCGGCGAAAGCAAGCCGGCGGCCGGCCGTCAGTTCCATCACGGATCCGGCAAGCCCGCAGGCGGTGAGCCCGACGGCAAAAGCGAACAGAACGAGCAGCAGCGGGCTCATCTTTACCTTCCGTTTACCATGAAATCGCACAGTTGCACCCGACAGCCGCGTTGCAAGAGCCATGCCGCGGCGTGTGTGCCGTCCAAGGACAGGAGCGGCCATTATGGGGATTGCAATGAAGCAGGCAGCGACCGCCGAAGAATTCAACGTCGTCGATTCCGTGCTGATGAAGCGAGTGTTTTATGCCTTTGCGGCACTGGCTCTGTTGTCGCTGGCGATCAGCCTTGGCGGCAAATGGTTCGGCCGCTCGATCGCCATGGCCGGCTATACCGACGACACCACGGTCCATCGGGTGGTGATCGGCAACAATGTCATTGCCGTGCCGGCCAACGCCATCCGCTTCCTGCAGGCGCGCCGCGACGGCCTCGCTTCGCGCCTCGACCTCTATCTGCGCTATCCCCAGATGGAGGGTTACAGCGAAGCCGCCCGCGACGACTTCAACCACACGGGAACGGCCAAAAACATCATCTTCCTGTCGTTCGAACCGCAGATGATGTCGCGCGACATGAGCGGCCGTTTCGCACCGATCTACAGCGCGCTGATCCGCCAGCCCGGAACGCCCGGCCCCGGTGGCACGATGATTTACGGCTTCAGCGAAAAATCAGGTTATCTCAACGAGGTGCTTGCGGTTGCCGGCCGCGCCGGCAAGGATCCGTTCGTCGCCCGCTGCCTGAGCGGACCAAGTGCCGAGGAATCGCTGGCGCCTTGCGAGCGCGACATCCAGGTCGGCGACAGCCTCAGCCTGACCTACCGCTTTCCCCGGGAACTTCTGGACAACTGGCCGACGCTTGACGCGGCAATCGTCGCCGAGGCCACGCGTGTCCTCAAGACAGCGAGATAGCTGGCTGAAGTCGTTGCATATTTTCTGAATATGAAAAGCCGCCGGCCTGCACCATGGCAGGTCCGGTCAGCCGCAAAGTCCTGGCTCAGGCCAGATCGATGTCGAGGATCGCCATCGAGAAATTGTAATCGCCATCGTCCTCGTCCTTGAAGACGATGCCGAGGAACTCGTCGCCGACATAGACCTCGGCCGAATCTTCCTTGCGCGGCCGCGCCTTCACTTCGAGTTTGGGATTCTGGAAGACGCGCTTGAAATAGGCGTCCAGCTTTCTGATTTCGTCCGGCTTCAAAAGTCTTCTCCGATCGTCGGGCTTGCTCGTTGGAACGCGCTTCTGGCACGTCGACAATGGCGATGTAAAGGCAAGCCGGCTGGATAGAACGCGAAGTTAAGGGGCAACAGCGTCGGTAGCCGGACTTCAGCCCGGCACACCGGATCGTGCAAATCAGATGTCGAAGCTGACGACCTGGTCCATCGACTGCGACGGCAAAAGCTGGTCCATCTGGCGCGAAGGCTGGTCGCAGCCGGTCTCGCCGACGACGCGGGCCGGCACACCGGCAACCGTCTTGTTGTGCGGCACCGGCGACAGCACCACAGAGCCTGCCGCGATCTTCGAGCAATGGCCGACCTCGATGTTGCCGAGGATCTTGGCGCCGGCGCCGATCAGCACGCCGTAACGGATCTTGGGGTGACGGTCGCCGCCGGCCTTGCCGGTGCCGCCCAACGTCACACCGTGCAGGATCGACACATCGTCCTCGATCACCGCCGTCTCGCCGACGACGAGGCCGGTGGCGTGGTCGATGAAGATGCCCTTGCCGATGCGGGCCGCCGGGTTGATGTCGGTCTGGAACACCGAGGAGGAGCGGCTCTGCAGATAGAGCGCAAAATCCTTGCGGCCCTGATTCCACAGCCAATGCGCCAGCCTGTGCGTCTGGATGGCGTGGAACCCCTTGAAATAGAGCACCGGCATGATGAAGCGGTCGCAGGCCGGATCGCGGTCGTAATAGGCCTGGATGTCGACACGCACGATCGACGACCATTCCTTGTCGTCGGCTAGCATCGACTTGAAGGTCTGGCGGATGAGGTCGGAACCGATGTCCTGGTGCGCAAGCCGCTCGGCCAGCCGGTGGATGACCGCCTCTTCCAGGCTCTCTTGGTTGAGGATGGTTGAATAGAGGAACGCCGCCAGAAGCGGGTCGCGGTTCACCGCCTCCATCGCCTCGTCGCGTATCGAGCGCCAGATCGGATCGACCGGCTGCACCATTGTGGGGCGGGCAATCGTAATGCTGTTCATCGACGTCTCCGGCCTGCCGGCTTGTTGTCCGGCCGCACATATAGGCCAGATCTTAGCACGATTGAACTCAATTTTCCTTAGTCACTCATCAAATGGATTTGGTTCACGCGGATTCAAGCCGCCATGGAAAACGAACCCTTGATCCCCGGCTCGCCGGAAAACGGGCCAGCGGACCCGCGCGATACCGGGCCATTCAGGTCGGCAGCGGCTTTCCGGCCTGTTCCGCCACCATATATTCCGCATACCAGTCGGGCCAGTTCACATCATACTGTCCGCCGGTCCGCTTCTCATGCTCGCCATGTGCCGCCGCCGCGCGTCGCAGTGCCGCGGCAAGCTCGCCCGACGAGGTGAATATCGTGTCGCCGGCGTCCACGCGCCCGGGCAGACGCTGAGTGATTTCCTGCAGGATGAAGCCGTTGCCGTCCGGATCGCTGAATGTGACAAAGGAGGAATAGCTGCGCCCTTCCGGATGCCTGCCGCTGACCGGCGGCTGCCCAGGCCCCGCACGGTGAAACACTTCGCTCGCCTCGACGCCGCGCGCCACGAGTTCGGCATGCGCAGCAACGATATCGGACACCACCAGATAAAGCCCCTTGGCCGAGCCTGGCGCGGCTGTCGTCAGGCCCTTGCCGAAATGGATCGAGCATGGCGAGCCCGGTGGTGTGAACTGCACGACCCGGAACGCATCGCCGACGACGAAGTCGGCATCGAGCCGCCAACCCAGGCCGCCATAGAACTGTTTGGACCGTTCAGTATCCGCAACGGCAATGATGACGGCCTCGAGCTTCATGTCGATCGTTCCCGGCACGGTATTCGTCATGTCACCCTCCTCAGTTGAGATGGAATGGCAGAATTCCCCAGAGCCCCTGCCCGCGCAAGGTTCGAAATGATTGATTTTGACTCCGAGGGGCTGAGATCGGTTAACTGGACGGATGACAGGCTTGAAAGACCAGCACTTGATCGACGAACCGCTGAAGGGGCAACTCTCGGAGCTCTATCGGGGCGAAGACCGCCACTACCACAACCTTAGACATATCGAGGCGATGCTGGCGCTGGCCGAGGACTATCGCGCATTGCTGCACGACCCCGAAGCCGTCGAAGCCGCAATCTGGTTCCACGACGCCATCTATGACAGCAAGGCCAAGGACAATGAGGCGCGAAGTGCGGCCCTTGCCGAGAAAGACCTGGCTGGACGCACCGATGCGGAACGCTTGAGCCGCATCGCTGCGATGATCCTTGCCACAGCAACGCACCAGCTGCCGTCGTTAGACGATGCGGCGGCGCTGCGGGACGCCAGCCTTTTCCTCGACATGGATCTGTCGATCCTGGGCGCCGCGCCGGCTGCGTTCGACGCCTATGAGCACGCGGTCCGACAGGAATATGCCTGGGTCGAGGAGCCGATGTGGCGCGCCGGCCGCGCCGCCGTCCTGAAGAGTTTTCTCGCCCGCGACCACATCTTCCACACCGATGAATTCCGGCGCCGGTTCGAACCGCAGGCGAGGCAAAACATCGCGCGCTCGATCGAAGCTCTCGCGGTTTGACTGACCAGAAACTCCGGAGGGAGGCCCGGCTAGTCTGGAAAAGTTTCCATGCGCTGCTCATACGGCTTGAAACCTGCCCGCCCATAGACCGATTGCGCCGACGGATGGTCATAGGTGTCCGTATGCAGCCAGACCCTTCGCGGCGCATGCGACCAGACGGCGCGAAGCGCCCGGTCGAGCAGGAACGGCCCGAGCCTGCGACCCTGGAAAGCAGGAACCAGTCCGAAATGGACCAGCTCGACGTCGGGCTGACCCACGCCGTTGAATTCGCAGAGACCAGCGGCCACGCCCTCGACGCGCAGCACGTGGATGTGTGTCGAGGATAGAGCCAACAGGCGCTCGAGGTCTCCAGCCGCCATGCGCAGCCGCTGGTCCCACTGCACAGGCTCGCCGACGGCGCGGTAGAGGCTGATGTAACCGGCGCCGTCCAGCCTTTCCAGTGCCACAGCGGCGCCTGCTGTCGGCTTGACGCGCGCAGGCGCCAGATCGGCCCGGCGCATCTCCATGTAGGTAACGAGAAGATCAACCATAGCGGCCATCCGCCTCAGAGCGGATTTTCGGCGTAAAACTCCAGCACGCGCTGCTTGAAGGTCTTGTCGCCGACGGCCAGCATATGGTCGCGGCCCTCGATGTGAAACGCCCTGGCGTTCGGCATCAGCGCGGCAAGCTCGTCGGGCGAACCGCCGATATCGTCTTTCGTCCCGATGGCAATCAGCGTCGGTTGGGCGATGCGCGTCATGTCGTCTTCGCTGAGCAATTCACGCGACTTTGCGATGCAGGCCGCCAGCGCCCGGCGGTCGCTACGTGTCTGATCGGCGAAGGCGCGAAACGAGCGGCCGCGCGGATGGCTGGTGGCGGCCGGATCATCGGCCAGCAGCGCTTCGGCGATCGGGTCCCAGTCGCCGACGCCATCGACCATGCCGATGCCGAGGCCGCCGAAGACCAGCGTCGCCACCTTGTCCGGATCGGACAGCGCCAGGAACGCCGAGATGCGCGCGCCCATCGAATAGCCCATGACATGCGCGCGACCGATGCCGAGATGGTCGAGCAGCGCTGCCGCATCCGAGGCCATTTTGGCCGGCGTATAGTCGGCCTCGTCATAGCTCTTCGACGACGAGCCATGGCCGCGATTGTCGAAGGCGATGGCGCGGTAGCCGGCGTCGTTCAGCGTCTTGAACCAGCCCGGCGACACCCAGTTGACATAGTGGCTGGAGGCGAAGCCGTGGATCATCAGCACCGGATCGCCCTCGCCCGACGCCGGCTGGCGGTCGAGGAAGGCGAGATCGAACCCGTCATGCGAAAAGAACTGCATCGACGCCGCTCAGCCGGCGCCGGGCGTGGGCGAATCGCCCTTGTCCGGGGGCGGCATGCCGGGCCCGGACACCGTACCAACGGCCGGATGGCGCAGCAGATCGCCATATTCGATGCCGTTTTTGGCGGCGATGCCGGCCTTGAGCTCGAGCACGAAGCGCACCGGAACGCCTGGCGAGATGACGGCATCGGAGAACGGCTCGCCATGCTTGACCGCCCGGATCTTGCCGTCCTGGCCGACAAAGATCAGGTCGAGCGGCATCGGCGTGTTGCGCATCCAGAAGCCGACCTGCTTCTGCATCTCGAAGACGAACAGCATGCCATGATCGTCCGCCATGTCCTGGCGATGCATCAGGCCGGCCTCGCGCTCCGCTTCGGTGTTCGCGACCTCGATGGTGAAGGATTTGTCTCCGCCTTTCGTCGCCACCACCAGCGGTGTTGGATCGACGGGAAGGATCATCGCCTGGCTGTCGCCGGCGGGAGCCTGCTGGGATGCGGTCGGCTGCCCCGAATAGAAATAGGCGCCGGCGGCCACGGCAACGATGACGCAGAGCGCGCCCGCAGTCAGCCAGTTCCTGTGCGCCATCTGAAATCCTCGACCGGAAACCATGATCCCAAAAAGTGGTCTCAGATATTCGGATAAGATCGTGGTGAAACCAAGAAAACAAAGAAAGAGAGCCGTCCCGAATTCGTCGGGATGGCTCGCGTCCTAGAGCGTTTCACCGTTTCACCGAAACGGCGAACCGCTCCAACTTTTGTTTTGACGCAATTCCGGACGGAAAACCGCTCACACTTTTCCTGGAATTGCTCTAATGCGCGACCGGCAAGGTCCCCATATCAGGGTGAATCTCGGCAGCCATAAGGCCTTTGTCACCGCGTCCGAAGCGCACCAGAACAACCTGCCCGGGTCTGAGTTCGGTGATGCCGTAGCGGCGCAGCGTCTCCATATGGACGAAGATATCCTCGGTGCCCTCGCCCCTGGTCAGGAAGCCGAAGCCCTTGGTGCGGTTGAACCACTTCACCAGCGCCCTTTCGAGCCCGCTTTCCGGCGTCACCGACACGTGGGTGCGCTGTTCCTGCATCTCGGCCGGATGGATCGCAGTGGTGGTGTCCATGGACAGCACCCGGAACGCCTGCAAGCCACGGTCGCCATGCTTGACGAGGCACACGACACGCGCGCCCTCCAACGCCGTCTGGAAACCGTCCTTTCGCAGACAGGTCACATGGAGGAGGATGTCGCCCGAAGAACCGTCATCGGGAAGGATGAAGCCGTAGCCCTTGGCCACGTCGAACCATTTGATGGCGCCGGCGATTTCGACCAGATCGGCGGTATCGCCGCCACTGTCGCGCTTCAAGGCGTCGTCAAGGTTCTCATCCCGCCTCGTGGAAGAGGCCCTATCCCCCATAAGAACGCCCCCTTTTTTTCAAGAAAACCGCAAGTGATTCTTGACATCAGATTAACACCGCCGCTTCCCGGGTGTGCAAGACCTGCCGTGCCTTTTTTCACGGTTGGATACAAGAATAGCTGATTTGTTGTTTGCCGGCGTTGCTGCCGGCCGCAATGACGATCTGTCCAGGCCGTCAACCGGTCGGCAATTTGCGCAGGATTTTGCCGGAATTGGCAACCACTTGCGTCCGACGCTTTTGTCAGAGCAATCTGACTTTTCCAAAACCGGCTACCGCTTTTTCGGTCCGATGCTCGTTGCCCTTCGGCGGGGTGGACCCTATGTTGCCTCGCAACCCAAACATCCCCGAGGAAATCCTATGCGCTACCTCCACACAATGGTCCGTGTCGCCGACGTCGATGTCTCGCTCGATTTCTATGTCAACAAGCTCGGCCTGAAGGAAGTGCGCCGCTACGAAAACGAGCAGGGCCGCTTCACCCTGATCTTCCTCGCCGCCTCCGAGGACGTAGAGAGCGGCATCGCCGAAAAGGCACCGCTGATCGAACTGACCTACAATTGGGATCCGGAGGACTACAAGGGCGGCCGCAATTTCGGCCACCTCGCCTACGAGGTCGACGACATCTACGCCACCTGCCAGCATCTGATGGACAATGGCGTCATCATCAACCGGCCGCCGCGCGACGGCAACATGGCCTTCGTCAAGTCGCCGGATGGCATCTCGTTCGAACTGCTGCAGAAGGGACCGGCCAAGCCCAAGGCCGAGCCGTGGGCGTCGATGCCCAACACCGGCACATGGTAGCGATCACGCCATCTTGAGCGAGGCGGCCGCGCGACCAAGCCGGCCGCCTTTGCCATTTCGGGCGACCGCACCTATTTACCTGCCTGACGCGCGAGCCAGTCAAAGCCAGCGCTCCGTCCAGGAGAATTCATTCATGCCGACCAGCCGTGTCGATGTCACCACCGCCTATGCCAGCCGCTATCTGCAGCAGCTGTGCAAGCATTGGGCGCACAAATTTCCCGTCGAGTTCGACCCGAACCATGGCACCATCGATCTGTCGCTCGGCCGCACGGTTCTCGATGCCGATGCGGCAGCGCTGCATATCACGGTGTCGACGGATGAAGACGGATCGCTGGAGCGCCTGCAAAGTGTGGTTGCCGATCACATCAAGCGTTTTGCTTTCCGGGAAGAGCTGATCTTCGACTGGAAGCACGCGCCGGCGGCATAACTCTATTTTGCGCCGGCCTTGCCGGCCATCTCCAGCAGAGCCAGCACCGAACGCCAGTTGCGCGCGGTGCCCGGCACTTTGAGCACGCGCGGGATCAGATTGGCGAACACCGATTTGCCGAGCCCGTCCGGCGCCTTGAGGTAGAGCACGTCGCCCTTGACCTCGAAACTTTCGGGGCCGGTGCACTTTTCGGCAAGCCTGGCAATTTCGTCCGCTGTCGGCTGGCGCTCCAGCGTATAGGCGTGAAGCTTGGTCGGGTCGCCGGCCACTTCCGGATAGGGATTTTCACTTACCAGCCGTTCGAACCAGGAGAGATCGCGCACCATGATGCGCGAATGAAAGCCCCATTTCTTCTCGAACGCTGCCTCAAGCTGTTTCGTCAGCGTGGCCGCATCGCCCTTCTTGGCGCGGAACACGACATTGCCGCTCTGCACATAGCTGGCGACGTCGGTGAAGCCGAGTTCCTCGAAGAATGCCCGCAACTCCGCCATCTTGACGATCCGGTTGCCGCCGACATTGATGCCGGAAAACAGCGCAACAAAGACCGAGGCGCTCATATGATGAACCCCGCCAGGGTCTCGTTGTCGGTGATGTCCTGATAGTGGACGCCCTCGGCCTCGAAATTCGCCTTCAGCAGGTCGAAATTGCGCCGGTCCTTGGTTTCGATGCCGATCAGCACCGAACCGAAATTGCGCGCCGATTTCTTCAGATATTCGAAGCGGGCAATGTCGTCGTCGGGACCGAGCATTTCCAAGAAGTCGCGCAGTGCGCCGGGCCGCTGCGGGAAACGGATGATGAAGTATTTCTTCAAGCCCTCGAAGCGCAGCGCCCGCTCCTTGACGTCGGGCAGCCGCTCGAAATCGAAATTGCCGCCCGACACCACCGCAACGATGGTCTTGCCGCGGATCTCCTTCCGCGAAAAATCCTTCAGCGCATCGATCGCCAGCGCGCCGGCCGGCTCCAGCACCACGCCTTCGATGTTGAGCATTTCGATCATGGTGGCGCAGAGCCGGTTTTCCGGGATCAGCCGCACGGCGTCAGCGGCGAACTCCTTCAGGTAACGCAACGGCTCGCGGCCGATCTCCGCCACCGCCGCGCCGTCGACGAAATTGTCGACATTGGCGAGCTTGATACGCTTGCCGCTGGCCAGGCTCTCATGCAGGCTCGGCGCCCCGGCCGGCTCGCAAAAGACGTAGCGGGCTTCGCGCTGCTGGTCGGCGAAATAGTGCGTCACCCCGGCCGCCAGGCCGCCGCCGCCGACCGGCAGCATGATGATGTCGGGCATGCGCGCGCCGGGCATCTGGTCGGCGATCTCATAGGCAACGGTGGCTTGCCCCTCGATAATGTCCTTGTGGTCGAAAGGCGGCACCATATGCGCGCCGGAACTTTCGGTGAATTCGAAGGCGGCGCGGTAGCAGTCGTCGAAGAAATCGCCGACCAGCCGGATTTCGACAAAGTCACCACCGAACAGCCGCGTCTTGTCGATCTTCTGCTGCGGTGTCGTCACCGGCATGAAGACCACGCCCTTTTTGCCGAAATGGCGGCACACGAAGGCAAAGCC
Organism: Mesorhizobium sp. CNPSo 4688; assembly: GCF_057784295.1. Taxonomy (NCBI): domain Bacteria; kingdom Pseudomonadati; phylum Pseudomonadota; class Alphaproteobacteria; order Hyphomicrobiales; family Phyllobacteriaceae; genus Mesorhizobium; species Mesorhizobium sp. CNPSo 4688. Next base: position 66,752 of record NZ_JBWLUY010000018.1, read on the forward strand.
TTGCGCATGGTTGCCGGCCGAAGCACAGACGAAAAGCTCGGCCTCGTTGCCGGCGGCAAGCGCCTTGCGGAAGAAATTGAAGGCGCCGCGGATCTTGTAGGAGCGCACCGGCGAAAGATCCTCGCGCTTCAACAGCACCCGCGCCCCGGTCTTCTTCGACAGATAGTCGTTTTCCTGCAGCGGCGTTTCGGGAAAGATTTCGCGGATCGCTGCGGCAGCAATGGCGACGCGGGAGGAGAAACTGTTCATGGCGCCATCACCCAGGATCACATGGTTGGAATGCCAAGCCTATTGCACAATTCGCCGTTTGCGGCCACCGATGCGGCGCGGCCGCTTTGACGTACCGAAAGAAATTCATTGGAGCCATCTTCATGCCTGTTTCGGCTGTCGCCCTGAAGACCGTCGCGCTTCCTGCATTCGGCGAGCCGACCACCATGCCACTGCTTGCGCGCCGGACCTATGAAGCGCGCATCGAGGCTCTGCTGGCGCGCGGCGCCGAAGCCGGGCTCGACGCCTTCGCCGTCTATGGCGACCGCGAGCATGCCGCCAATGTCGCTTATCTCAGCGGTTACGACCCGCGTTTCGAGGAGACTTTGCTGGTTATCGTTCCAGGCAACCCGCCAAAACTTCTCGTCGGCAATGAGGGCTGGGGCTACGCCGAGATCTGCGACGGACCCTATGAGCGCGTCCTCTACCAGACCTTCTCGCTGCCGGCGCAGCCACGCGACCGCTCCGCCTCCCTCTCCGACACGCTTGCCGCCTGCGGCCTGAAGATCGGCCAGAAGATCGGCGCCATCGGCTGGAAACCGTTCGGCCCCGGCGATGGCGGGTTTGGCGAGGCGACGCTCGACCTGCCGTCCTTCATCGCCGATACGCTGCGCACACTGGCTGGCGACAAGGGCGCGGTGGTCAATGCCGCCAACCTTCTGATGAACCCGACGGATGGTCTGCGCGCCATCAACGAGGCCGACCAACTGGCAGCCTTCGAATTCGCCGCGACCTTCTCCTCGCAAGGCCTGCGTAATGTGCTGCAAGGAATTGAGCCCGGCATGACCGAATTGCAGGCAGCCCGGCTGATGGGCATGAACGGCCTGCCCTTGTGCTGCCACCCGATGCTGTCCGCCGGCAAGCGTGCGCCCTACGGCCTGCCAAGCCCGCGCCTTGACATCATCAAGCGCGGCGACCCCATCACCATGGCCTATGGCATCCAGGGCTCGCTCAATGCCCGTGCCGGCTTCCTGGTCGAGAGTGCGCAGGAGCTGCCGCGCGGGATAAACGACTATGTCGACAAGCTGGTCGCGCCCTATTTCGCCGCCGTCGTCGACTGGTACGAGACCATCGGCATTGGCGTTACCGGCGGTGCCCTGTGGAAAGCCGTGCATGACCGCATCGGTGATCCATTCTTCGGCGTCTCGCTCAATCCCGGCCATCTCGTCCACATCGACGAATGGATGCATTCGCCGGTGTTTTCCGGTTCGGACATAAAGCTGCAATCGGGCATGGCGCTGCAGGTCGACATCATCCCGGCGACCGGAACCAGCTATTTCACCACCAACATCGAGGACGGCATCGCGCTCGCAGACCATGCCTTGCGCGAGGAGTTCGCGGGTCGCTATCCCGAGGCCTGGCGACGCATCGAGGCGCGCCGTGCCTTCATGGTGGAGGTGCTCGGCATAAGGCTGAAGCCCGAGGTGCTGCCCTTCTCCAACATACCGGCGTTCCTGCCGCCATTTTGGCTTTCGCGCAACAGTGCGATGACCGTGGCTCGGCGCTGAACGCATTTAGGCTGGACACGACTTACTTCCGCCGCACTTGGCCTGTCCGGGAGGTGTCGCGGAGGGTGGATGGCCCTTTTGGGCTTAAGTGGAATTTTGACGTGCGTTTGAAGACGATTTGCATTCTTGCGCTTGCCTTGCTTGTGGCGGGCTGCGGCGGCCGCAAAACCGAGGAACTGCTCGGCAGCGCCGTCATGTCCACGCCGGTGACCGAAATCTCGGGCAATCACTCGATCTTCATCGCCACGACACGTAAGAAATCCGACGATCCCAACAAGGTCTTCGACGGCGAACGCTCGGCGACGCTGAACTATGCGCGCGTCAACGTCACCGTTCCCGGCATCCACCAGACCGGCCAGATCGAGCGCCGCTCGCGCGGCAAGTCGAATGACCCGGCGAAATACTTCATGGCTTCCGAGGTTGTCGGCTATGACGCGCAGCCGAAATTTTCCGCCGCGCTCAACGCCGATATCGCCGCGCGCGGCGGCCGCGTCATGGTCTTCGTGCATGGTTACAACACCGGCTTCGACGACGCCGTCTACCGCGTGACGCAGATCGTGCATGATTCCGGCTATCCCGGCACGCCGGTGCTGTTTTCCTGGGCATCGGGCGCCAAGACCACCGACTATGTCTATGACAAGGAAAGTGCGAGTGCCGCCCGGGACCAGCTCGAAGTGACGTTGCGCATGCTGCAGCAGTCCGGCGCGCGGCGCATCGACATCGTCGCCCATTCGCTGGGCACCTGGGTCACCATGGAAACGCTGCGCCAGCTCGCCATCACCGGCGACCGCGATCTTGGCGGCAAGCTCGGCGACGTGGTGCTGGCCTCGCCCGATATCGATGTCGACGTGTTCAAGAGCCAGATGCGCCGCTACGGCAAGCCGGACAAGCCGTTCATCCTGCTGCTCTCCGACGATGACCGTGCGCTCAGGCTCTCCGGCCTGATCGCCGGCTCGCGGCCGCGCGTCGGCGACTACAAGGATGCCGCCGACCTCGCTGCCTATGGCGTCACCGTGGTCGATCTCTCCAAGGTGAAGGGAACCGACAGCTTCAACCACACCAAATTCGCCGACAATCCCGAACTGGTGAAGATGATCGGTCAGCGGCTGCGCGAGGATGACGGCTTTGCCAGCGATCAGACGGTGACCGACCGCATCAGCGCGCTCGGACAATAGGCTGTTGCCCTGCGGCTACCGTTGCCGCGCGACTTCGCAAATGCCGCGCGGCCCGCTCATTTTCGACTGGACCGGGCCGGTCTCTGCCTCTATCGACATAGAAATCGGCGCCATGCGCCAGCGGGAGCCCGCGTGAACGTGCGTTGGAAGACCGTCCTCGTCCTTGCGTTCGCGCTCGCTGTCGCCGGCTGCGCCGGCCAGAACACGCATGACCTCCTGAACAAGACGACGGTGTCGGTGCCCGCCTCCGACATCGCGGCCACGCATGAAATCTTCGTCGCCACCACCCGCCAGCCGGCGACCAAGGATCCGCGCCAGGTGTTCGACGGCGACCGTTCGCTGACCACCAGCTACGCCCGCGTCGACGTCACCGTGCCGAAGGTGCACCAGCTCGGCGCCATCGAGCGCGCCAAGGGTTCGGCCGAGTCCAACCCGGCCAAGCAGTTCACCGCCACCGACGTCGTCCACTACGGCGACGCCCCGCAATTCGCCAAGGCGGTCGGCGCCAACATCGCTGCAAACGGCGACCGCGCACTGGTCTTCGTGCACGGCTTCAACAACGGTTTCGACGACGGCGTCTACCGGCTGACGCAAATCGCCCACGACACCCAATATCCGGGCACGCCGGTGCTGTTTTCCTGGGCTTCGAGCGGAAAGACCACGGGCTACATCTACGACAAGGACAGCGCCAACGCCGCCCGCGACGACCTTGAGGCGACGCTCAGGATGCTCGCAAAGACCCGGGTGAAAAGCATCGATATCATCGCCCACTCGATGGGCACCTGGGTGACGATGGAGGCGCTGCGCCAGCTCGCCATCACCGGCGACCGCGATCTCGGCGGCAAGCTCGGCTATGTCGTCCTGGCCTCGCCCGATATCGATGTCGACGTCTTCAAGAAACAGATGATCCGCTACGGCAAGCCCGACAAGCCGTTCGCCATCCTGCTCTCGGGAGACGACCGTGCGCTGAAGCTGTCGTCCTTCCTCTCCGGCGACAAGCCGCGTGTCGGCGACTACGGCAATGCGGCCGACCTCGCCAGCTATGGCGTGGTCGTGGCGGATCTGACCAAGACCAAGGGCGGTGACCGTTTGAACCACGCCAAGTTCGCGGACAATCCGATCCTGGTGCAATTGCTCGGTGACCGACTGCGCACACCAGCCGCCCTGCGATCGAACGATCCGGGCGAGTTTGACGACATCGGCCAAGGGATCGGCAAGGCGGTCGGCTCCATGGCCGAAGTCGTCATCACCACTCCGTTCAAGGTGCTGACCATCGCCACTGGTGGGTGAAGGATATTATCTCGTGCCGTACTCGATGTGGATATTTGGCTTAGCTGGTATTGGTATTCTAGTTTATTTCAATCTCCTTGATAAGGATACGCAACGATGGCGAAAAATAGAAAATAGAAACGATATGTACGCTTATATTGCATTTTTTGGATCTATTGTGTTAGGGATTGCTGTATCCTTCTTTGAAGATTATCTCTTCTAATTCCGCTTACAAAACTCCACACAGAGCTACGGCGGGCTCGGATATCCCCGAACAGTTTATATAAAAAGGTTGACCTTCTGGAACGTCGTCACGTCGATCAGGCCGACATCAGAAATCCTGAGCTCCGGGATGACGACCAGCGCCAGCAGCGAGTGCTGCATGTAGGCGTTGTTCAGGGAACAACCCATCTTGCGCATCGCCTCGGTCAGCTCCTCGGCTTTGGCGGCGACAATCTCGGCGCGCTCGTCCGACATCAGCCCGGCGATCGGCATTTCAACCAGCGCCAGTTCCTTGCCCTTTGAAAACAACACCACGCCGCCGCCGACCTCGCCCAGCCGGTTGACGGCCAGCGCCATGTCTTCCTTGTTGGTGCCGACGCAGATGATGTGGTGGGCGTCATGCGCCACGCTGGAGGCCATGGCGCAGTCGCCCATATAGCCGAAGCCGGAGACGAAGGCGTTGGTGACGCCGCCCGTGCCCTTGTGGCGCTCGACCAGCGCGATCTGGCAGATGTCGTTGCGGCGATCCATGGCGACCAGCCCGTCCTCGACCGGCAAATCGGCCTCCAGCGCCCGCGTCGGCGCCTGGTTCTCGATGACGCCGATGACCCTGACCCGCACCTCGTTGGCGCCCTTGGGGGCCACAATGTCGAAGTCGCCTGCCCTCAGCTTCTTGCCGAGCTTGACCGTGTTCTTGGCCGTCTTCGGATAGTCATAGGCCGGAATGTCGATCTCGAGTTTGCCGGCCTTGGCCAGCCTGACGCCGCGGCCATAGACCTCGTCGATGGTCATGGCGGCGAGATCGGAGACGATCAGCAGGTCGGCCAGCCGTCCCGGTGCTATCGAGCCGATCTCGCGCTCCAGCTTGAAATGCTGGGCGGTGTTGAGCGTCGCCATCTGGATCGCCGTCACCGGCTTCAGCCCCTGCTGGATCGCATGGCGCACCACCCGGTCCATATGGCCCTCATGCACCAGCGTGCCGGAATGGCTGTCGTCGGTGCACAGGATGAAGTTGCGCGGATCGAGCCCGCTCTCCGTCACCGCCTTGATCTGCGAGGCGACATCATACCAGGCCGAGCCGAGCCTGAGCATCGCCTTCATGCCCTGGCGCACGCGCGCAATCGCATCCTCGGCGCGCGTGCCCTCATGGTCGTCCTCCGGACCGCCGGCGACATAGCCGTGGAACGGCAGGCCGAGATCGCGCGAGGCATAGTGGCCGCCAACGGTCTTGCCGGCCCTCACCGTGGCGGCGATCTCGCCCGACATCACCGGATCGTTGGCGGCGACACCGGGGAAATTCATCACTTCGCCCAGCCCGATGATGTTCTCCCAGGTCATCGCCTCGGTGACGTCGGCAACCGTCAGCTCGGCGCCGGCATGCTCCAGCCCGGGTGCGGACGGCACGCAGGACGGCATCTGGACGTGCACGTTGATGGGCATGGCGACAGCTTCGTCATGCATCAGCCGCACGCCGGGAAGCCCCAGCACATTGGCGATCTCATGCGGGTCGATGAACATCGAAGTGGTGCCATGCGGGATGACGGCGCGGCAGAATTCGGTCACCGTCACCATGCCGCTCTCGACATGCATATGCGCATCGCAAAGGCCGGGCACGAGATAGCGGCCGCCGGCGTCGACCACCTTGGTGCCCTGGCCGATGGCATGGCTGGCATTCGGCCCGCAATAGGCAAAGCGACCACCGGCAATGGCGATGTCGGTGCCGGCGATGATCTCGCCCGAATGCACATTTACCCAGCGGCCGTTGCGAATGACGAGATCGGCCGGCTTGCGCCCGGTCGCGACATCGACCAGATGGGTTGCCATCTCGGTCCAAGGCCTGGGTTTCGTCGCGTGCGCGGTCTTTGCCATGGGAGACTCCTGTTTGCCCGACTGTGCCAAGCCGGCATGGCTTTGACCAGCGATTGCGGGCGAAATCCGCTCGGCGATGTTTATTTGTGCCGGCACTTATGCTATTGTTTTTTAGATGGTGCTGATTTGCGCCAATGTCCCGCCGCGAGGCGGGTTTTTTGTTGCGATTGCCGTCACAGGCGGAACCGGACGCGTTGCGGCGGGCGGCACGGATTGAAATTTCAATTCACGCCGCCAGCCCGAAACCCCGTTCGTTGACTCCGCACACGGGAAGACAGTTAAATCGGCCTTCGCAATCGTCCGAGGCCGAAACGACCCGAGGACGAAACCTCCTGAGGTGAAGGCATGGCCCGGTTCCTGAAAGCGTTCGTCTTCGTCACCCTGTTCCTGATCTCGGCCGGCTTTGCATCCGCCGAGGAGCGCTGGCTGACGCTGCCGGAGCCGGCGGCAATGCCCAAACCGGATCAGACCGGCTATGCCCCGGTCAACGGCATCCAGATGTACTACGCCGTTTTCGGCTCCGGGGATCCGATCCTGTTGATCCATGGCGGCCTTGGCCACGCCGATATCTGGGCGAGCCAGGTGGCGACGATGTCCAAGACCCACAAGGTGATCGTCGCCGACAGCCGCGGCCATGGTCGCTCCACCCGCACCGAGCAACCTTACGGCTACGACCTCATGGCGTCCGACTATCTGGCTCTGCTCGACTACCTCAAGATCGACAAGACCGCTCTTGTCGGCTGGAGCGACGGCGGCATTATCGGTATCGACATCGCGCTGCGTCATCCGGAGCGGCTGACCAGGCTCTTTGCGCAGGCCGCCAATGTCACCACCGATGGCGTCGACCCCGGCGTGATGACCAACAAGACCTTTGCCGCCTACATCGACCGCTCGGGTCGCGACTACAAGAAGATGTCGAAGACGCCGGACCAGTACGATGCCTTCGTGGCGCAGATCAGCCACATGTGGGAGTCGGAGCCGGCCTGGACCAAGGAACAGCTCGGCAAGATCACCACGCCGACCGCGATCGTTGCCGGCGACCACGACGAGGCGATCAAGCGCGAACACACCGAATATATGGCCTCCGTCATTCCGGGCGCCAAGCTTATCATCCTGCCCAATGCCAGTCATTTCGCCATGCTGCAGGCGCCGGACGAATACAGCCAGGCGGCGCTGGACTTCATCGACGCCAAATAGAGAATAGCGCCCAGCAACAGGCGTATTTCGATTGTTGAACAATGGGTTCCGTTTTGCGGCGAATAGGGTTACCTTCCGGCAAGACGTCTTCTGAACCGCCATTTCGGAGAACTCAATGCGTCGCCTGACGTTCGCAAGTGCGCTGATTGTTCTGGCCGCGCCGGCTTTTGCCGCCGACCCGATGGCAGTGCCGATGACCGAACCGGGCTTCGACTGGACCGGCTACTACGCCGGCCTGCAGGCCGGCTATGGCTGGGGCCAATCCGACATATCAGTGACGGAAGACGCGCCGTTTTCGATCTCGACCGACATTGACGGCGGTTTTGTCGGCGGCCATGTCGCCGGCCTCTGGCAGTTCGACCAGGCGGTGCTCGGCGCCGAGGCAGACCTCAACTATTCCGCCGTCGACGGCACAGCGGAATCGGGGCTGGGAAGCATATTTGGCACCGACATCAAGTGGTTCGGGTCGGTCAACGCCAAGGCGGGCTTCGCCATGGACCGCGTGCTGGTCTATGGCGTCGGCGGCGTCGCCTTTGCCGGCATCGAAACGTCGCAAGTCGCGGGGACGTCGTTCGCCAGCACGCGCACGAACGTCGGCTGGACCGTGGGTGCCGGCGTCGACTACGCGCTGACCGACAAGTTCATCGTCGGCGCGCAGTATCGCTACTATGATTTTGGCTCCGAGCACTATGACGTCGCGGAACCCTTCAACGATCGCAATCAGGACGTGAAGCTGAACACGGTCGGTGTGAACCTGAGCTACAAGTTCTGAGCGTCGCCGGCGACTGAGATTTTCGCCACAACCAATTGTTTTAAAATCACGAACCACCTTTCATGAGTTCGAGCGGCGACACTCGGCAAAAGATGGCTTGACGGGTTTCCGCTGGCGTCTGAAAAGGGCTGGCCTGCGGACGTGGCGGAATTGGTAGACGCAAGGGACTTAAAATCCCTCGATCTCTGATCGTACGGGTTCGATTCCCGTCGTCCGCACCACATTGAAATCAATCAGCAATTTCTCCCTAGTCGAATTTCTGGCTACCCTAATGACATTAGGCTAGGGTGGCTGTAGGGGTAGCCGGCAGAGCCAATTTGGCAGATCCTCCGAGATCGATCGCTGCGAAATCCGGTCGACCCATGTCAATCTCAAGCTGTAGAAGCCTTTCTGCAAGAACCTGAGCTTGGCCTATCGTGTCGATTTGATTTGGCGACGGTCCGGTGCTGATGCTGCCGGCCAGCGACTGACCTGCGCGATCGCACCATATTCGCCGCCACTGCCGCGCTTATACTTCCAAGCGGTGCAACCCCAAACCGCCCTGGCCGGCGCCAACCCACCAGAGTCCCCAACTCACACGACGCCGGCCATTTTCTCTGCAACTACTTGCTTTGTCTCCGCGTACCTTATGGGACGGTAGGCTGCGCTGGGTCATGGGTTTGGGGGCGCGGCCTGCCGTCACTACGGGGCGCTGGGTGGGGTTGCTCCCTGCCTGTTTTTGACCGGCGCGTGCCCCACCCGAGGTTTCCCAACCCCTGGCGTCGGCCACTTTCCTGTTCCAGCCAACCGTCGAGCATTTGGCAATTCGGCCGGACAAACTATGATGGTGGCCTGCGGTTTTCAAAGATTGCCATTTTGTACGAATAAGTCAGGCGAATCTCATTACCACAAGCCTCACATGTCAGAGACTTGGCGCTTTTGATCATGCGCCCTTTGCGGATCATCATTCGCTTGCAGTTAGGGCATTGGACGATCATATCGTCTTCGTCCCGATCTCGTGAAAGTATCATAGTTACCTCCTGCCGGTTCGTACGAAGCAAGCCGCATGCCGCACTAGCGTCTCTTTTCGAAACACTTCGCACGCGAGACGGTGCGTTCACCACAGCGTTCAAACCTTCGAAGCAACTATCGCAGGCTGAAATCGACCGCTTTCTCGTGGCAGCAGAGGATGCACAACAGCATCGTCCGGCCGCTCCTGGCGTACCACAGTTGAGCACTACCGAGCGCTTCGTGAGGTCCACGGGCCGCTTATGAAATCGATCGAGAAAATCACCGGGCAGAAAGCTAGGTTCAATGGAACCCGACAGGGCCGGCGCAGCCTCCTACGGCGAGGTAGTCCATACGGCTTAATTGCGCGATTGCTAATATACTCATAGGGTCATCCGCGCGGGGGACCAAACTCACCCGCAGTGGCCGGCATGACATTAGCCCCACAAGGCAACCCAACCCTGCCGGCCACTCATCTATGGCTGGGTAGCGCCTACTTGCGCACGATCCATTCGAGCATGTCTTGCGGGCTCAGGCACGGCTGGCATACTTCACCTTGCCCCACTGACTGCATTGAGGACACAAAGGATGGAGATAGGCCAACTTGTCGCCCGGAATATTTCCCGAACTAGTGATCGTCAGGCTGCTCCCTTCGAAACCCTCCAAGCTGTAGGATTCCCAGGTGCCGCTGAGGGGCTGAGCGTCTTCTCGTAGTTTCAAATACCCGATTCGACCGCATTCGCAAACCAGCTTTTCCCGCAATACAGTTGAGAGCACTTAGGACAGCCTTCTGATGATGCGGCGAACAGGCCCGATGCTACCCATGGGACATTTGGTATTCGGGTTTCCCGCACTGCCCAAGCTACATGAATATTAGCGACCGCTCAACTAAGACTGAAGTCCCTAAGCCCCCACCCGCAAGGGCATATTAGCATCCCCTTGACTAAGGCGCCGGCCGCACCAGAATCATCGGCATGGCTCGGGGCAATATCAAGGTAGGCGATGAAGTCGCCGTCACGGCGGTTGTGCGCGGTCGGGTGACACACGATCGCATCAGTGTGACGATCCCCTCCTATGCCTTCCCGCATTCGGTTGTCGATTCCACTTCAAAGGCCGTGATCGGCCAGCATATGGAGCTGACCGGCCATGTCACTCGCATCGACGGCGATAAGGTAACCATCAGCCTCCGGCCGTTGGTGACGGTCGACGCCGAGCATGTCCGCCTGGTGGAAAGCTACGTCCTGCCGAAGCGAAAAACTCCGCTTATCGGCAACCCTTCCCGAAAATGACCAAGCTCTCTGATCTCGTGCCACCCGCCCCCGGCAAGAGACGTGGCGCCGAGCCAGCCGATCCGCGGGGGATAATATTTTATCACGAAGGAGGAGCGGTGTAGGGCACAATCGCATCTCTCGCGGCAGGAAGGTTCTACTCTGCCCAATCGCTTCCGCGACGCTGTATCATATCGAGAATGACTTTGAATACGCTGCCAACTTCCTCGCTGATCTCGTCGGCGCTTATACCGTGCTCTTTCGCCGCTTCAATCACCTGGTCAGCCAGGTCGACGGCCGTGGCTGGATCATCGTTGGTGACGTGCAGAAGGTGTTCTGCCATCCATTCGTCCAGGAAGAGAATGCCGCGATCGCTCATGAACGAATAGATGCTTAACGCATGTATCCGATGGAATGCGCGAAACCTGCGGTTGCGTTTCCAATTTTGGATACACAAGCACGCGCTGCGCGTTGGCGGAAGTCCCGCGATCTGTCCTGACCGCAGAAGGCCCCGCCGGTGCCTGTTTCGGTCAGCGTGTCTTGAGGTCAGGTGACGGATATATCCGAAGCTCGTAGATATCCACGGATAGCGCTGTAATCACTCTAGCATCTTGACCTTCAAATGCATGAACCTCTCGCCTCAAAGGTGGCTTAAAGTGGCGTCGAAAAGGTTATGTTGCGTAGGGAGTGCTTGAGATGAATTTGCCGAACTTTATCAAACGTTATGACAAAGTGGAAAAGGCTGCCGAGGAACTCCAGATAGAGCTAGCCGAGGCCTTGAACAACTCCCTGAGCCTCGATGATATGGCCCCATCGCAGGACGATAGTGTCCCGAAAGACGACCTCGCGATAGAGACCGATGCCCCTCAACTTGAGGGCGTTTCCATTGAAGCTCCGCGACAGCTGACTTCGCATACGCAGAGCCGGCTCGATGCTTTGGGCTCTTTTGAGAGGCTGTTCAACGATGCGGAGGAGCATTTGGAGGAAGTCAAAGCGAAGCTTCTGGAGGTTGCAACCTCACACCACTACACACGCGAATTCTTCCACATCCTTCAAGCAGACTTCTTTCGCGCCAACGAACTGGAAATAGCAAACGCTAACCTGACTGCGGAACAGAAGGCCCTGTCCGAACAACTGCACGATGTGACGCGGAAGCAGCGCGAGCACGAGAGCGCGTTCGGTGCCATGCAGCAGCGTGAGGTGAGTCTGGTTCAGGACAGGGACGCTCTCCGCAGTGCGCTGGCCGCAGTAAGGCTGGAACTGGTGGAGGCAGCCAATGCCAGCGCAAAGCGGGAAGCGGAATTCAGCGAGGTTGCCAAAGCTCTTTCGGTGAGAACGGCCGAGGCCGATAGGCGCTCACGGGAAAACGACACTTTGCGGGAAAAGCATGTGAGGCTTTCGATCGACCTCGACAAGGCACAAAAGCGCGAAGCTGAGGCGCGGCGCAGGCTCGATGAGCTATCGACCATCCATGCCAACGATGCGGCGCGGCATTCCGAACTGCTGGCTGCGCTTGGCAAGAGCGAGAAAGAGGAAACGCGGCTGCAGAAGTCGCTTGAGATCATGCAGGCGAAATTGTCGGAAATGACGGAAGCCACACGCATCGCGGAAGACGACAGGGAAGCCGAACGCGCACGCACTCTTGCGGAGATACGCGGCTTGCGTTCTGAAATTCAAAGCCTTCAATCGCGACTGGATGTGGCGCTGAGCAAGGCAAGCGAAGCATCCGGTGAGATCGCCAGGCTGACGGCTCAATGGAGCGATACCATGGCCGAAAAGCAGGTTGCAGATGAAAGGTATTCTGACCTCATGAAAGAGAGCGAAGCTGACAAGCTGAGCCTTTCGAGATTGACTGCGGACCTCTCGCAGATCTCTGTCCAATACGCATCCGAACAGATGCAGTCCGATATCCAGAGGCAGGAATGCGAGGACATGCGGGGAGAAATCGCTGCGCTCAGTGCACGCGTCAAAGAGTTGTTGCCATATGAGCGCTTGCACAAAGTGACGAGTGCAAGGGAACGTGAGGGCGTTGTCGGTGTTGGCAGCGTGGCAGCGGAACCGGCCCGCCCCAGAGCCAGGCGACGGTCTCGCACAAGCCTGCGTGCAGCGTCATAGACGTGGCGCCGGCGTTACAGATGTTGGCGGGTATAAAGTGATCAGTGGTAACGCGATCGGAACACTCACCACGGAAAACCGGTATAGGGTCCTCACCAGAAAAAAGCCCGCCAGGGGCCAGCGGGCGTCAGAGATTGACGAGGGTAAGGGTTTGAATTCTCGTCGCAAGATAATTTAGCCGAAGCTTACATCTGGGGCAACTGGTCCTTCGGGTATCCGGCTAAGCCGCCTGCGTCAGTCGTCACCGCCGCCGTCGCCACCACCTTCGCCACCACCCTCGCCACCGCTGCCGCCGCCCTCGCCACCGGCATGCTCACCGCTCTGGTGCTCACCACTCTGATGATCGCCAGTCTGGTGCTCACCGGTCTGGTGCTCACCGATATCACCGCTGGCATCATCGGAATCCTCACCCTGGTCGTCACTACCCCTTTTGCGGGCCGGCGGTGGCGCTATCGTCATTCTGGTGGCCATTGCTGGCGTCGGCCTCGACCGCATCATCATCATCGTTCTGGTCGCCGCTGGTAATGGTCGCTGCTGAACCAGCGTGATCGGAGACCTGGCTTGCGAAGGCACTGGCTGCCGTGAAAATGCCCAGCACACCGACAGAAGTCGCCAGCAGCAAGGGGAGCTTTTTCATCGTTTTCTCCAATAGTCGGCTTGCCAGCCATGTGACTGGTTCCGGCTTTATCGTTCGAGGCGGATTACAGCGCGCTTAAGCGCAAAGGAGCAATCTTAGCTACTGCTAATTTTTTCGCCGATCCTTTAGCGATCTCGCACATGTATGGACCCAACGCCTGAATGGAAGCAGAGGGGCGTGGGCAAAGTCCAGCGTCATCAGGGTGCCAATCAGGCTGACCGCTGGCGAAGAAACGCCGAGCGCGGCTGTGGCGATGGTAATATCTGCTTGCGCTGGTGATGGTCCCCCTACCAGCCTTCCTCACGGTGAGCCCGAACAGCCTTGAAGCTATCGCCGGGCTCGTTCCTGCCGGCCTGCTGAACGACAGTGCTGGTAGTTGCGAGGATAGCCCGATAGGCTTAATTGCGCGATTGCCAATATGCTAATAGAACGTCGACACGTCGACTTTTGATACTTCTCTGGGTAGCGATTACAACCTCTTGAAGTCGGCAAGCCCCAGGCGCATCCGCTGGCCTTCCGCGAAGGCTAGAGCGAACGATTCCAGTTCGAAGGATCGGGTTAGTTCTTGGTCATCCTCGACCACGCGGACGAACCATTCGCCGCAGGCTTCGACCACTTCAATGCACGGCGAGACCTTGCCGTTCGGCTCCACGCTATCCATCGCAGCCTCCATACGAAAGCAGTGGCAACGTCGCGTTTTATAAGTCTGCCGAAACCGGCCTTTCAATAAAAAAGATGGTACGGAAACGTACAAAACGGCATCACGCATCCTGGCAGGACGGCAAGTGGCAAACTCGCCGGGCGAAGACCCCCACGACCTCAAGCCCGGCGAGCCTCACAAACCTGATCAGAGTACGCGATCAGGACCGGGGTCAGCCGGCAAACCTGAGCTGCAAGATTGATGCCGACAAATCTCATTCGAAATGGCACAGGCTCACATATGCGCGTCACTCAGAGATTGGAGGAGCCGCTGTAGCCTCATTGACCATAACACCACCAGTGCCACCACGATACCGACCAAACAGTATGCGACCCAGACGCTGGTCATGGGTCCTGCTTAATCCGCAAATCGTGCTGCACGTAAGCGCACCTTACCGCTGCCCTTCGGCGCCGCCGTGAAGATTCTAGGCCCATCCGCCGGCGCGGTTCTTCATCGCCTCCAAGATGACTTCGAACACGCTGCCTACGTCTTCGCTGGTGGCTGCCTCAGAAACGGCTTCTTGGTCGGCGGGCTGGCCGTCAAGACTTTTTATCGCCGTTTGGATTTGGTGCCGGCGCCTCGCGCACATCTCGCGGTGGCGGATTGACGTGTTGAGGCTCCGGCGATGCGTCCTGGTCTGGACGGACAGGCGTCTTCTTTGGGCTGGGTTTCGGCGGCGGATCTTTGATTTTGCCTCGCATGCCCAAAGAACCGACATAGCCGCTTCTTGTTCCCACACACGCTCTGATATTTTAGCAGTTGCGAAACAAAGTCCCCGCTTCCGCGTTGAGATTTCGTCCACAAAAGGGGAGAAACTCGCAAATGGATCCGGCAACTGCAGCAATGATGGTTCTGCTGTCGTGCAGCCCAAGCCAGGCTGTCTGCAAACCGCTCGATCCGTCACCGGCCAAGATGTTCGTATCCCTTGACGAATGCCAGGCTGCGTTGGCCGACAGGCTCGCAGGCGCCCCCAACGGGGAGATCGTCGGGCGATGCAGTCCGGTCGACCCATCCGCTACAGCTTCCCTTCCCGCGGGATACAGGACGGTTGTCGTCACGCGGGGCTGGGCGCGAATGCGGTGAGCAGTCGCTACATCGTGTTGCACAAAGACTGAAGCCCGCCACCGTGAGGCAGCCGGCACGGCCGCCCGAGCTACTCCAAAGGCGGCTCTTCGCTCGGAGGAGTCAAAACGGTAATATCCATTCTGGCGATTGTCGACGCGGCGCGCCCCTGCGCACCAGGATCTGTGTCGCCACTTTCTGCCACCATAGCCTTGGCGCGATGTCCTACGCTGTCTGCGCTTTTGCCAGGCGCAAACACTTCGCCCGCCTCTGTCTTTGCGGGCTTCGGTTGAGTTTCCGGTACCTGCCGATGTTGATTTCCAATCGCCGAGACCATTGATACCTCCGCTTGATGAGGCCGTAACCGTACCTGTCAAAGCTGTAGCCAGCCTGACCATTCTAAACAGCCCGCCACCGTGAGGCCGCGGGCTTCAAGTCGCCAACTTGGCAACTTGATCAGAGTGATCGGGTTGCTCCCGCTCGTCGTCGCCTCTGGATTCCCTGGCGCTCGGCCCAAACGCCGCCTGCGTTCGTCGCACTCTTTTGGCGTGCCGACAGGTGCGCGCCCACGACGTCGATCTTGGGATATCTCGTCGGTTCAACCTCAGCCACCCCCCTTGATGCGGCGCCGGTTTCGCCCGACAATAGGGAACGATTTCGCCCGCTATGTGTTAGGAGCTCATGAATCCCGCGGACCCTGGATCCAGAATGGCAGCCGATCTTCTGACCAAGCAACTCGCCGATGCCCAGCAGCAGCGCATCAAACAAACCGAGCTTGCGCTTGCACTCAGCGAGAAAATGGTGGCTGAGAACCTCGCTTTGTCCAGCAGGATACGCTCTGCACGGCGGCGAGTCGTGAAGTCCGGCCTGACGACAATCGACCCAACAGCCCTGAACCAGTTCGCACAATAATCGCACTCCACTGCGGATAGTGTGGGGGAGGTTGTTGGCAGCCTTGGCGGCTATCGGCCAATACGTCGCAGGAACCAAAGCGTTCGGCAGGGGTTG
The DNA here is from genome assembly GCF_057784295.1 of Mesorhizobium sp. CNPSo 4688. NCBI lineage: Bacteria > Pseudomonadati > Pseudomonadota > Alphaproteobacteria > Hyphomicrobiales > Phyllobacteriaceae > Mesorhizobium > Mesorhizobium sp. CNPSo 4688. The sequence goes on from NZ_JBWLUY010000018.1 coordinate 82,808, forward strand.
GTGTTCCGAAGGGATCGCAACCCAAAAGGACGCGGAACAATGGACCTGATGAACTTGGAGCTGGCCAGAGCACGACAGCGTGTCGGCCGGGCAAAGTTGGATCTCGAACGCGCTGAAAACTTGCTCGATGAAGAGTGCGGGGTCGCCGTGAACCTCGCCTTGTGTTGCCGAATTCGCTCGGCGCGACGGCGCGTGGTCGAGGCCAGGCAGCGGCTGACGAAGATCGATCCCATCAAGGCAAATTGACCATGATCGCGACCCTGAACCCCGAAATCGCGAGAAGTGGGCCCATCTATCGCCCGGCGCAACTCGCACTACTCCGGCATCAGTTGATGCAACACTTCGAAAGCACCGACTCTGCAGCCAGGCAGGTCGAGGACGAGTTGGCCAAGCTGTACAAAGAAGCCGCTATACATCGGCTCGCGCCCCACATCTGAAACGGGCAGGCCACCCGAAGCAGCCGCCTCAAATGTCGAGATAGCCGGCGGCGACAAGCATAGCTTTGTATCGAGATGCCCGCGCGCTGCTTCGCTTCAGCCATGCCTTTGCGCCACGCGCCATTCCGGGTGTCCTTGCAACTTCCGGACGACTAGGTGACAGGGATTCGCGGGTCAAGCCCGATAATGCAAGCGCCGAAATGGAGCCGTGGTTCAATCCGAAAGCGGATTGAGCTTCGGGTGCTGGATCAGCGTTTTATGACCCACGACGTCGCTCCAGTCGCATCAATCGCCGATTCCATCGTCACTATACATCGCGGTTCTGCGCTACGGAGCCAAGAGCAAGGTCTCACCAGCCTTTCGAGCGACCCAACAGCGCTTGCCCATCCACAGCGCTATTTTCGGAACGACCAATGACAATAACGATAGATGGCAACGCCAGCTGGCGCGACATCGCGCAAGTGAGCGTAGGCGAATCCCTGGCGCTCAGTCCGGCAGCGTGGGAGAGGATCACCTTTGCGAACCAGATCGTCGCTTCCATCGTCGAAAAAGGTATCCGCGCCTATGGCGTCAATACCGGGGTCGGCGCATTGGCAAGCAAGGTGGTGGCGCCTGCGCTGCAAAAGAAATTGTCGCGCAATATCATTCGCAGTCACGCATGCGGCGTCGGTGACCTGGTGCCGAGACGCGGCGTGCGCGCCATCATTGCCGCCCAAGTGGCAAATTTCGCGCATGGCCATTCCGGTGTAAGCCCTCAGATCGTCCGTAACTTGCTCACCTTTATCGAGCGCGACTGCATTCCCGACGTGCCGTCCAGGGGATCGGCCGGGTATCTGACGCACAACGCCCATGTGGCACTGGTCTTGATCGGTGAAGGCAGTGCAACCGTGGCGGGTCGCTCGATGAGCGGACTGGAAGCGCTTGCGGAAATGGGTCTGGAGCCCCTGGAGCTTGGCGCGAAGGAAGGCTTGAGCCTGGTCAATGGCACGGCGTGCGCGACCGGCCTGACCAGCATCGCCGTGCAGCGCGCGGAGCGCTTGCTGGGATGGGCTGACGCCGCGGCCGCTTTGACGCTTGAAGCCGCAGGCGCACAAATGCCGGCCTTTGGCGAAGCCATCCTGGCGATGCGGCCCTCGCCCGGCATTCAGGATGTGGGCAAAGCGCTGCGCGGCTGGCTTCACGGCAGCGCGCTCATCGCGCTTGCTCACGGCGGTCGCACGCAGGACGCACTCAGTCTTCGCGCCGTGCCGCATGTTCATGGCGCCGCCCGCGAGGTGTTGGACCGGTCCGCCGAGCTGGTCGACCGCGAATTGGCTGCCGTTACCGACAATCCGGCTGTGTTCGGGTCGTTGAACGATCCCCAGGTTGTCTCGGAGGCGCATGCGGTGGCGCCGGCGCTCGGACAGGCAGCCGACGGCCTGACGATCGCCTTGGCGCAGGTGGCTGGAATGAGCGAACGTCGGATCGACCGTCTCGTCAATCCCCTGGTCAACAATTTGCCGCCCTTCCTTGCCGATGAGGACGGCAGCAACTCCGGCTTTATGATTGCCCAATACACCGCCACGTCGCTGAGCAACGTCAATCGCCGCCTGGCCGCTCCGGCGGCGACCGACGGCGGCGTCACATCCGGCCTGCAAGAGGATTTTTTGGCGCATCCAACGGTGGCAGCCAACAAGCTGCTCGCCGTTATCGACAACGCGGAATACATTTTGGCAATCGAACTCATGGCCGCCGCGCAAGCCCATGATTTTCTGGCCGAGCGCGGTGCACGCGCGCGCGGCACCGACACCATCTACCGCATGGTCCGGGAGAACATAGCGCACTATTCCGACGATCGGCCTCTGTCCGGGGATATGGAGGAATTGCGCAATTTCATCCGCGAAGTGGACGTGCCACCCTGTCCGCAGCCCACCGAGTGAGGCCCGCCGAGCTTCGCGGAGCTAAGCCTTCAGCGGGTACAGTTTCAGGTGCTGGATCAGGATGATCGTCTTGGCGTCGATGATGCGGCCGTCGGCGATGCCGGCGAGCGCCTCGTCGAGCGGCATTTCGAGCACCTCGATGTCCTCGCCCTCCTCCGGGGCGCCGCCGCCGGCCGAGATGCGGTCGGCGGGCGAGTAGCGCGCCACGAAGAACCACAGCCGTTCGGTCACGCTGCCCGGGCTCATATAGGGCGCAAACAGCCGCTCGATGTTCTCTAAGTGATAGCCGAGCTCTTCCTCGGCCTCCTTGAGGATGGCGGTTTCCGGATCGTTTTCGTCGAGCAGACCGGCGCAGGCCTCGATCAGCGGTTCGCGGTGGCCGGTGACATAGGCGGGATAGCGGAACTGCCGAACCAGCAGCACCGTCTGGCGCTCGGGATCGTAAGGCAGGATCACAGCGCCGTCGCCGCGATCGTAGGTCTGCCGGATCTGCGTCTCCCACTGCCCATCGCGCCGGCGATAGTCGAGGACGGTCTTCTTTAGGACTGCCCAGTCGTCGGACAGGACTTCCTCCGAGCGGATACGGATGCGATCTTCCATGATGAACTCCATGCTGTCGGCGCCATGGCCTAAAGCAATTCCAGGAAAAGTGTGAGCGGTTTTCCCGGGAAAGCGCGAAGCGCTTTCCCTTGGGAATTGCGTCAAACAAATAGATAGAGCCGCGAACCGTTTTGCGCGCAACCGAAACGGCGAGGCTTTCACCGCCTCGTGTCTGGTGCCGGCAACTGCCATCACCTACATAGCTCAAGCCCCCTCCCCGGAGTTTCTTGATGACCGCAGCGCTTTTCCAGCCGATCACCCTCGATGGCCTGACCTTCCCGAACCGCATCGCGGTGGCGCCGATGTGCCAATATTCCGCCGATGACGGCTCGGCCAGCGACTGGCATCTCTATCACTGGATGAACCTGGCCATGTCGGGCGCCGGCATGATCACCGTCGAAATGACCGATGTCGAACGGCGCGGCCGCATCACCCATGGCTGCCACGGTCTTTACTCAGACGACAACGAGGCCGCCGCCCGGCGCACGCTGTATGCCGCCAGGCGCGTCGCCGCCCCGGAGACGAAATTCGGCATCCAGCTTGCCCATGCCGGGCGCAAGGCGTCCAACAGAAAGCCCTGGGAAGGCGGCGGTCCGCTGCAGCCGGGCGAGGATCCCTGGCAGACCGTCTCGGCCTCGGCTGTTCCCTACGACACCGGCTGGAACGTGCCGCATGCGCTGGAGGAGGATGAGATCCTGCAGCTCGTCGAGCGCTTCGCTCAAGCCGCAAGGCGGGCCGAGCGCGCCGGCTTCGACTTCCTCGAACTGCACGCCGCGCATGGCTACCTGATCTTCCAGTTCCTGTCGCCGCTGTCCAACCAGCGCACAGACCGATGGGGCGGATCGCTGGAAAACCGCATGCGTTTCCTGCTCGAAATCGTCAAGGCGGTGCGCAAGGCGGTTCCCAGGCTGATGCTGGGCACGCGCCTGTCGGTGAAAGAATGGGTCGATGGCGGCTTCGAGGTGGAGGATGCGATCGAAGTGGCCAAGGCCTTGAAAGCGCTTGATGTTGCCTATCTCTGCTGCTCGAGCGGCGGCAATTCGCCCCTGCAGAAGCTGCCGATCGGCCCCGGCTATCAGGTGCATCTGGCAGAAGCGGTGCGCAAGGGCGCCGGCATTCCGACGCGGGCTGTCGGCCTGATCGACGATCCCGCCCAGGCCGAAGAGATCGTCGCCGACGGCCGCGCCGATATGGTGGCGCTGGCTCGCGCCTTCCTCGCCGATCCGCGCTGGGGCTGGCGCGCCGCCGCCACCTTTGGCGAGAAAATCCATCCGGCGCCGCAGCTCGCCCGCTCGGTAACGACGATGCAGCACTGGATGAAGGACTGAGCGGCTGCACCGACGGATGCGCAAAAACGCATTTGCTGGACAGGCTGCCGCAGCTTCGCTTTAATCCGACCGCACTGTTTCCGTGGGGGTAAGGCCGCCTTGGCGGCCGGGTTGGGAGCAAAGTCATGGCATCAAGGGCAATCTATCCCGTGGCCGCCGCTCTGGTCGTCGCGCTGTCGTTCGCTGTATCATCTCCGGTTGGCGCGCAATATTGCGAAGGTACGGTGCATGGCCTGTCCAGGCACTACGATCTGGATACGGGAAGCGGGTTTCTCGCCGTACGCGCGCGGCCGAACTCGTCGTCGCGCATGATCGGCCAGTTGTTCAACGGCGACCACACCGAAATCTTCGACCGCCGCGGCAACTGGTACCAGATCGACTTCAAGGGCCGAACCGGCTGGGCCAACGCGCGCTGGCTGCGCAACGACTGCGGCTACTGAGACGTTTGGGCGCAGGCTGACTGCCACTTTTGCAACCAAATTGGCTGCTTTGCGTTGCGGCCATCATGGATAACAAACCTTTTGAAACGCCCGTCGTGGTCGAACTCGGCCATGTCGGCAAATATCGCCAGATCCGCAGCGCCCAGGAAGCGGCGGAGTGTCTGATGACGGTCTGGCCGCTCAATCGCGGCCCGCGCCATCGTGATGCTCTCGACACTTGCCTCAAAGTGCTGGAAGGTTATCGTTCGACGGCCGATGCGCGCCGGGCCTTGATCGAAGCGGCCAAGGAATCGGAAGTGCTGGTTCCCGAAGACCGGCTGCCCGACGCCAAATTGCATTGAAGAACGGGCCGCATTGAACGAACGGACGAACCGGAGGATTTCATGGCGAAGCTGACTTACAAGATCGTCGAGCATGACGGGGGCTGGGCCTACAAGGTCGGTTCGACATTCTCGGAGACATTCCCCACCCACCAGGACGCTCTGCGCGCCGCCGAGATCGCCTCGGCCGAGCAGCAGGTCGCCGGCGCGACAGACGGCATCCAGTATGAGGATGCCGACGGCAAGTGGCACGACGAACTGGCCGACGGCCGCGATCGGCCACAGACCGAAGTTTCCGACTAATCCTTGGTTGTTTGATATCGCTGCCGGCCGTGGATGCCTGTTTCAGGCATCCTGCCGGTCAGTCGAGAGTCTGCGTCGATTATTTGCCGCAATACTGATCGTTCACGTTGGGCCTCACATTTCCGTAGGGTCCTGACGGGTCAGAGGCACACGGCCCGGCAGAGCCGATATAGTCCTGGCCGCGTGAGCCGTCGGAATTGATGCTGCCGGTGGTGCTTTGGTCGACGGTCGAGGACTGCTCGTTGCCGAACGGCCACCAGCTGCGATGGTTGGAGGAGGTTCCGTCAGATGATTGAGCCATCGCCGACGTGGCGAGACCGATCGTCAGAACAGATGCTGCGAAAAGTTTCCTGTACATTGAATTACTCCGTATCTGCCGCCTTGGGTGCGACACGGAGTAAATCCGGATATCCGCCGAATGGTTCAGTGAAATTGTCGTGAGGCCGCGGTGATGCCTATGGCAAAAATGCCCGCTCGGCGATGCGCTTGATGAAGGCGATGACGCGGTCCGGCTCGGCGAATTGCGGCATGTGGCCGAGGCCATCGACCGTCTCGGAATCGAGCCCGCCGATCCTGTCCTTCATTGGCTCTCCGTGGATGCGCATGTCGATGACGCGATCGGCAGTACCGAAGAAAATGCCGGCCGGCATGGCGATCTCGCCGTAACGCTGCTCAATGCGGCCAAGATCCTCTTCGACCGCCACGAAATCGGTGGAGGTCGCATGGAAATGGCTCGGCCTCAGCCCGAGCCATCCGCCGCCATGGACCATGTAGTTGGCGGGAACGGCCTGCGGCGCGAAGATGAACTCCAGGGTCTGCCGCGCATATCGGAGGCTTGTCGGTACAGCGACGGTATAGGCCATGATCCGGCGCCAAAGCCGCGAGCGGATATAGAGCAGGCCCGCCTTCTCGCGCACGCCGGCTTCCAGATGCGTCAGCGGCGCCAGCAAGGCGATGCCGGAAATCGCCTCGGGATGTTCCACCGCCAGGGTCAGCGTGACGGCGCCGCCCAGTGAATGGCCGACCACGAGCGGCCTTTCCAGTCCGAGCGTTTCGTTGAAGCGCCTGACGATCTCGGCCTGTTCCGGCAATCGGCCGGTGGCGCCTCTCGCCCGCACCGAATAGCCCGATCCCGGCCGGTCGAGCGCGATCAGCCGGTAGCCCGGGCCAAAGCGGCTAAACAGCGTGTGCCGGAACTGGTGGAGCTGCGCCCCAAGTCCGTGCACGAACACGATCGGCCGCCCCTCGCCCGTTTCGACATAGTGGATGCGGTTGCCGTCGATGTCGACGAACTGTCCGCTGGCCGGCACCAGTCTTTCGGCCTTGGCCGCAATCCAGAGCGTCGCCGCCACCAGGGAGGCGACGATGACGAGAGCCAGCAGAAGCAGACCGCCAAGCAGCCACAACAGAATCGATACCAGCATGTTTCACCCGGGAGCGAACCGGCGCGCACCATCACCCACCGCCGGACGCGCGGCAAGGCAGCCTGCCGGCTTCTGACGGCATTGCCGCCCGTCCCATGTCGCGCTATCTCAGGCGATCTTGTCTGCCCAAGGCGATCCGTCTGCCCTGAGGCACCTTCCACCGGAGCCTTCCATGCCCGAAATCGTCACTGCCGCCATGCTCGTCATCGGCGACGAGATTCTGTCCGGCCGCACCAAGGACAGGAACATCGGCCACCTCGCCGACATCATGACGGCCATCGGCATCGACCTGAAGGAAGTGCGCATCGTCCCCGACGAGGAGGACGAGATTGTCGCGGCGGTGAATGCCGTGCGTGCCCGCTACACCTATGTCTTCACCACCGGCGGGATCGGCCCGACGCATGACGACATCACCGCCGATTCGATCTCCAAGGCCTTTGGTGTTCCATGCGAATACGACGCCAAGGCCTATGCCATGCTGGGCGAGAGCTATGCCGCGCGCGGCATCGAATACACCGAGGCGCGGAAGCGCATGGCACGCATGCCGCGCGGCGCCGACCATATCGACAACCCGGTCTCCGTCGCGCCCGGCTTTCGCATCGGCAATGTCCATGTCATGGCCGGCGTGCCGGCGATCTTCCAGGCCATGCTCGACAATGTCGTGCCGACGCTGAAGGCCGGCACCAAGATGCTGTCGGCCACCGTCCATTGCCCGTTCGGCGAAGGCCTGATCGGCGGTCCCTTGGGCGACATCCAGAAGGCGCATCCAGACACGATCATCGGTTCCTACCCGAAATATGGCGACGGCAAATTCTGGACGGAGTTGGTCGTCCGCGCCCGCAGCCAGGAGGCGCTGGATTCGGCGCGCAAGGACGTTGAGGCGATGGTGGCCGGCTTCACCGCCGCCAGCTGAGCTGGGTTCGCGGCCCATCGCCGAGCCGGAACCAAGCGCCATACTCTGACGTTTTCCTTCGGGCGCATCAGGCGCCGGCAGATTTGAGGGATTTCCGATGCGCTTCAAGACCATCGTCGCCATATTGCAGAATGAACAGGATGCCGAGCGCGTGCTCGACTGCGCCATCCCGCTTGCCGACCGGTTTGAAAGCCATCTCATCGGCATTCATGCCGAAGCGCTGCCCGTACCCTACACTTCCGCCACCGGCTTTCCCGACACCGAGTTCCTGCAGGTCTCCGCCGACATGAATCGCGAGCGCGCCGAAAAACTGCAGGCGCTTTTCCTCGGGCGGATCGAAAAAACGGGCCTTTCCTTTGAATGGCGCAGCCTCGAGAGCTTTTCGGGCGACAGTGCGCTGACCGGCATTTCCAGCGTACGCGCCGCCGATTTGATCATCGCCGCGCAGCGCGAGACCGGCGGCGATCCGAGCGCCGATGTCGACACGCTGGTCTATGATGCCGGCCGGCCGGTGCTGGTGGTGCCGCATGAGGGTCCACTCGTCACCACATTCAAACATGTGCTGCTGGCCTGGAACGGCAGCAAGGAAGCCGCACGCGCCGCCTTCGACGCCCTGCCCTTCATCATCGAAGCCGAGAAGACCGATATTCTGGTTATCGATCCGCCGGATACACTGGACGACAATCCGGAGGCCGCCGGCGCGGAGATCGCCGCGGCGCTCTCCCGGCACGGCGCCACCGTCAGTGTTTCGGTGCAGCAGTCGGGCAATGCCTCGATCGATGACGTCATCCAGACCCGGATCGCAGAAACCGGCGCCGACCTTCTGGTGCTCGGCGCCTACAGCCATTCCTGGCTGCGCCAGCTTCTGTTCGGCGGCGTGACACGCACCGTGTTGCGCACCGTGCCGGTGGCGGCTTTCCTGTCGCGCTGAGCGAGAATTGATCCGGCCCTTGCCAAGGCCAAGGCTTTCCGGCTAATTCCGCGCGCATTCCCTCGGCGCGCGGAGTGCACCAGCTATGTCCCTTCCCGAAAAAGCCTTTCCGGTCTCCTGGGACCAGTTCCACCGCGACGCCCGTGCGCTCGCCTGGCGGCTTGCCGGCGCCAACAAGGGTCAGTGGAAGGCCATCGTCTGTATCACCCGCGGCGGGCTTGTTCCCGCCGCCATCATCTCGCGCGAACTTGGCATCCGCGTCATCGAGACGGTCTGCGTGGCCTCCTATCACGACTACACCAGCCAAGGGCAGTTGCAGGTGCTGAAGGAGATCACACCGGCGCTGCTCACCGATGACGGCGTCGGCGTGCTGATCATCGACGACCTCACCGACACCGGCAAGACGGCCGGCATCGTGCGCGCCATGATGCCCAGGGCGCATTTCGCCACGGTTTATGCCAAGCCGAAAGGCCGGCCTTTGGTCGACACCTTTGTCACCGAAGTCAGCCAGGACACCTGGATCTACTTTCCCTGGGATATGGGTTTTACCTACCAGAAGCCGATCGCCGACGATCACGCCGGCTGATTCGCAGCACCCCTTTATCCGCCCAAGTGGCAAGGCCCGCGCGGTTTGCTGTGGAGACTGGCGCCGCAAGACACAATATTCTGTTGAATCGAAACCTGTTGGCGGATTTTGACGGGTTGGTGTGACGTTTTTTACTTTTATGACTTACACTTCGCCGTAAGATTCGTGTGACGGCAAACGATTCTGAGGGCTGGGGTAGCTTCTCCGATGCTGACGAGACCAACGACGCACAGCCATATGGCCGAAAGGGTCCGGCGACTCTTCGGCACCGCGCCGTGCCGTCTTCAGGTTGCCGCGCTACCCTGGCGCACCACCGAAAACGGCATCGAAATCATGCTGATCACCAGCCGCGACACCGGCCGCTGGGTGCTGCCCAAGGGCTGGCCCGAGGCCAGGGAACCGCTCTGCGAGGCCGCGGCGCGCGAAGCCGGCGAGGAAGCCGGATTGCGCGGCAAGATCTCTCATTTCGAGGCGGGCCGTTACTTCTACGCCAAGGCATTGGCGTCCGGCGAGGAAGTGCCTTGCGAAGTGCTGGTGTTTCCAATGCAGGTCGAGCGCGTCTCCGACCGCTGGAAGGAAAAGCGTGCGCGCACCCGCAAATGGGTCAACGCGGCCGAGGCCGTGCGCATGATCAACGAGCCGGATCTTTGCCAGATCATCGCCCATTTCTGCGCCGATCCGGACAAATTCGTCGTTAAAACCTAGTCACAACTCCACAGCGGCCGTGCCGTATTCCCATGCGCCAGCATGGGTCTTGCCCATTGATTCCATTCGATGTTTCGCCTGCGGCGGCATCGATCCGACTCCCATCTGACATCAACAGATCCCTCCCCCTTCCGGGTTACGATTGGTTGCGAGTTGACATGCAGGTATTTACCTGCATATTGTGATTGCAAGATGAGTGAGACCGATGGACGCCGACAAGGTTTTCAAAGCGCTGGGTGACCCGACACGCAGGAAGCTGCTCGATCTTCTGTGCGAGAAGAACGGACAGACGCTGGGCCAGCTTTGCGAAAACCTCGACATGGCGAGGCAATCCGCGACCCAGCACATCGACTTGTTGGAGGCGGCCAATCTGATCAGCACGGTCAAGCGTGGCCGCGAAAAGCTGCATTTCATCAACCCCGTGCCGCTGCACGAAGTCTACGAGCGGTGGGTACGCAAATTCGAACGGCAGCGGCTGAGCCTGCTGCACGACTTGAAACAGGAACTCGAAGGAGACAACCAATGACCCGGGAAACCACCAGTTTTGTCTATGTGACCTACATCCGCTCGACGCCGCAAAAGGTGTTCGAGGCCATCACCAAGCCCGATATCGCCAAGCGCTATTGGGCCCACGAGAACGTCTCAGACTGGAAGCCGGGTTCGAAATGGGAACACATCCGCGCCAATGACGAGCGCACCGTCGAACTCGTCGGCAAGGTCGTCGAAATCTCGCCGCCGACCCGTCTGGTCATGACCTGGGCCAACGCGTCCCAAGCCGACGACCCGACCAAACAAAGCCGGGTGACCTTCGCCATCGAGGAATATGACGCCATGGTCCGGCTCACCGTCACCCATGATGAGCTCGAAGCCGGCAGCGGCATGGCCAAGGGCATCAGCCAGGGCTGGCCGGCCGTGCTGTCCAGCATGAAATCCTACCTCGAAACCGGCAGCGGAATCGACCTGTTCGCCAAACCGAAATCGGCCTGAAGCAAGTTTCCAGCAGGAGAACCACAATGACCAGGCACTTTACCGGCGGCTGCGCCTGCGGCGCGATCCGCTATCAGGCGAGCGGGGAGCCGATCTTTCAGAATCACTGCCAATGCCTCGATTGCCAGAAGCGCAGCGGCACGGGTCATGGCTCCTATGTAACCTTCGGCCGGCGCGCTGACGTTGAGATCAGCGGCCAGCCGAGCACCTGGCGGATGATCGCAGACAGCGGAAACGAGAAAATCCAGGCCTTCTGCCCGACCTGCGGAACGCCGCTCTACCTGACCTTCGTCGCCATGCCGGAAGTGACAGCAATCCACGCCACCAGCCTTGACGATCCCGGCCAGTTCAATCCGCAAGCGGTCACCTACACCGTGCGCGGCCATGCCTGGGACACGATCGATCCCGTGCTCCAACCATTCGAGAGAATGCCTGGATGAACCAAGCAGAGCCCTATCCCCTCGGATAGGGCTCTGCTTTCAGCTCAGACCACCAGGCCCTTGGTCAGTTCCAGTGCCTGGCGCTCGAACAGGCGGCGGTAGATACCGCCCTTCAGCCGGATCAGCTCGTCATGCGAGCCTTCCTCGACGATCTTGCCGCGATCGAACACCAGCAGCCTGTCCAACGCTCGCACCGTCGACAGCCGATGCGCGATGACCAGCGTTGTGCGGCCGACCATCAGCCTCTCCATCGCCTGCTGGATCAGCACTTCCGATTCCGAATCGAGGCTCGATGTCGCCTCGTCCAGGATCAGGATGCGTGCGTCCGCCAGGAAGGCACGCGCGATCGCCACGCGCTGACGCTCGCCGCCCGACAGTTTCACGCCGCGTTCACCGACCAGCGTCCCGTACCCCTTCGGCAGGCTGGTGATGAAGTCATGTGCGCTGGCGAGCTTCGCGGCATGCTCGATCTCGGCCTGCGTGGCGTTCGGCCGGGCATAGGCGATGTTCTCGGCCAGCGAGCGGTGGAACAGGATCGGCTCCTGCTGGACGATGGCGATCTGCGCGCGCAGCGACGCCTGTGCAACCTGCGAGATGTCCTGGCCGTCGATCAGGATCTTGCCGCCGCTGACGTCATAGAGGCGCTGGATCAGCTTGACGAAGGTCGTCTTGCCTGAGCCCGAATGACCGACCAGCCCGACGCGTTCACCGGCCGCGATCTCCACCGAAAAATCGCGGTAGAGCGGCAGCCGATGACTGCCATAATGGAAGGTGACTTTGTCGAAGCCGATAGCCCCCTGCGTGATCCGGATCGGCGCAGCGCCGGGCCGGTCCTCGATGCCAAGCGGTTGAGATTGGAAATCGACCAGCTCCTCCATGTCGTTGATCGAACGCTGCAAATTGCGGATATGCGTGCCGATATCCCGGAGATAGCCCTGCAGCACGAAGAACGAGGTCAGCACGAAGGCGACATCGCCGGCGCTCGCCTGGCCCCAGGTCCACAGCATCAGGGACAGACCGATCACCGCCGTCCGCAGCACCAGCAACATGGCGCCTTGCGTGGTGCCGTTGATGGTGCCGCGCACCCAGGTGCGGCGCGTGCGCGCCCGCCATTTGGCAACGACCTTGGCAAGCCGCGTTTCCTCGCGCGTCTCGGCACCAAAGCCCTTGACCACGGTGTTGCAGCTCACCGCATCGGCAAGCGAGCCGCCAAGCCGCGTATCCCAGCCATTGGCAAGCCGTGCTGCTGGCGCGACATAGCCGAGCGACAGCAGCGCCGTCACCATGATGAACAGCACCGAGCCGACCGCGACGACCAGTCCCATCAGCGGCCAGAACCAGCCGAGCAGCAGCGTCGAGCCGATCAGCATGGCGACCGACGGCAAAAGCGCGATCAGGATCGTGTCGTTGAGCAGGTCGAGCGCCCACATGCCGCGCGTGACCTTGCGCACCGTCGATCCGGCGAAGCTGTTGGCATGCCAGTCGGTCGAAAAGCGCTGCACGCGATGGAACGCGTCGGCGGCGATGTCGGCCATCATCTTGAGCGTCAGCTCGACAATGCCCATGAAGGCGAGGTTACGCAGCACCACGCCGGTCAGCGCCAGGCCGATGAGCGCGAAGAAGGCTGCCATCGCGGCATTCCACGCGACATCGTCGGCCGCCGCACTGCTGGCGACGGCATCGACCAGCCGGCCGGAATAGAGCGGCGTCAAGACGTCGGCCAGCGTCGACAGCAGAAAGCCGCCCATGATCAGCGACAGCCGCCACGGCTGGCGTCGCCAGTGGCTGAGCGTGAAGCCAAGAACGCTGCGAAAGGCGCTAGCGCGCAGATCGATTCGAAAACGAGCCATGATGTCATCCGGGCGCAAACGCGCCCGGTCCCGGTAAGGTCGAAAATTGAAAACCGCGCTGGGCAATTCGCCCGGGGCTGCGGAGGTTCGGCATAGGTGGCGGCGCGCCCTGGATATCGGGTGGCGACCGGCATCGGCAGAAGCCTGTACTCGACCCGGCAGCGGCGCGAAGGGCAAACCTTCGCCGGACGCCGGGTGAGACCTAGGCTTCGCGGCCTCGCATTACCATGTGAAATATTGCCATTCGGACCTCCCGCAAGACAATTGCGGAGGGGTTCTTATAGAGACGCCATGACGGATCGCCAAGACGGGGCGCACGCCCAAAGCGTAACTGGTCCAACCAGTGATGTTATTTTGCAACAACAGATATGGAGGACTGTCACGGCACCACCGAATAAGCCTTCTGGTCGGCGGTCGCGATCGTAACGTCGGTGCCGGATTTGAAGTTGACCAAATCGACCGCCATCGGGTCGCTGAAGTGATGCCGCCCCTGCTCCTCCCCAAGGCTCTCGAATGAAATCAGGATTTTAGCCGCGATCCCTGAAACGGTTGGTGATGGGATAACGGCGATCGCGGCCAAAGTTCTTCCGGGTGATCTTCACACCCGGTGCTGCCTGGCGACGCTTGTACTCAGCTATGTAAAGCAAATGTTCGACGCGCGTCACTGTCGCCCGGTCATGACCGCGCGCGACGATGTCGTCGACACCCATCTCGTTTTCGACCAGGCATTCCAGAATGTCGTCCAGCACCGGATAGGGCGGCAGCGAATCCTGGTCGGTCTGGTTCTCGCGCAGTTCCGCCGACGGCGCCTTGTCGATGATGTTCTTCGGAATCACTTCGCCGGAAGGCCCGAGCGCGCCCGGCGGCAGATGGCTGTTGCGCCAGCGCGACAGCGCATAGACCTGCATCTTGTAGAGGTCTTTTATGGGATTGAAGCCGCCGTTCATGTCGCCATAAAGCGTGGCGTAGCCGACCGACATCTCGCTCTTGTTGCCGGTGGTGACCACCATCGAGCCGAACTTGTTGGAAATCGCCATCAGGATGGTGCCGCGCGCGCGGCTTTGCAGGTTTTCCTCGGTAATGCCTTCCTTGGTGCCCTCGAAAAGCTGCGTCAGCGTGTGCAGGAACCCTTCGACCGGCTCGAAGATCGGCACGATGTCATAGCGGCAGCCGAGCGCGCGGGCGCAGTCCTCGGCGTCCTTCAGCGAATCCTTCGAGGTATAGCGGTAGGGCATCATCACCGCGCGTAGCCGCTCCTCGCCGAGCGCATCAACGGCCAATGCGGCGCAGATCGCCGAATCGATACCGCCGGACAGGCCGAGCACGACGTTCTTGAAGCCGTTTTTGTTGACGTAATCGCGCAGGCCCAGCATGCAGGCGCGGTAGTCCGCTTCCTCGCGCTCGGGTATTTTCGACATCGGCCCTTCCGAGCAGACCCAGCCAGCATCCGTGCGCTTCCAGGTGGTGACGTCGACAGTCTCCTCAAACTGGCTCATCTGGAAAGCCAGCGTCTTGTCGGCGCCGATCGCAAAAGAAGCGCCGTCGAAGATCAACTCGTCCTGGCCGCCGATCTGATTGGCATAGATCATCGGCAAACCGGTTTCGATGACCTGGCGGATAACGACCTGATGGCGCACGTCCATCTTGGCGCGGTAGTAGGGCGAGCCGTTCGGCACCAGCAGGATTTCCGCTCCGCTTTCAGCCAGGGTTTCACAGATGCCGACGTCGCCCCAGATGTCCTCGCAGATCGGAATTCCGATGCGCACACCACGGAAGTTGACCGGTCCCTGAGCCTCGGGTCCGGCCTGGAAGACCCGCTTCTCGTCGAACTCACCATAGTTGGGCAAATCGAGCTTGTAGCGCTCGGCCAGGATCTTGCCGCCATCGGCGAAGATGATCGAATTGTGGGTGCCGCTCTTGCGCTTCAGCGGCGTCCCGATAATGACGCCCGGCCCGCCATCGGCGGTGTCGTTGGCGAAGTCTTGCGCAGCCTTTTCGCAAACCTTGAGGAAGGCCGGCTTCAGCACCAGATCCTCGGGCGGATAACCGGCAAGGAAAAGCTCGGTGAAGAGCACGATGTCGGCGCCCTGGCGGGCCGCATCCGCCCTCGCCTCGCGCGCCTTGGCAAGATTGCCGGCGACATCGCCGACTGTCGGGTTGAGCTGGGCGACAGCGATGCGCAGAATATCGGGAGCGGTCTTCTTGGTCATGCCTGCGGTTTAGCGCGGCAAAATTGCCCCGGCAATGGCGTTCGTTTGGACCAATCCAGACCGATCGAGTTCGATCGTGTCCTGAGGGGCGACAGCCCTACTCGCCCATATATTCGCGCAGCGCCTCCGGCGAATGGTTCTCGCCGATCGACATCGCCAGGATGCGCGAGATGTGCCGGCGCGGCAGGCCAGTTTCCTGTGCCCATTTGTTGATCTGCGCCTGGATCTTGTCGAGATCCCTCTTCGACGTCGGGCTTTCGGCGATGTCGAGGCCGGCGTCGCGCATGGCGGCCGCCATATCGGCCGAGATGACGAAAGCATCCCATTCCAGCCAGCGCAGGAAATATTGGCCGGTGTTGCCGCCGAGCCGGCTGCCATGCTTGCCGAGATACGCCATCAGCCCGACCTGGTCGTCGGCGGGCCACTCGGCCAGGAACTTGCCGAAGCCGCCATGCTCCTTCGACACGCGCTCGACGAAGGCGGCGTTGTCGCGCACCGATTTGATCTTCTGCGGATTGCGCACGATGCGCTTGTCGGCCGTCAGATCGTGCCAGAAATCGTCGGGCTGGAACAACAGTCGCTTCGGCTCGAACTGCAGGAACGCTTCCTCGAAACCCGGCCATTTCTGCTCGATGACGCGCCAGACGAAGCCCGCGGCAAACACCCGCTCGGCCATCGTCGACAGGATGCGGTCATCGGTGATTCTGGCCACGGCGGCGTTATCAGGCGAAGGCCCGAGCAGCGACGTCAGCACGGCGTCGCCGCCTTTGCGTTTTGCGGCACGGGCACGAATCTTCTGGAAGTCTGCCATTGCCGCCCTGCTTCAGTATGGATGGACGCGGCAATCTACCACTTCCCGTGCGCACCGGTAGCCTCTAGGTCTAGGCCAGACGCTGACCATGGAGGCGACCATGCATAAGACCGTGCCCGAACTGGCCGACCGCTGGCTGAGGCGAACGCCTGAGACCCTCAGCGAGCTTGAGCGGCGGGTCTTGCAAAGCACCGTCGACCGCAAGCCGATCTCGCAGGACATCAACGACAGTCTCGCCGGGCTTCAGGGGGCCGGCGACCGGATCGCCGATGCCATTGCCCGCGTCGGCGGTTCGTGGACGTTCATCCTGTCCTTCATCGCCTTCCTGGTTCTCTGGATCGGCGCCAATTGGTGGCTGCTGGGGCGAGATTCGTTCGACCCCTACCCGTTCATCTTCCTCAATCTCGTCCTGTCGATGATCGCCGCCCTGCAGGCGCCGGTGATCATGATGTCGCAGAACCGCCAGGCCGCGCGCGACCGCATCGACGCCGCGCACGACTATGAGGTCAATCTCAAGGCCGAGATCGAGATCATGGCGCTGCATGAAAAGCTGGACGAACTGCGCCACAGCCAGATCATCGGCGTGCGCGAGGACATAGCGCGCCTGGCCGAACAGATGAGCCGCATCGACGAAAAACTGTCGGGCCGGCAAACGTCTCAATGACCGGGATCGTCCATCACCTCATCGAGCAATATGGGCTTATCGCGGTTTTCCTCGGCTGTGTCGCCGAAGGCGAAAGTGCGGCCATCCTTGGCGGCTTCTTCGCCCACCAGCATGTCTTCGTCCCTTGGAAGGCTTTCCTCGCGGCCGCCATTGGCGCCTTCGTCGGCGACACGTTTTTCTTTGTCCTCGGCCGCAGCTTCGCCGATCATCCCAGGGTTCTGAAACTGAAGGCGCGGCCCGGCTTCAACCATGCCTACCGCCTCGTCTCGTCGCACCCCAACATCTTCGTGCTGTCCAACCGCTACATCTACGGCCTGCGCCTGGTCGGCGGCATCGCCGCCGGCTTCGCCAGCATATCGGTGCCGCGCTTCGTCATCCTCAACGCCATCTCGTCGCTGGTCTGGGCGGCCTTGTTCTGCGGCATAGGCTATGTCTTCGGCCTCGGCGCCGAGCAGATGGTCGGCAAGGCACTGCTCCATCACGAAAGGTTGCTGATCGCCCTCGGCATTGGGCTCGCCGTCGCCATCCTTGCCTGGCTCATCGCCCGCACCGTCGCCGGCAAGGAGCGCGCCAAGGACGCTCGCGAGAGCGAAGCCGGCTGAAGCTCAGTCGTCGTCCTCGACCAAAGCGCGGTCGCCGCGGTCGAGGATCAGCGGGATGATCAAATCCTCCTCGTCGGCAAGATGCCGTTTCAGCATGGCGATCAGCCGGCTGTTCTCGTCGGCATAGGCATCGGCGGCGAAGCGCTGTTTGTCCTCGCTCTCCTCGAGCGTGCGGATGAAGGCGTTCGCGGTCTCGGCATTGCGCTCCAGCCCGTCATGGATGGTGTGGTGATCGGCATCGAGTATGTCAAAGCCCCGCTTCAGGCGCGGCTCGGCCTTGGCGAAAGCCGGGAAATATTGATAGTCCTCGACATTGTGGTGGCCGTCGAGATTGCCGAGGAAATGGTTGAGCCGCGGCGCGAACCAGCGCGCGAAATCCGGCGCCGTCAGCCGACCTTCGCGATAGTCGCCAATGCCATTGGTCAGCATGCCGCCGAAATCGCGGAACATGTCGTGCCGCTGAAGCCACATATTGGCGAGGCCATGGATGTTGGCGTGACCCTGCCAGTTTTCGCGCGGGTATTTCTGCGCCAGCCAGCGCAAATCGTCCGGCAGGCCGGCACGTTCAAGCAAGAGGGAATTGGCGGCTTCGCTCAACGTCAGTCTCCTTTAGTGACTGACAGATAGGAACGCAGGTTCTAGATCGGTAGTCCTGTGATGCGCTCGATGATGGCGATGCCCCAGACGCCGGCGACGATGATCACCGAAATCAGCACCGCCAGCGAGCCGCAATCCTTGGCAAGCTGGATGTCGACGTTGAACTCGCGGCTGAAGGCATCGCAGGCAGCCTCGATGCCGGTGTTCAGCACCTCGACCATGATCAAAAGCAGCACGGCGCCGATCAGCAGCGCATAGCCCCGCCACGACACCGAGACGAACCAGCCGAGCGGCAAGGCGAGCACGAGCAGCATCAGTTCCTGCTGGAACGCCTTTTCGCTGGCTGCGAGCTTGCGAAAAGCCCGCACCGAATTGAAGAAAGCATCGATCAGCCGCTGCATTGCCCGCGCATCCCCTTCGAATCACCGGCAGGGGATATCGCAATGGCTGGATCAAGGGAATAAGGCAGCCATACCAAAATCATTCGTCCGCAACCTTGATGGTCGGCGTCGACCTCTCGAACTGCGGCAGCCCATCGTCGATCGTATAGTAATCGCCCTTGTCGCCGACGAAGATATGGCATTCGCCCTCGAGCCCGGTCGGCCCATCGAACGACCCGGCCAGAACCGAGACGTAGGCATCCTGGCCCGGCTTCCAGAACAGCACCGAGCCACATGTCTTGCAAAAGCCGCGCCGGGCAAACGAAGATGCTTCGTACCAGGTGATATTCTCAGACCCTGTTACGGTGATGTTGTCATCGACGACGTTGGTTGCGGCGTAAAAATGCCCGCTCTGCTTGCGGCACTGCGAGCAGTGGCAATAGATCACGCCGCGCAGCGGCCCTCGCGTCTGGAAACGCACCGCCCCGCACAGGCAAGATCCGCTGCTGATATCACTCATCCCTGCCCTCCACTGGCCATCGTTCACGGCTTCACCGCCACCGGAGAGGATTTCAGTTTTGCGGCGGCCAGGTACGAGCAAATGCGACACGATATTGGCGTGTTCGCGCTTCTCCCCTGCAGCCTGAAGTAGAATAGTCGCGTTACCTAGCGGCACATTAAGGAAACTTTAGCGCCAGCGCATTTATGGTCGTTGCCAAGCGAAGGCCGCGATGGGGACGCGTCCTTGGTAAGATGATCCGAAATACGGCTGGTTCTCCCCCGGTCGGCGACATCTCGCACGCGCAAGTCTGCGATGGTTCCCAGGGGTAGAGTGAACAGAACATGCAGCCGGCAGCCGCCCAGACCGACCGAAACAGCGACATTGCAACAGCTGTTGTGACGACCATGCGCCAGCTCGGCGTGCTTGGTTTGCCGCGCAACTACGAGATCTTCTACGAAGCGCTGAACGGCACCAATCGCGAACTCAGCCTTGCCGTCGTGGCGCTCGGCAACCGGCCGACGCAGGACGATCTCGACCGTATCGGCCGCGCCTTCTTTGCCCAGCACCATGGTCCAGGCATTGTCGAGCAGGCGCGCGATGTGCTGGCCAGGGAACTCGAGGATATCGCCTTGCTGCTGCGAAGCGAACGCAGCCATATCGAGAAATACGGCAAGATCCTCGACGAGACGTCGAGCGGCCTCGCCAACCGCAGCCTGCTTTCACAGGATCTGCTGCAGAAGGTCGCCAACGCCATGGCGGTCGCCACCAATTCGACCCTCGACCATGGCAGGCAGGTTGCCACCACGCTCAGCGACAAGACCGCGGAACTGGAGAGCGTCAAGTCGAAGCTCGAGGAGTACAAGCGGCTCGCCGACACCGATCCCTTGACCCATATCTGGAACCGCCGCGCCTTCGACAAGCAAATCACCGGGATTTACACCTCCAACAGGGGCATCCTGTTCAACGCGCTGATTCTTGCCGACATCGACCATTTCAAGGACATCAACGACCGCTACGGCCACCCGGTCGGTGACAAGATCATCCAGATCATCGCCGAAATCTTCCAGACCAGCATCCGTGAAGACATGTTCGTTGCCCGCACCGGCGGCGAGGAATTCGCGCTGATCATCGAGGGCGCCAGCGAGGATACCACCTACGAGATCGCCGAACGCATCCGCGTGCTGATCGAACAGACGCCCTTCACCAGCAGCCAGACCGGCACCAATTACGGCACGGTGACCGTTTCAATGGGCATCTGCATGGCTTCCGAGGCCGAAAGCCCGGAAGATCTCTACACCAAGGCGGATCGGGCGCTCTACCGCTCCAAGGTCGGCGGGCGCAACCGCGTCACCAGGCATTCGACAATGGCCGGCCGCACTGGCAAGAACTGGCTGCTCTACAAGAAAGACTGACGCTTCGGCGCACAGCCTATTCGCGGACGTGGACAAATTTAGCACGGTCTCTTTCCATATGAATTTTCATGGCCTATATTTTCTATGGAAAGAGAGAGGCCATGTCTGTTTCACAACCCAATGCTGCCGCCCCCGATATCACCGCAAAGACGGCCGAAAACGCGGTTCTGACCAAGGCCACGCTGCGCGCTGCCGAGCTGCTGGACATAACGGCCAGGACGCTGGCGTCGATCATCGGCGTCTCGGAAGCCACGGTTTCGCGCATGCGCAGGCAGGAATTCCTGCTCGAGCGCGGCACCAAGCCGTTCGAACTGGCGGTGCTGTTCGTGCGGCTGTTCCGTTCGCTCGACGCCATTGTAGGCGGTGACGAGGCGATCGCCCGGGCATGGCTCAAGAACACCAACACGGCGTTCGACGGCAGCCCGCTTGAAAAGATCCTCACCATCACCGGGCTTGTCGATGTCATTGCCTATCTGGACTCCCGACGCGCTCTCGTCTGAAGCCGTACGGCTCGACGGCAAATACTGGCGCATGGTCGAGGCGCAGCACCGCGTCTCGACGCTGAAAATCGTCGACACGCTGGACGAACAGGCGCTGATCGAGGATCTGATCGAGGAGACCAAGCCGCAGATCCCCATGGAATGCCGGCATCTCCACTATCTCCTGGCGACGCCCTTTCGCTACGGCTCGATCTACCCTTACGGCTCGCGCTTCCGCCGCGCCGGCCGCACCCTGGGCGTCTATTACGCGGCGGAGACGATCATGACCGCCGTCGCCGAAATGGCCTTCTACCGCTTGCTGTTCTTTGCCGATTCGCCCGACACGCCGTGGCCGCACGACGCCGCCGAGTACACCGCCTTCGCCGCGGCGATCCGCACCCACAAAGCCGTCGACTTGACGCGGCCACCGCTTGACCGCGACCAGGCTCAGTGGACGCATCCGATCGACTATGCCGCCTGCCAGGCCATTGCCGACGTTACGCGCGAGGCCGGGCTGGAAGCGATCCGCTACCGCTCGGCGCGTGATCCCAAAGGCGCCAACGTGGCGCTGCTGACATGCCGCGGCTTTGCCAAGGCCAAGCCTCTGGAGCCGCATACCTGGCGCATCCGGCTCGGCTCGTTCGGCGTGCAGGCGATCTGTGAGTTTCCGGAAAGGCGCATCGAGTTTTCCAGAACCGCTTTCGCCAATGATCCCCGGCTCAACGGCCTGCGTTGGGAACGCGGCCGCTGATCAACAAAAAAGCGCCGGATTTCGCCCGCGCTTTTTCTCTTCAGCCTGCAAACAGGTTCAACCGTTGGCTACCTGCTTGTGCTGGACCGGATGGCTCTTCTTCAACAGGTCGGAGACCAGGAACGCCAGCTCGATCGCCTGGTCGGCGTTGAGGCGCGGGTCGCAATGGGTGTGGTAGCGGTCCTGCAACTCCTCGGCGGTGATGGCACGCGCCCCGCCGGTACATTCGGTGACATTCTTGCCGGTCATTTCGACATGGATGCCGCCTGGATGCGTGCCTTCGGCGCGATGCACCTCGAAGAAGGTCTGCACTTCCTTGAGGATGCGGTCGAACGGCCGCGTCTTGTAGCCGGCGGCCTCGATGGTGTTGCCGTGCATCGGATCGGATGACCACACCACGCTGCGGCCTTCCTTCTGCACCGCGCGCACCAGCTTCGGCAGATGGTCGGCGACCTTGTCGGAACCGAAGCGGGCGATCAGCGTCAGCCGGCCCGGCTCGTTCTCCGGGTTGAGCAGGTCGATCAGTTCCAGCAAGCCGTCCGGCGTCAGCGAGGGACCGCATTTGAGGCCGAGCGGGTTCTTGATGCCGCGGCAATATTCGACATGCGCATGGTCGGGCTGGCGCGTGCGGTCGCCGATCCAGATCATGTGGCCCGACGTGGCGTACCAGTCGCCCGAGGTCGAATCGACGCGGGTCAGCGCCTCTTCATAGCCGAGCAGCAGCGCCTCGTGACTGGTATAGAAATCGGTCTCGCGCAGCGCGAAATTGGTTTCGGACGTAATGCCGACCGCGCGCATGAAGTCCATCGTCTCGGTGATGCGGTTGGCGAGCTTGCCATACTTCTCGCCCTGCGGGCTGTCGGAGACGAAGCCGAGCATCCAGCTGTGCACATTCTCCAGGCTGGCATAGCCGCCCTGCGCGAAAGCGCGCAACAGGTTGAGCGTTGCCGCCGACTGGCGGTAGGCCATTTCCTGGCGGGCCGGGTCGGGAATGCGCGACTTGGCATCGAACTCGATGCCGTTGATGATGTCGCCGCGATAGCTGGGCAGCGTCACATCGCCCTTGGTCTCGTTGTCGGACGAGCGCGGCTTGGCGAACTGGCCGGCGACGCGGCCGACCTTGACCACCGGCTGCGCACCGGCGAAGGTCAGCACCACCGACATCTGCAGGAAGACGCGGAAGAAGTCGCGGATGTTGTCCGCGCCATGCTCGGCGAAACTCTCGGCGCAATCGCCGCCCTGGAGGAGGAATGCGTCACCGGCAGCGACAGAAGCAAGCTGCTTCTTCAGCTTGCGCGCCTCACCGGCAAAAACCAGCGGCGGAAAGGTGGCGAGCTGGGCTTCCGTGTTCTTCAGCGCGGCAAGGTCCGGATAGGCAGGAACCTGCTTGATCGGCTTTGCTCTCCAAGAATTCGGCGACCATTTCGTCATCGCTGCACCCAAACGCTCTTTCCAGCGGGCTTTGTCCGCCATTCCAACCCCCATATGGGGATCGCGGCTCCATACACGAAGCCGATTTCCTATTCTAGACCGGAATTCAAGTGCTGGCGAATGCACCAGCTGGGCTAGGCGGCCTTCTCGACCAACCGCGCCAGCTGCGTCATGACGACCGCCGAGCCCGCCAGACGCTTCTCGGCTGTCGGCCAGTCGCGGATGAAGACCACGCTGTGATCGGCCCTGATCTTGGCCAGCGAGCCCTGCTCGCCGATGTATTTGACCAGCCCGACCGGGTTGGAGAATTCGCGCTTGCGGAAATGGATGACGACGCCCTTTGGCCCGGCATCCAGCTTTTCGACATTGGCCTTGCGGCAGAGCGCCTTGATGAAGACGATCTTCAAGAGATGCTTCACCTCTTCCGGCAGCGGACCGAAGCGGTCGATCAGTTCGGCGCCGAAGGCATCGATCTCCTCGGTATTTTCGAGATCGCCAAGGCGGCGATAGAGCGCCAACCTGAGCTGCAGGTCGGGCACATAGCTTTCCGGGATCATCACAGCCGTGCCGACGGCGATCTGCGGCGACCAGCCGCCATCCTGGACCTCGCCGGAATC
Source organism: Mesorhizobium sp. CNPSo 4688 (assembly GCF_057784295.1). Lineage (NCBI taxonomy): Bacteria > Pseudomonadati > Pseudomonadota > Alphaproteobacteria > Hyphomicrobiales > Phyllobacteriaceae > Mesorhizobium > Mesorhizobium sp. CNPSo 4688. The sequence goes on from NZ_JBWLUY010000018.1 coordinate 106,447, forward strand.
CTTTACCTCGGCCACAGCCTCCTCCAGCATCTGCTGGTAGAGCTCGAAGCCGACCTCCTTGATGTGGCCGGACTGTTCTTCGCCCAGAAGATTGCCGGCGCCGCGGATATCGAGGTCGTGGCTGGCGAGCTGGAAGCCGGCGCCGAGCGTGTCCAGCGACTGCAGCACCTTCAGCCGGCGCTCGGCCGTATCGGTGAGCTTGCGGTTGGCCGGGAGCGTGAACAGCGCGTAGGCGCGCACTTTGGAGCGGCCGACACGGCCGCGCAGCTGATAGAGCTGCGACAGGCCGAACATGTCGGCGCGATGGATGATCAGCGTGTTGGCGGTCGGGATATCCAGCCCGGATTCGACAATGGTCGTCGACAAAAGCACATCGTATTGGCCGTCATAGAAGGCGTTCATGATGTCGTCGAGCTCGCCGGGCGGCATCTGGCCGTGGGCCACCGCGACTTTCAGCTCAGGCACGGATTCCCGCAGGAAATCATGGATTTCGGCGAGATCGCTGATGCGCGGCACGACATAGAAGGAATGGCCGCCGCGGTAGCGTTCGCGCAGCAGCGTCTCGCGGATGACCAGCGGATCGAAGGGCGAGATGAAGGTACGCACCGCCATGCGGTCGACCGGCGGCGTGGCGATCAGCGACAGTTCGCGCACGCCGGTCAAGGCGAGCTGCAAGGTGCGCGGGATCGGCGTTGCCGACAGCGTCAGCACATGGACATCGGTCTTGAGATCCTTCAGCCGCTCCTTGTGCTTGACGCCAAAATGCTGCTCCTCGTCGATGATCAGCAGGCCGAGATTCTTGAACGAGATTGCGGACCCAAGCAGCGCATGAGTGCCGATGACGATGTCGACCTGGCCCTCGGCGATGCCTTTCTTGGTTTCCGCCAGTTCCTTGGCGCCGACCAGCCGCGAGGCCTGGGCGACGCGGATCGGCAGGCCGGAGAAGCGCTGCGAAAACGTCTTGAAATGCTGACGCGACAGAAGCGTCGTCGGCACGACGACCGCGACCTGGAACCCTTCCATCGCCGCGATGAAGGCGGCGCGCAGCGCCACTTCCGTCTTGCCGAAGCCGACATCACCGCAGATCAGCCGGTCCATCGGCTTGCCGGCGCCGAGATCGTCCATGACGGAATCGATGGCGCCCTGCTGGTCGTCGGTCTCCTCATAGGGGAAGCGCGCCGAGAACTCGCCATAGAGGCCTTCCGCGGGCACCATGGCGGGGGCCGAGCGCATCTGCCGTTCGGCGGCGATGCGGATCAGCTGCCCCGCCATGTCGAGCAGGCGCTTCTTCAGCCGCGCCTTGCGCGACTGCCAGGCGCCGCCGCCGAGCTTGTCCAGCGTCGCTTCGGCAGAATCTGAACCGTAGCGCGACAGAAGCTCGATGTTTTCCACCGGCAAGAACAGCCGGTCGTCGCCGGCATAGTGGATTTCCAGACAGTCATGCGGCGCACCGACCGCCTCGATGGTGCGCAGGCCGATGAAGCGGCCAATGCCGTGGTCGGTGTGGACGACGATGTCGCCGGCCGACAGCGACGAGGCCTCGGCTATGAAGTCGGACGCGCGCTTCTTGCGCTTCGAGCGCCGGATCAGCCGATCGCCGAGAATGTCCTGCTCGGCGACGACGACCAGCTGTACGGTCTCGAAGCCGGATTCCAATGGCAGCACTGCAAGTGCGGCCTGCCCCGGCTCGAGTTTTTCCGCCTCGGCCAGCGTCGCCACCGGCACCAGATTGCCGAGGTGATGTTCGGCCAGGATCTGGCCGAGTCGGTCAAGCGAGCCTTCGGTCCAGCCGGCGACAATGACGCGGCGGCGCGCCGCGCGCTCGTTGGCAATATGCTTCACGACAACATCGAAGACATTGGCGTTGGGGTCGGCGCGCTCCTCGGCAAAGCTGCGGCCATGGCGCGAACCGCCATGGAAGACCTTTTTGGCGCCGACATCGGGCGCATCGAAAGCGGTGAAGTCAATGGCTTCGCGCGGTCCGAGCGACGCCACCAGGTTTTCTGGCGAGAGATAGAGCAAGTCCGGCGCCACCGGCTTGTAGGGCACGGCATCCTTCAAGGCGGCATCGGCCTGTTTGCGGCGCGCCTCGTAGTGATCAAGAATCAGCGTGTGGCGTTCGGCCAGCGCCTCATGCGCCAGATGGTCGAAGATGACGGGCGCATCCGGCAGATAGTCGAACACCGTCTCCAGCCGCTCGTAGAACAGCGGCAGCCAGTGCTCCATGCCGGCAAAGCGCCGCCCCTCGCTCACGGCCGCATAAAGCCCGTCGTCGCGCTGCGGCGCGCCAAAGGCTTCGATATAGGAGCGGCGGAAGCGGCTGATGGTTTCGGGCGTCAGCGCCACTTCGCTCATCGCCTGCAGCGCCATCGACTTGCGCTGGCCGGTGGTGCGCTGGGTGGCGGCATCGAAGACGCGGATCGATTCCAGCGTGTCGCCGAAGAAATCGAGGCGCAGCGCCTCCGTCCAGCCGGGCGCGTAGAGGTCGAGGATGCCGCCGCGCACCGCGAATTCGCCGACGCCGCGCACCGTCGGCACCCGCTCGAAGCCGGAAATCTCCAGCCGCGAAACCAGCGCGTTCATGTCGATCTGATTGCCAGGCCTGGCGTGGAAAGTCTGCGCCTCGACCAGTTCTGCCGGCGGAATGCGCTGCAGCAGGGCATTGGCCGTGGTCAGGATGACGGCGCGATGCGGCTTTTTCGCCAGCGCAATCATCGCCGTCAGTGCATCGAGCCGCTTGGCTGCGGCGTCCGAACCGGGCGAGACCCGGTCGTAGGGCAGACAGTCCCAGGCCGGCAATTCCAGCACCGGCAGGCCGGGCGAAGCGAAAGTCAGTGCGTCCGTGATCGCCGGCAGGCGCTGGCCGTCGCGCGCCACGAACAGCACGGGCTTGTCGGGCGCGATCTCATGGATCGCCTGCACCAGCGCAAAGGCTTCGTAGCCGTCGGCGACGCCATCGACGATGAACTGGCCGGCCCGGCCTTTCGGCAGACCGATTTTCGGGATGAGGCTCATGAAATCACGTTGTTCAGAATGTCATGGTCCGGCGCGATGCCAGGATCTTTTGCAGGACGGCACAGTCGATGTCTGCCGGCACCGGGCTTTCTCCGGTGACCATGGGCAGGAATTCGGTGTCGGGAATGTCGAGGAGCCTTTCATATTGGTCGATTTCGTCGCCGGTCAAGGCGCCGATCTCGTTGTCGGCAAAGGTGCCGAGGATAAGGTCCATCTCGCGCATGCCGCGATGCCAGGAGCGGAACAACAACTTGCGACGCCTGATATCCAGCCCCTCGCTCGATCGTTTCGTCCCGGTCATCGTACCGCATCCTCGCTTGGTGCGGCGCATATAGCGTGGATAGAGGGCGGTGTCAGCCTTGCAACGGCCGGGTGGGCGTCTAAACATCCCCACGTGACCAACGCTCCTGACAACACCCCCCTCTGTCTTGGCGGATATCGCCGGCACTTCACCCTCCCCCTTGTCGGGAGGGTCGGCGAGCACGCTTCGCAAGGCGAAGCGGGGGAGACGGGGTGGGGGTGCGGCGCTGACCTACCGACTTCCTCGAAAGTTAGCCGCGCACCGCCCCCCACCCGGCTCCGCTTCGCGGATCGACTTGCCGGGGCGAGCCACGCGTCTCGCCCGTCCTACGGACCCCCACAAGGGGGAGGGTAAGGCCATGCGCCCCTCCCTCCTCGACCCTTTGTTCGTCCCGATCACCTCGCTTGCCGGCGTCGGGCCAAAGGTCGGCGCGCTGATTGAGAAGGTGGTGGCAGCCGATCTCGGCGATCGGCCGGCGCGCGCCGGCGACCTTTTGTTCGTGCTGCCGCACACCGTCATCGACCGCCGCAATCGCCCCGGCATTGCGCTGGCGCCGGCCGGCGCCATTGTCACGCTCGACGTGCGCATCGATCGCCACCAGCCGCCGCCGCGTGGCAACCGCTCGGTGCCCTATCGCGTCTATGCCCATGACGACACCGGCGAGATCGGGCTGACCTTCTTTCACGCCCATGCTGCCTATCTCGAAAAGGCGATGCCGGTGGGCGAACATGTCACCGTCTCCGGCCGCATGGAGTGGTTCAACGGCCGCCCGACCATGGTCCATCCCGACCATATCGCGCTGGCTGGCGACACGGAGAGCTTGCCGCTGGTCGAGCCGGTCTATCCGCTCACCGCCGGCCTGTCGGGAAAGGTGCTGCGCCGCGCCATCGGCCAGGCGCTGGGACGGCTGCCGGAATTGCCGGAATGGCAGGACGGCGCCTTCATGCGCAAGCAGACCTTCCCGGCCTTCGCTGACGCGCTCGCCCGCATCCACTATCCGGCGGATCCGATCGATGTCGCCATCGAGGGCTCGGCATGGCGGCGCCTCGCCTATGACGAGTTGCTCGCCGGCCAGGTGTCGCTGGCGCTGGTGCGGGCAAAAGTGCGCCGGCTGTCGGGTCGGCCGCTGATCGGCGACGGTCGCATTGTCGAGAAGTTGCGCGCGGCCCTGCCCTACTCATTGACAGGCAGCCAGGAATTCGCACTCGCCGAAATCAACGCCGATCTCGCCGACCCCGAACGCATGCTGCGCCTGCTGCAGGGCGATGTTGGCTCCGGCAAGACGGTGGTGGCGCTGCTTGCCATGGCGCGCGCCGTCGAGGCCGGCGGCCAGGCAGCGCTGATGGCGCCGACCGAAATCCTGGCGCGCCAGCATCTGGCAACGATCACGCCGCTGGCCGAACAGGCCGGTCTGCGTGTCGCCATCCTGACCGGCCGGGAGAAGGGCCGCGAGCGCACGGAGACCCTTGCGGGGCTCGCCAGCCGCGACATCGACATCGTCGTCGGCACCCATGCGCTGTTTCAGGAAACGGTGACCTATCACGACCTCGTCTTTGCCGTCGTCGACGAGCAACACCGCTTCGGCGTCCACCAGCGGCTTGCCATCACCGCCAAGGGCGACGCGCCCGACATGCTGGTGATGACGGCGACTCCGATCCCGCGCACTCTGGTGCTGACCGCTTTTGGCGACATGGACGTCTCCAAGCTGACGGAAAAGCCGGTCGGCCGCCAGCCGATCCGCACCGTCACGCTGCCGCTCGAACGGCTCGACGAACTGGTCGGACGCATGCTCGACGCGGTGGCCGATGGCCAGAAAATCTACTGGATCTGCCCACTGGTCGAGGAATCCGAAGAGATCAAGCTGATGTCGGCCGAGGACCGTTTTGCCTCGCTGCAACCCTTGTTCGGCGACCGCATCGGCCTTGTTCACGGCCGCATGAAGGGCGCGGAAAAGGACGAGGCGATGCGCGCCTTCAAGGTCGGCGAAACCCGCATCCTGATCGCCACCACGGTGATCGAAGTCGGCGTCGATGTGCCGGATGCCACGATCATGGTCATCGAGCATGCCGAGCGCTTCGGCCTGGCGCAACTGCATCAGCTGCGTGGCCGCGTCGGGCGCGGCGACAAGCCCTCCTCCTGCGTGTTGCTCTACAAGGACCCGCTCGGCGAGACGGCTAAGCGGCGGCTGTCGGTGATGCGCGAGACCGAAGACGGTTTCCTGATCGCCGAGGAGGATCTGAAACTGCGCGGCGAAGGCGAGTTGCTCGGCACCCGCCAGTCCGGCACGCCGGGTTTTCAGGTGGCGCGCATCGAGGCGCATGCCGACCTGCTCGAAGCCGCCCGCGACGATGCAAGGCTGGTCCTGTCGCGCGATCCGGAGCTGCAATCCGAGCGTGGGGGAGCGCTACGCCTGTTGCTCTATTTGTTCGGCCGCGATGAGGCTGTTCGGCTTTTGCGCGCCGGCTGAGCCAGGGCGCCAATCGGCGGGTTGGCGAGGTCTCCGTCGATCGGCTCACCGTTCACCGTCACCATTTTCGGCTTGACCTCGGGAGCTACCAGCCCGGCCGAAACGATCAGCCTGGCGCCGTCCTCGATCGTCATGTCGAGCAGCACGATGTCGGATTTCAGCACATACATGAGGAAACCGGTGGTCGGGTTCGGAGTGCATGGCATGAAGACGGCGATCATCGGGTCGCCTGCCTGGTCGAGCTTCTGGTTGATCTCGGTTTCCTTCTCACTGGCGACGAAGACAAGCGACCAGACGCCCTTGCGCGGATATTCGACCAGCCCGACCTGGCGGAACATGTCGCCCTTGTTCGACAGCACCGTCTGGAAAATCTGCTTCAGCGAACCATAGATGCCGCGCACCAGCGGCATGCGGCCCAGCAGTCGCTCACCGAAATTGACGATGGCGCGGCCGACGATGTTGGCGGTCATGAAGCCGATCAGCGTGATCAGGATCAGCGCCACGATCAGGCCGAAACCCGGAACCGGAAACGGCAGATAAGTATCGGGGCTGTAGCGCGCGGGAATGTAAGGTTTTACCCAGGAATCGACCCAGCCGATGAACGACCAGGCGATATAGGCGGTGATCGCCAGCGGCGCGCAGACGATGAAGCCTGTGAGGAAATAGTTCCTCAGCCGGGTCATGCCGGAAGTTCTGGGAGCATCGGACATGGTTCACCGGGAGCGCGGGGTTGCACCGCAACATTAGTGAACCCAACGGCGCTTTGGAACTGCGAAGTTTTTAAAGACCGCCAATGAGCGCTGACTACTCCACCGTCACCGATTTCGCCAGATTGCGCGGCTGGTCGACGTCGGTGCCCATGAAGACGGCGGCGTAATAGGCCAGCATCTGGATCGGCAGCGCGTAGATGATCGGCGAGATGATTTCCGGCACGTCGGGCAGGATGATCGTC
>NZ_JBWLUY010000019.1:0-111486 GCF_057784295.1 Mesorhizobium sp. CNPSo 4688
GGGCCATACCGCTCGGGCAGATCGCGCCAAGGCGATCCGGTCCTCAGAACGTAAAATATGCCATTGACCACCCGCCGATCGTCGACCCGCTTCTTGCCCAAGCCATGTGGCGGCAAAAGCGGTTCCACGATTTGCCATTCTGCTTCGCTCAGATCGTAGCGTGCCATCATCGCCTCCTAATCAAAGGCGTTGAATCACTGCTTCAATGGCCATGCAAGGGTTGAGTACGCGCCCTAGGATCCATGCCGTGACGCTTGAGCGTCGAGGCTGTGGAGATTTGTTCTGCACCGCTGCAATCGTCGGAAATGTAACGGAATGGATCCTAGGGTCGCCGTTCCGCTTCGCGTTCACTCCGCCCTAGGATGACGAAGCGAAGGGTTTAAGCAGCCTCAGCCCGGCACTTCGCACACGTCCCGCGAAACTCGATCACCGCCTTCTTGGCGGCAAACCCCGTCGAGCGCACCCATTCGTCGAGCCGGTGGTCGACATCATGGTCCGACATCTCCGTCACCTGGCCACATGTATCGCAGATGGCAAAGGCGGTCATCGAGTGGCTGTGATCGTGCGGCTCGGCGCAGGCGACGAAGGAGTTGAGGCTCTCCAGCCTGTGCACGAAACCTGACTTCACCAGGCTGTCGAGCGCGCGGTAGACCTGCAGCGGTGCACGGAAACCGCGCTCGCGCAGCTGGTCGAGAAGCGTATAGGCGCTGAGCGGTCCGCTGGCGGCCTCGAGCTTCTCGAGCACGCTCAGCTGATTCTTCGTCAGCACATCCCTTGCCGCCATGATCCTGTTTCCGATCTTTCCGCACCGCTTGCACGGCATTTCTGTCATGCGCAGTCTCTATCCCCTTGAGATAGCGATGAACCGGGCTTTTTGCCACTGTTTCCGTTATCGCCATCGACACCATGACCGCCACCCCCGGTTGACGGCACAGACCACATTCAAAATACTGACAAAATTCCCAACGAGGGGTAGCGCAGTTGGAAATTCGATCGGGCTTGGGGAAGCAATCATGATCAAATTGACACGACGGACGCTGCTCGTCGGCACGTCGGCGCTTGTGGCCGCCGGTACGGTCTCGTTCCGCGCCCTCGCCGCCTCGCGCACCTACCATGCGCTGCTGGTTGCCTGCACCGACTATCCCAACCTGCCGCAGAAGAACTGGCTGATCGGTCCGAAGAACGATGCCGGCCTGGTCCGCGACTATCTCCTGAAGAACACGCCCGATCCGGTGAAGTTCTCGGCCGAGAACGTCACGTTGCTTGCCAAGGATGTCGAAGGCGCCAACGGTCCGCCGACCCATGCGGCGATCAAGGCCGCCCTTGCCGATCTCGCCGGCAAGGTGCAACGCGACGATTTCGTCTATCTGCATTTGTCCGGCCACGGCGCCCAGCAGCCGCAGGCCAAGGCGGGCGACGAGACCGACGGCCTCGACGAGATTTTCCTGCCCTCCGACATCGACAAATGGATCAACCGCGAAGAGGGCGTGCCGAACGCGCTGGTCGACAATGAGGTCGGCGCCGCACTCGACGCCATCCGCGACAAGGGCGCCTTTGTCTGGGTCGTGTTCGACTGCTGCCATTCCGGCACCGCAACGCGCGCCGCGCAAGTCGACGACGAACTGGAGCGCAAGGTCGAATTCGCCGATCTTGTCGGTGGCGATGACGCGGCCAAGGCTGCAGCCGTGAAGGTCTATGACGACATCTCGGCCACCGCCTCGCGCGGTTTCGACGAGAATGGCGGCCGCAAACCGGCGTTCAACCTGACGCCGACCGGCGCCGAGCCGATCGCCAGGGGCAAGCTGGTTGCCTTCTATGCCGCGCAGACGGTCGAGACGACGCCGGAAATGCCGCTGCCCAAAGGTACCCCCGACGCGCCGCGTTTCGGCCTGTTCACCTTCACCATCCTGTCGAAACTGGCCGAGAACCCCAACGTCACCTACCGCCAGCTCGGCCAGGCCGTTCTCCAGCAATATTCTGCCGACGGCCGCACAAGGCCGACGCCTTTGTTCGAGGGTGAACTCGATGCCCGCGTCTTCGGCACCGACAAGACCGACGCCGTCATGCAATGGCCAATTGCCGTCAAGGATGGCGACGTCGCGATCGGCGCAGGGCTGCTGCAGGGGCTTGCCCCCGGCAGCAAGCTCGCCATCCTGCCTTCGGCGCTGTCGAGACTGTCCGACGCGGTCGGCTATCTCGAAGTGCAATCGGCCAGGAACCTGGAAAGCAACCTCAAGCCAGTCGAGTTCGACGGCAAGCCGGCACTCGCGGCAACAGAGGTACCTGCCGGCGCCTATGCGCGCGTCGCCGAACTCGCCGTCGACTACAAGCTGCTGGTGGCGAAGCCGGCGCCGACCGCAGGGCTCGAAGAGGAAACCGAACTCGTCAATTCGGTTCTGGACGAACTGGCGGCAAAGCCCAATTCCGGCTTCCACATAGCGCTGGTCGAGCCCGGCAAGAGCGCCGATCTGCGTCTGGCGGTGCTGCGCGAAAAGTCCATCACCGGCGCCGCCGCAGATGCGACCGACGAGCCGGCGCTATGGTTCCTGCCGGCGTCGGGCGACATCAGCTTGAAGGACGGCAGCAAGCCGCCGCGCATCGTCATCCATCAGGATGGCCGCGATAAGCTCGCCGAAAACACGGCCAAGAACCTGACCACGATCTTCCGCGCCACCGGCCTGTCGCGGCTCGCCGCCGCTTCCGGCTACCGGCCGGACGAGGTCAGCGTCCAGTTCCTGATCAAGCGCCAGGACAGCGGCGCGATGGAGCCGATCGAATCCTCAACCGTGCCGCGCGTTTCGCCGGGCGACCAGGTGCACATCGCGGCCAGGAACGAGTCCGACGAATTCGTCGACATCAACGTGCTCTATATCGGCAGCGACTATTCGATCACCCACATCGTCTCCGAGCGGCTGGCGCCGATCAACCAGCAGGCCGACCAAGGACTTAAGGAAGGGCTGCTCGCCTTCACCGACACCAGCTTCGGCATGGAGCGGATGATTGCCGTGCTGACCGAGGCGCCGCCGCAGAGCGAAAAAGAAGATCTGAGCTTCCTTGCCCAGGAGGGCGTGCGCGCTGTGACGCGAGCCGCCTCGGGAACACCGGGCTTCTCCGACATGCTGGCCGACATCGGCATGGCGCCGGCGACACGCTCGGTGATGCGACTTGCCGACAAGAGCGGTCCGAAGGGCGCGGTGATGATCTTCCCGATGGAGACGGTGCCGCGCGCCTGAGCTGCAACGGACCGACATCCGTTGTCGGCTCTTGCGCCAAGGCCATGATATATGAACATTTCCCGGCTCGCGGCGCCTCGATGTGCCGCGGCGGGATGCAAAAGATGAGGACATCCGTGACTATCCCCGTGCTTTCCTGGCGTGCAGCGACTGCCGGCCTTGCCGCCGGCCTGTTGCTGGCCGCCAATGCCTCGGCGGACGAAACCTGCGGCTTGTGCGTCAAGCAGGTCGTCACCAATTCCGAGCTCGCCACCTGCTTTCTCGACCAGTATGACCAGATCGCCAAGACCGGCAGCACGGCCGTCGTCGTCGATCTCTCCAACTGCGCCTCGCGCGGCGTGGTCGAGCCCTTGCCGTCACCCAACAAGGCGGCTGCCGAACCGGACGTGCAGTTCATGATTTCGCGCACGCAGCTCGATTGCCTGAAAAAGAAACTGGAGGCGCCCGGCATCGTGCTCGATCCGTCCGCCACCATCCAACTGGACAGCTGCGGATGAAAAAGCCGGGGGGCACTGCAACACAAAAACGGCCGGCCCTGCCGGCATCGAACAAGAAGCCGGAGACCTTGCCGGAAACCACCGAAGGTTTTCCGTGGCCGAGCAGCCACGAGATCAAGAAGGAATCCAACCCGTTCACCGACCGCGACTGGCGCATGCTGGCCTATGCCTGGTCGGGCCTCGCCGTGCGGCTGGCGATCATCTTCACCCTCGCCTTCTCGGTCTTCCAGTTTCTGGCAAACCAGGAACAGAAGCGCGTCGAGCAGACGATGTCGCTGGTCGAACTCTGGGAAAGCAAGGATTTTCAGCAGGCACAACGCGCGCTCAAGGAGCGGCTGGCGGCGCTCAACGCCAAATATGACAATCTGCTCAGCGCCACGCCGTCGCCAACCGAGGAACAGGTGTTCCGGCAACGCGTCGGTATTGAGGCGATGACGGCCGGGGGCGGCACCATGCCGATCGCCGATTTCAACGACAGTTTCGACCGCATCGTCTATTTCCTCAACCGTCTTTCCATCTGCGTCGAGGGCAAGCTCTGCTCGCGCGATGTTGCCGACGCCTATTTCCGCGACTATGCGGTGTCGTTCTGGAGCTACTTTGCCGGCTACATAGAAAAGGAACGCAAGACCGGTTCCGCGAACTATGCCCAGGCGATCGAAAACTATGTGCGCCTCGGCTCGCCTCCCGCTGAATCCAAATAGCGGCGCAACGAAGATGCCGGGCCGCTCCCATCCCTTGCGTGCTTTCCGGTTGCTGATCATGCTCGGTCTTTTCGTGCTGGCGTCAGCAGCCCGTGCCGAAGACCTCGATTTCCACCTCGATCTCAACACCGGCGGTCACAGTGCGAGGGTGACCGACCTTGCCTTCACGCCGGACGGCCAGGAACTGGTCTCGTCGTCGGACGACAAGACCATCCGCATCTGGGACTGGCAGAGTGGAGTGACGCTGCGCACCATTCGCGGCTATCTCGGTAACGGCAATGACGGCAAGATCTTTGCGATCGCCGTTTCGCCGGATGGCAAGACCATCGCCGCCGGCGGCTATTTCGGCGCCGGCATCGGCGACAAGCCGCCCTATGGCGATGTCAGGCTGTTCGATTTCGCTACCGGCAAGATCAAGGCCGTGCTCAAGGGCGCCGACTACGCGATCTATGATGTCGCCTTCTCGCCGGACGGAAGCATGCTGGCCGCCGGCGGTGGCGATGGCTTCGTCTATCTCTGGCGCGAGGATGACAAATCCGCTTCGGGCTGGACGCTGGCCACAAAACTCGATGCCGATACCTGGCGCGTCGAGAAGCTCGCCTTCGCCGCAGCGGGAACCCGGCTGGCAGCGACGACCACCGACAATGGCATACGGCTCTGGGACGTCGCCAGGTCAGAGGAAATCCCGCTGCCCGCCGAGGCCGAACCGCTGCGCGACGTCAGCGTCGCCGCACTCGCTGTCTCACTGGATGGCAGCCTCTTCGCCACCGGCAGCAAGGATGGTGACGTCCAGCTCTGGCAGGCCATCGACGGCAAGTTCGTTCGCGCCATGCCGAAGCAGGATTTCCAGATCGGCGCGCTGAGCTTCGCTACAGGTTCGCGGCTTGTGGCGTCGTGCAGCTATCGCTGCGCTGACAAGCACCGCACGGTGGTCTGGAATACGGACAGCGGCGAGCAAGTTCACGACTATCGCGGCCATGACGGCACGGTCTTTGCCGGCGCCAGCAATGCCGACGGTTCGCTGGTGGCGACCGCCGGCGGCACCCGCAATGCCATCCAGGTCTGGGACCCCGCGACCGGCGAGCGCAAGGCGCTGTTGCAAGGGGTCGGCGAACCGGTGACGGCGGTCGGCATCGATGCGGTGAGCAACTCCATCGCCTGGGGCAATGCCAACCCCTGCCCCGAGCGCGTGTCCTGTCCCGAGTTTCAGGGCACGCTGGATAAGACGCTGGCGCTGCCGACGGCCGAGCGGTTCTTCGAGGACCCCGAAGCGTTGTCGGAACAGGGCGCCTTTGCCCGCGCCGCATTGGCCGACGGTCAGTGGTCGCTTCGCGCCGTCCCCGGCGGCAAGGACGGCCTGGAAGATGCCGTGCTGGAAATCGCGAACGGCGGCAAGGTGGTGCACAGCATCGAGAACGCCGCCACCAACGGCTTCGTCCATTCGGCCTACACCCTGATTAGCAACGGTCTTGGCCTGGTCACCGGCGGCAGCGACGGCACGCTGCTGGAGTACAAGACCGCGACCGCCGCGGTGTCAGGCGAATTCACCGGCCATACCGGCGAAATCAACGCTATTGCCGCCTCCGAGAAGGAAGGACTGCTGATCACCGGCAGCGCCGACCAGACCGTGCGGCTGTGGAACTCGAAGACGCATAGGCTGATCGTGTCGATGTTTTTTGCCGGCTCTGAATGGATCGTCTGGATGCCGCAGGGTTACTATTATTCCTCCGCCGACGGCGACAAATTGATCGGCTGGCAGGTCAATCAGGGCCGCGATCATGAGGGACGTTTCATCAGCGCCGGCCAGTTGAAGAAATACCTCTGGAGCCCGGAAATGGTGCGCCGGGCCATTGTCCTGCGCAGCGCCGAACAGGCCGTCCAGGAAATGCGGCCCGGCATCGACCGCGAGTTGGAAAGGCTGCTTTCGCGCAAGCCGCCGGAATTCGGCATCAAGCTAGCTGACGACCAGAGCAATGTCCGCGAGGGCTATGTCGCCGTCGAGATCACAGGCGCGCAGGAAGCCGGCGCTGATGTCGCAGGCTTTTCGATCCTGTCGAACAGCCGCAATGTCGGCGATGTCACGGCGCGCTCGGCCGATGGCGGCAAAAGCACCATCGTTGAGGTGCCGGTCGAGAATGGCGAAAACACCATCCGCATCACCGGCACCAATGAATTCGGCTACCTGACCGAGCGCAGCGTCACAGCCTTGGCCCGGAAAACCGAGAAGCCCGCAAACAAGGGCAAGCTCTACGTCGCCGTGATCGGCGTCGACAAATATCCCTTCCTCCCCGATGCCTGCGCCGGCCGCGCCTGCGATCTGCGCTACCCCGTCGACGACGCCACCGAATTCCTCAAGGTGATCTCGCAGAAATCCGCACCTTTGTTCTCGTCGATGGAGACGCTTGTGCTGGTCAACCGCGAAGCGCTGGATGAGGCGCCCGACGCCGGCAAGGACGTGTTCAAGGTCGCCAGCGCCGACAGCATCCTGGAGCCGGATTCCGACACCATTGATGACCAGCTTGCCGATTTCCTCGACAAGCCCGGCGAGAACGACACGACCATCATTTTCGTCGCCGGTCACGGCATCAACATCGACGAGGACTATTATTTTATCCCCACCGATGGCCGCAAACAGGATGCCGATCGCTGGAAGCGCTCCTCGCTGGTCGACTGGGGCGACATCCAGAAATCGGTCGAGCGGGCCAAGGGCATGCGCTTCATGCTGCTCGACACCTGCCATGCCGCCAACGCCTTCAATCCGCGCCTGGAAAAGGACGCGCAGGACGCGCGCATCGTCGTCTTCTCGGCCACCGCCGCCAACAACACCGCCGCCGAACTGCCCGAACTCGGCCACGGCGTCTTCACCTATTCGATCCTCGAAGGCCTGCGCGGCCGGGCCAAGACCTCGGATGGCGGCGTGACGCTGTTCGGCCTCGCCGACTACATTTCGCGCGAAGTGCTGCGGCTGACCGCGTCGAAGCAGAAGCCGTTCTATTATGTCGGCGGCGTTGAGAACATTGTGCTGGCCGAGCCGTGAGAGTGAAGCGCCAGCGCCTGGGCACTCCCCTCTGCCCTGCCGGACATCTCCCCCGCAAGGGGGGAGATCAGCTATCGCCTCAGGTTTCGCCAATCATCGACGTCTCAAATGAAGAGCCGGCGACGAGGAGATTAATCTCCCCCCTTGCGGGGGAGATGTCCGGCAGGACAGAAGGGGGTGTCTGGGCGCAGACCGTTGTTCTGCTGATCTTCGCTGTCGCCTTCCTATTTCCGCTCCAAGCATTCGCAGCCCCCATCCCCTGCCCGCCAGGCGACGCCAATTTCCCATCTTTCTATGACGACACCGCGCTCTTCAACGACGCCATCTCTGCGGTCGCCAAAATCGAGCCCTCCAACCAACGTCTCACCGGCATCACCGTGCCGCATCATTTGCTCGCCGCCGATCTGGTCGCGCTCGGTTTCCACGCCGCGTCCGGCTTTCGCTACAAGCGCATCGTCATGCTGTCGCCGGATCATTTTCACAAGACGCAGAAGCTCTTCGCCACCACCACGCGCGGCTTTGAGACCGTGCTTGGCCCGGTTTTCGCCGATACGGCAGCTGTTCGCCTTCTCGAGGCGAACAGCGACATGGTCGAGGAGTCCTGCCTGTTTGCCAAGGAGCATGGCGTGCAGGCCATGCTGCCGTTCCTGCACCACTATTTTCCAGAGGCCGAAATCGTGCCGGTGGCGATGTCGGTCAAGGCCAAACGCGGCGACTGGGACCGGCTGGCGGAGGCGCTGAAGGCGATCGTCGACAAGGGCACGCTGATCGTCGAATCCACCGATTTCTCGCACTATCTGCCTCAGCATGAGGCGCGGCGTTTCGACCAGCAGACATTGAACATGCTCGCCGCCGGCTCGCTCGACGGCATTGCGGCGCTGCAGCAGCCAGCGCACGCCGATTCGGTCGGCGCGCTCTACATCCAGACCAGGCTGCAGCGCGAACTGTTCGGCGCTGCGCCGTTGGTCGTCGCCAACGAGAATTCGCAGGCGCATTCGAGCGACTATGTCGAGCGCACCACCAGCTATGTCGTGGCCCTGTTCGGCGCCTTCGGTCCCGGTTTCAACAACCCTGCCCGGCCCGATGACAAGCTCTATTATTTCGCCGGTGACGTGAATTTCGGCCGCGCCATGAAAAAGGTCCTGGTCCGCGACGGCATTGCCGAGGAGATCGTCGACAGCGTGCTGGCTTTGACCCGATCGCGGCCGCTGATCGTCAACCTCGAAGGCGTCATCCTGCCCAACGTTCCCGAAGCGATCGACGACATGACACTGGCAATGCCAACGGACCTCGCCATCGGCATGCTGAAGAAATTGCAGGTCGCCGCCGTTAGCCTTGCCAACAATCACGCCTACGACCTCGGCCCTTCCGGCTATGCCGAGACTCTGGCCGCACTCGATGCGGCCGGTATCGCCCATTTCGGCCAGGGCGAGACCGAGGCGCTTGCCGATCTCGACATTGTTGGACTGACCGACATCGATACCAATGGCTCCAGCAACACCGACCTTTTGACGCCTGCATTGCTCGACCGGCTGCTACACGACAATGCCGAGCGGCCGGTGGTCGCCTTTGTCCATTGGGGCCGTGAGTACAAGACCGAGCCGTCACCACGCGAGGAGATGCTTGCCGACCAGATGCGGCTGCGCGGTGTCACCGCCATCGTCGGCGGCCATCCGCATGTGTCGAGCGAAGCGATCCTGCCGCTCGCCGGCGGCGATGTGGCCGAGATTTATTCGCTCGGGAATTTCCTGTTCGACCAGAAGGCCGAGCGATCGTCCGGGTCAATGCTGGAACTCAGGGTGTTCAGCCAGGGCACGATCTTTGCCCGGCTGATCCCGCTGCCCAACTATTTCGAGATGGGCTCGAAGTAATCAGCAGCCCTGCAGGTCTTCCGGCAAATAGCACACGGCCGGCTTGGTCTTGGTCTCGAAAAGAGACCGCTTCGGCTTGAAATAGAAGAATGTGGCGGGCTTGCTCTCGCGCGTGCTGCCGTCGGCGAAATGGGCGGCGATGCTGAAGCGATGGATCGACGACATCGACGACCACATCTTCAGCCGCGCCGTGTAGGCGCTGAGATTCTTGTTGCCGCGCACCGGCATGGGGATGCTGTAGTCGGTCTTGCCGATCGGAAATTCGATGTTTTGGTAGCGCAGGGCTTCGGGCGACGCGCCGCCGCCATCGCCGCACTCGGCGAGCGATTCCGGCACCTCGATGCTGACCAGCGAGACGACGACGCGAAACGGCTCGCTCTGCAGAGAGACATTGCCCTGATCGTCGGCCCAGGAATAATCGAGCTTGCCGATCCCGGTGACGCTCATCTTGTCGACGCTGCCGCTGATATAATCGGCAACATCGCCGAACTTGACCTTGTTGGCCACCTGGGCGCGGCAGAC
Organism: Mesorhizobium sp. CNPSo 4688; assembly: GCF_057784295.1. Taxonomy (NCBI): domain Bacteria; kingdom Pseudomonadati; phylum Pseudomonadota; class Alphaproteobacteria; order Hyphomicrobiales; family Phyllobacteriaceae; genus Mesorhizobium; species Mesorhizobium sp. CNPSo 4688. The sequence continues at coordinate 9,862 of NZ_JBWLUY010000019.1, forward strand.
GTCAAGCGCGTCCCTCGACGGGCAAGTGAAGCGCTGGGTCTCGAGCGTGGTCGTATCGACGCCGGCCTCGGCCAGCACATTCTTGACCGAGACGTCGACGCCGTCGCCGAAATTGCCGATGTCCTTCGTGAACATGCGGCTCGGCTCGCCGGTCACGTTGTCTTCCTCGTCGGTCCTGGTGAACTGGATCGACATCTTCATGTCCTTGACGTCGCCCCAGCCATTGTTGACGATCGAAAAATCGGGGCGGTATCCGATACAGCCATAGTGCTCGCTGATCGACAGCATTGGTTTGCGATAGGCTTCGCTGGAAGCAACTTTCATTTCCAGGCTGTCAAGCTTGACCCGCGACTGATCGGTGGTCTTGAGGTCGACTTCGGCGAAGGCCGGCGCCTGCTCCCAATCCATGCCGTCATAGACATTGCCGGTACGAACCTGCCCGGTGCCGTTCCAGGCATCGTTGTATTCGTCCGACACTGGATAGATCGCGATGTCTTCGTCGCGCACCAGATGCTGGTACTGCATGTCGGCCTGCTGCGTCATGCGCTGGTCGACTGCAATGCCGATCTCGACCTTGTCTGCGGCGCCGCCGCCGGTTTGCGCCTTCAGCAGCCCGCCCACTCGGGCATCGGCCAGCACGTCGGGACGCGCGCCGCCGATCTCCTTGCCCATCGCCCATTGCGACCAGTAGACGGTGCCGCCCGGCAGCCGGGTGCGGCCCTTCCCGTTCTTCAGCCCATCGGTAAATGAGCCGACGAATATTTCGCCCGTTTTCGTCTCCAGCCGGCCCTCGCCATTTGGCACACCGGCCGTGAATTGCCCTTCATAGCGATTGCCGTCGGCGTCGATGTGGGTTCCGTGGCCGTCGAGCTGGCCGGCGACCCAATGGCCGTCGAGTATCTCGTTTGAACGCAGTTCCAGCCGTCCCCGCCCATCGGGCCGGCCATTCCTGATCTCGCCGAAATAGCTGGAATAGATGGTCTTGGGGTCATAGCTGGCGGAGCCGCGCACGCGCCAGACCAGCCTGCCCTTGCCGTTGACGGTGCCGTCGGCCGCTACCGTCCGATCCGGAGACTGGCCGGCGGCCGGCTCCCAGACGAAATCCAGGCCCAACTCCGGATTGAAATCCCAGACCCGAACGTTCTTGCGCAGCACCGACCGCGTATCGCTCTGATAGAGTATCTGCACCCGCTCGGCCCAGGCGCCATCAGGCGAGGCGGCACCTTGATCGGCCATCGCGGAAAAACATGTCAGTGCGGCCAGCATGGATGCAGCCGCCATCGCCCTGACCCCGAAGATCATTCCTGCCCGCGCCATCGTTCCCAACCCCTTGGATCGCCTAGCGTAAGCGCCGCCGCAAAACTGTGCAAGGGAGCGATTTCGATGCAAAAAACCGGCGACGGGAAGGTCCCGTCGCCGGTTTGGTATTGCCGGTTCTCGCCGCCGTTTGCCGGCGAAAGATCGGGCCTTATTTGTACAGGCTGTTGATCCACTGCACGTTGGCGGCGTTCAGGCGCACGGCGGTGTTGGCATTCGGGCTTTCAGCCACGTTTACGCCGGTGACGACGCGCTGCTTGGCGCCATTGTCATAGGCGTAGACCGAGCTGCCGCTCGACCCCGGATAGGTGTCGCAGTCGTATTGGAAATACTCCACGCCGATGTTTTCGGCGTGCACTTCGCAGGTCGCCTTCCACATCGTGCCCATCGGCTTGTCGCCGGGATACCCGATAATATTGGCGGTGAAATCGCCCAGGTTCTCGTAGTTGGCATAACCCAGCCAGCCGAGATTGGTGCCGATATCCTGCTTCAGCGTGATGATGCCGAGGTCCCACGGAATGACCGAGCCGTAGTAGCCCTGATAATTGTCGATGAAGCCCTGCAGGATATAGACGCTCTCATAGCTGAAAGCGCCGAACGGTGCATCGTCTGCGGTATTGCCGTTGAGCGACGGCACGAAGATGACGTCGTCGAGCCAGGCCTTGTCTTCATTGCTGTAGAGGCAATGCGCGGCGGTGAGCACCGTGCGCGGACCGATCAAGGTCCCCGAGCAGCTGCCATAACCGCTCTTCGCTTTGCCTTCGATATAGCCGATCGCGGTGAACGGGTAGGTCTTGGTGTTCTTGATCTGCTCGCGGTCGTCTGCCCCGAACACCTGGCGGCCGGCTTCGTCGCCGCCCGTCAGCCCGGTCTTGTCGGCATTCGGTGCGTTGGCCGGCGCATTCAGTTCCTTGATGACAAGATCCTTCAGCGTCTCGCCGGCATCGATCTTGATGTCCTTGCCATCGGCGGAACGGCCGACGATGCCATAGGATTTGACCGCCGTTGCCTCGTCGGTCAGAGGCGCTGCCCGGCTGGCTTCATCTTCGGTCAGCTTCGGCGGGGCGATCGGCTTTGCCCGGCCGGGCTGGTAGTCGCCCGTCCCGACATCGCGCATGCTTTCGCCGTTGCCGGCATTCGCGGAACCGGGATCGGCGGCGAAGGCGGGCAGCGTCCACATTGCGGTGGATAGCAATGCGGACACAATGATAGTGCTTGTCAGTTTTGTCATGGTGAGACTCTCCCAAAAGTCAGCAAGGAGTGGATCAAAATACAGAAATATTGTCGAGATCGTGGTGGCGTTAAAGAATCAGTTTGGTTACCCGCCCGTGTCAGATCATCGTTCCGGACGGCCTCGTTAAAGCCCTCCGCCAAACGCATCCGCGTCGATATACTGCCTAAAATAATCCAACATTGGCAATGACAAATCGCTTCCACGTAGCCCGTGGGGGGCTATAGGGTTTGGGTGGGTTCTGCCCGACGGGGCACGATTAGCAAAAGTGGTGTTTCGGTTTTATGACCGCTCGCGCGCCGTTCGATATGGCGCAAGGTGCGAACGGCGTACCGGTTCGCTCAGGCTGATTTTGCGCTAGCTTGGCATCGCCCGCCAGTTTTCATCTCAGGAGGTTTCAAGGTGAACATGTTCCATCGGTTCAGGCCACTCGCCGCTGCATCGCTATTGGGCATCGCGGCTGCTTTTCCCGCCTTCAACGCGCTGCATGCGGCAGACGCCACCGTCAGGCCGGAAGCGGCGGTCTCGCCGATGCAACGCGTCGCGGAAGCCCGGGACAAGGCCAAGGCCGAGAACCCCGACGGTGCCGACCGCGTCTATGGCGGCAAGGAAGCCGACAAGGGCGCCTATCCGTTCCAGGTGGCGCTGCTGACCACCGCGCGGCTGGATCCCAGCCCGGCCTCACAGCCGAACGCGCAATTCTGCGGCGGCAGCCTGATCGCGCCGCAATGGGTGCTGACGGCCGCGCATTGCCTCAACGACAAGGGTCGGCCGATTTCGCCCGAGACGGTCACCGTGCTGACCGGCGCCACCGATCTCACCGAAGGCAAGCGCTACAAGGTGGTCGAGGTCATCGTCAACGAGAACTACAGCGAACAGACGCTGGACAACGACCTCGGCCTGCTCCGGCTGGCCGAGCCGGCTGACGCACCGGCCATCAAGATCACGCGTGAGCCGACGCCCGACAGCGGCAAGACCACGGTTATCGGCTGGGGCAAGATGCAGGACGGGACTTTCCCGACCGCACTGATGGTCGCCGATCTCGATCTCGAGCCGAGCGCTGCCTGCAACAGCGGCATCAAGTCGATCTATGCGCATGACCTCAAGGCGGCGCTTAGCGACCTCTCGCACCGCATGCGTTATTCGGAAAAAGGCATCGATGCCGCCGCCAATGCGATTGCCGCCGACATGTCGGATCCGCTGACCGACAATATGATCTGCGCCGGTACCGACAGCGGCGAACGCGACGCGTGCAACGGCGACAGCGGCGGTCCGCTGTTCATGACCGGCGCCGACGGTCCGGTCCAGGTCGGCGTCGTCAGCTGGGGCGAAGGTCCGTCCGACGGCACCGCCGCCTGCGGCCACAAGAACGCCTATGGCATCTACACGCGGCTGGCCAACTACACCGGCTGGATCGAAGCCAAGATGACGACCCCGGCTCCGGCCGCCGCGGCAGCGCCTAAGGCTGGTCTCGGCACCGCCAAGAAGCCCTGAGGCAAGAACGGTTCATCGTTTCATGAAAACGCAAAACGGCGGGATCCTCCCGCCGTTTTGACTCGTATCGTTTGCCGGCTGTGTTTTTAGCTCACTTGCGCGGCGGTCCCTTGCGTTCCGCCGAAGCCGCCCACAGATTGATGTCGGACTCGCGGGCATAAGTGTCGATCTCGGCGAGCTCGGCATCGCTGAACTCGAGCACCTTGAGCGCACCGACGCAATCCTCGACCTGTTCCGGCCGGCTGGCGCCGATCAGAGCCGAGGTCACCCGGCCCTTGCGCAGCACCCAGGCCAAAGCCATCTGCGCCAGCGTCTGGCCGCGGCGGCCGGCGATCGCGTTCAGCGCCTTGATGTTGGTGATGGTCTTGTCGTTGATGAAGGCGGGACGCAGCGACTTGCCTTGGGCAGCGCGGCTGCCCTCGGGAATGCCGCCAAGATATTTGTCGGTCAGCATGCCTTGCGCCAGCGGCGAGAACACGATCGAGCCGACGCCCAGCCCTTCCAGCGTATCGAGCAGCCCATCCTCTTCGACCCAGCGGTTGAGCATTGAATAGCTCGGCTGATGGATGATGCAGGGCGTGCCGAGCTGCTTCAAGATGTCGGCCGCCTCGCGCGTGCGCTGCGAATTGTAGGACGAGATGCCGGCATAGAGCGCCTTGCCCGAACGGACCGCATGGTCAAGCGCGCCCATCGTTTCTTCCAGCGGCGTATCCGGATCGAAGCGGTGCGAGTAGAAGATGTCGACATAGTCGAGCCCCATCCGCTTGAGGCTCTGGTCGAGGCTGGCCAGCACATATTTGCGGCTGCCCCATTCACCGTAGGGACCGGCCCACATCTCGTAGCCGGCCTTGGTCGAGATGATCAGCTCGTCGCGATAGCCGGCGAAATCGGTGCGCAATATGTCGCCAAAGGCGATCTCGGCCGAGCCGGGCGGTGGACCGTAATTGTTGGCGAGATCGAAATGGGTGATGCCGAGATCGAAGGCCTTGCGCGCAATCGCCTGCTTGGTCTTGTGCGGCGTGTCGTTGCCGAAATTGTGCCACAGGCCGAGCGAGATCGCCGGCAGCTTCAGGCCGGATCGCCCGCACCTGTTATAGACCATTTTCTCATAGCGGTTTTCAGCCGGCTGCCAGCGCATGGGTACATATCCTGGATTGAATGGGTGTCGGCGCGAGCGCGCCGACACCCTTCTACCTCATTTCTTCTTCGCCAACAGCCCTTTTGCGTCCTTGACGCCGAGTGCAGCCGGCCGCTCGCAGGTGGTCTGCATGGCGACGAACTTGCCGGTCTCGCCCGACCGCAACAGGCCGGTCATGACATCGACGGCATGCAGCGCCAGCTCCATCGAGCAGCGATGTGGGCGGCCCTCGGCGATCGACAGCGCCATGTCGGCAAGGCCTGCGGTGCGGTAATTGGCCATCATGCCCTGACCGTGCATTTCGTTCGGCACGCCGAACGGATGCTTCCATTTCGGCAGTTTCTTCACCGGCTTGGCCGCCTCGGTGATGCGCACGTCGCCGCCGAAGAAATTCGGATCCGGCACATAGACCGTGCCGGCCTCGCCATAGAGTTCCATCGGCGCATGGCCATGGCTCCAGACATCCCAGCTGGTGTTGAGTGTAATCACCGCGCCATTCTCGAACTCGAGCAGACCGTGGATGGTCGTCGGCGTGTTGACCGGGATCCTTTCTCCCGCACGCGGCTTTGAGCTGATGATGCGTTCCTTGGCAGGGGTCGTCGCAACGGCCGCCACCTGTTTCACCGGGCCGATCAACTGGATCAGGTTGGTGATGTAATACGGTCCGATGTCGAGCACCGGACCCGCACCCGGCTGGAAGAAGAAATCCGGATTGGGGTGCCAGTGCTCCATGCCGTGACCCATCACGTGGCAGGTGCCGCTGGTGATCTTGCCCAGCGCGCCATTGTCGATGAGGTTGCGCACCAGCTGGTGCGCGCCACCGAGGAAAGTGTCCGGAGCCGAGCCGATGCGCAGACCCTTCTTCTCGGCGCGGCTTTTCAGGTCGAGCCCTTCCTTGATCGACAGCACGAACGGCTTTTCCGAATAGACATGCTTGCCGGCGTCGAGGATCTGCTTCGACACCTCGTAATGCACCGCCGGGATGGTCAGGTTGACGATGATGTCGATCTCGTCGTCCTTGAGCAGTTCGTCGACAGTCTCGGCGCGCAGCTTGAACTCTTTCGCCCGTGCCTTCGCCGCGTCCATGTTGATGTCGGCGCAGGCGCGCATCTCGATGCCGCGAAACAGCGGCGCCAGCGAAAAATACGCTTTCGAGATATTGCCGCAGCCGATGACGCCGATACCCAGTTTCTTTGCCATGATGATTGTTCCTAGTAAGCCTTGACGGAAGCGAGCGAGCGGCTGGCGAAGCGCTCGATGTCGTTGGGGTTGTCCTGTTCCATGACGTAGTATTTGGCCGGGGTCTTGGCGCGAAGTGCTTTGATCAGGCCGGCCCAGTCGATGGTGCCGTGGCCGACATCGGCCCAGCCGTCCTCGTCGAGGCCTTCGCCCGGTTTGGCCATGTCCTTGACATGGACGGCGCTGATGCGCTTGCCGTGCTTTTCGATCCACGGCAGCGGATCGACGCCGCCGCGGACCACCCAGGCGACGTCCATCTCCCAGCCGATATCGGGTGCGGCTGACAGGATATGGTCCTGCGGCACCGAGCCGTCGGCGAGTTTCTTGAACTCGAAATCATGGTTGTGCCAGGCAAAGCCGTAGCCTGCCTTTTTTGCGGTTTCGCCGACCTTGGCAAGGCGCTCGCCAAAGCCGCGCCAGCCGGCGGCATCGGCCGGCCGCTGTTCGGCCATTAGATAGGGACAGATGACCAGCGTGATGCCGAGCGCGTCGGCCGTTTTGCGCACGCCGTCGAAGTCGTTCTCCAGCGCATCGATCGAGAAATGCCCGGTCGGCATAGCAAGCCCGTTCTTGTCGAGTTCGGCACGGAACGCCTTGGGGTCCTCATAGACGCCGCCGAAGCCTTCAACTTCCTTGTAGCCGACCTTGCCCAGCATTTTGAGGATGCCGTCCCAGGGCAGGAAATTGCGGGCGCTGTAGAGTTGGAATGACCAGTTCATCGTCTTTGTCCGTTTCTTGGGTGGTGGGTCTTGGGGGATCGTTCTCGAGGTGTGATTGGAATGATTTTCAAAAATTACAGGCGGTTGCCGGTGGCGGCATCGAACAACGAGGCGCGCGCCGGATCGAAACCGAACTGGACCGGGTCGCCACTGCTCAGCGTCCGCTCCGCCTCGACGCGGAATGAAAGGTTGCGGCCGCCGAGCTTGGTCCATACCAGCGTGTCGGACCCCATCGGCTCGACGATCTCGACGGAACCGCTGGCGGAAAACGGCATCGACTTCGCCGCGTCACCGAACGCGATGTGTTCAGGCCGGATGCCGAGCACGCAGGCGCCGGTGGGACGCTCCGTGCCGTCAAAGGCGTAGCGCTCAAGCGGCACCGAAACACCGTCTGTCTTGAACGTCGGACCGGCCTCCAGTTCCCCTTCAAGGAAATTCATCGCCGGCGAGCCGAGGAAGCCGGCGACGAAGCGGTTGACCGGCCGGTTGTAGATCGTCTGCGGCGCGTCGAGCTGCTGGATGACGCCGCCTTTCATCACCGCAATGCGATCGGCCAGCGTCATTGCCTCGATCTGGTCGTGGGTGACGTAGATCATGGTGTTCTGCAGATTGCGGTGCAGAAGTTTGATCTCGACCCGCAGCTCGGCGCGCAGCTTGGCATCGAGATTGGACAGCGGCTCGTCGAACAGGAAGACGTCGACGTCGCGCACCAGCGCCCGCCCGATCGCCACGCGCTGGCGCTGACCGCCGGACAAGGCGGCCGGCTTGCGCTGCAAGAGCGGCTCGATCTGCAGGATCTCGGCGGCGCTCGCGATGCGCTTGGCGATCTCGTCCTTTGGCACGCCGGCAACGCGCAGGCCGAAGGACAGGTTCTTCTCCACCGTCATTTGCGGGTAGAGCGCGTAGGACTGGAACACCATGCCGATGCCGCGGTCCTTTGGCTCCTCCCAGGTGACGTTCTTGCCCTTGATGAAGATGCGGCCATCGGAAATGTCGAGCAGGCCGGCGATGCAGTTGAGCAAGGTCGACTTGCCGCAGCCCGAGGGACCGAGCAGCACGATGAACTCGCCCTCGGCGACATCGAGGTTGAGCGTCTGCAACACCGACACAGAGCCGAAATTGAGCGACAGGTCCTGGATCGAAACGCTGGTGCCGTTGGCTGCCGTCATACCCATCACCCTTTCACCGCGCCGGCGGCGATGCCGCGCACGAAAAGCTTGCCGGAGATGAAGTAGACGATGAGTGGCACGAGGCCGGTCAGGATGGTTGCGGCCATGTTGACGTTGTACTCCTTCACGCCTTGTACCGAATTGACGATGTTGTTGAGCTGCACCGTCATCGGATAGGTGTCGGGGCGGGTGTAGACGACGCCGAACAGGAAGTCGTTCCAGATGCCGGTGACCTGCAGGATGATGGCGACGACGAAGATCGGCAGCGACATCGGCGCCATGATACGCAGGAAGATGCCCCAGAAGCCGGCGCCGTCGACGCGCGCCGCCCGAAACAGTTCCTCCGGCATCGAGGCGAAATAATTGCGGAACAGCAGCGTCAGGATCGGCATGCCGAAAATGGAATGCACGATCACCAATCCGCTCAGGCTGCCATAGAGGCCGATCTCGCGCAGGATGATGACGATCGGATAAATCATCACCTGGTAGGGGATGAAGGCGCCGACGATCAGGATGACGAAGAATGTGTCGGCGCCCTTGAAGCGCCAGTTGGCGAGTGCATAGCCGTTGACCGAGGCAATCGCGATCGACAGCAGCACCGACGGCACGGTGATGCGCACCGAATTCCAGAAGCCGCGCGAAAGCCCGTCGCAATTGAGGCCGGTGCAGGCCGTCGCCCACGCCTTGACCCACGGCTCGAAGGTGATTTCGAGCGGCGGCGAAAAGATGTTGCCGAGCCGTATCTCGGGCATGCCCTTGAGCGAAGTGACAACCATCACGTAAAGCGGCAGCAAATAGTAGACCGCCATCACGAACAGCGTGCCATAGAGGAAGATGTTGCGGCGCGAGAAGACATGCCGCGGCCGCGGTCCGCTCGGCCCCAAGGCTTCGCGCCCGACGGCACCCGCGCCGGCGGGCAAGGAGACGACCTGGTCAGCCACGCTTCTTGCCTCCGAATTCGAGATAGGCCCACGGCACGATGACGATCACCACCGAGAGCAGCATCATGGTCGAGGCGGCAAAGCCCTGGCCGAGATTCTGGGCGAAGAACATGTAGTCATAGACGTACTTCGCCGGCACTTCGGAGGCGATGCCCGGGCCGCCGCTGGTCTGGGCGACGACGAGGTCGTAGACCTTGACGATGCCCGAGGCGATGATGACCAGCGTGGTGATGAAGACCGGACGCATCATCGGAATGACGATGAACAGATAGGTCTTCCACATCGGGATCCCGTCGACGCGCGCAGCCTTCCATATGTCCTCATCAATGCCGCGCAGGCCGGCCAGCATCAGACACATGATGAGACCGGTGCCTTGCCACAGCGCCGCGATCGAAATGCCGTAGATGACGATGCTGGAATTATAGAGCGGGTCGAAGCTGAAGCTCGTCCAGCCGAGGTCCCGCACCACATGCTGGATGCCGAAATCCGGATTGAGCAGCCACTGCCAGACCAGGCCGGTGACGATGAAGGAGAGCGCGAACGGATAGAGGAAGATGGTGCGGAACGTGTCCTCGAAGCGGATCTTCTGATCGAGAAGTGCGGCAAGCAGGAAGCCGATGACCAGCGAGAACACCAGCGAGATCGCGCCGTAGATCAACAGATTCTCGATCGAGATCAGCCAGCGCGGCGTCGACCACAGCCGGTAATACTGATCGAGCCCGACGAAATTCAGCCGCGGCAAGAGCTTCGAATTGGTGAAGGAATAGAGCACCGTCCACAACGTGCCGCCAACGAAGACCACCGACGCGGTGAGGATCATCGGGATCGAGGCGACCTTCGCATTGAGGTTGCGGAACAGCGGGTTGGGGCGTTCGCTCTTGCTCATCTCGTCAGCCGGCTGGGTAAGGGCGGTACAGTCCCGGCCCTGCTTGCGGCAGGGCCGGGAGCGAGGGGAATTGCCTCCAACGTCAGTCTGCCGCCGCGATGAGGTCGGCGAAGCGCTTCTGCGCCTCTTCCACCGTCATGTCCGGCTTGGCGAAGAATTCGGCGAAGAGATCTTCCTTCTGCTTCTGGGTGTCCTGCGACATCAACTGGTCCGTCCACGGGATGACGGCACCCTTGGCGAGGATGGCGAGGCCCTTCTTCATGCAGTCATTGGCGGCGTTCAAGTCGACATCGCCGCGTACCGGCAGCGAACCCTTCTTGAGGTTGAAGGCGACCTGCGTCTTGGGGTCGAGCAGCGTTTCGGCCAGCACTTCCTGCGCCTTGGACTTGTCGGCATCCTTGAGCAGCGGGAAGTAGAAGGCGTCGCCGCCGGTGGCGATGACTTCGTTCAAACCGAGGCCCGGCAGGCAGGTGTAGTCCTTGCCGGCGACCTTGCCGGCAACCTGGAATTCGCCCTGCGCCCAGTCGCCCATGATCTGGCCGCCGGCCTTGCCGGTGATGACCAGATTGGTCGCCTGGTTCCAGTCCTGGACATTGGTGTTCTTGGCCATCTTGCGGGCATCGTCGGCGGCCTTGAACACCTTGGCGATCTCGGGGCCGGCGGCAAACTTGGCGTCCTTGTCCTTGTAGACCTTGAGGAATGCATCGGAGCCGCCCACGGCCGCCAGCAGCACATCAAAGGCGCCGGAGGACTGCCAGGCCTGTCCGCCGACGGCGAGCGGGATGATGCCGGCCTTTTCCAGGGCGGGCGCAGCCGCGACGAATTCATTCCAGTCCTTCGGCAGCGGCACGCCGGCCTTTTCGAAGGCCTCGTTCGACAGCCACAGCCACTGCCAGGAATGGATGTTGACCGGCACGCAATAGATCTTGCCGTCGATGGTGCAGCTGTCGAGCAGGCTCTTCGGCCGCACGATTTCCGTCCACTTGCCCTTGGTGGCGACATCGGTGAGGTCGCGCATCAGGCCGGCCTGCACCAGCTCTTCGGCCTGCCGGCCGTGATTGAACTGGGTGGCGCCCATCGGATCGCCGCCGGTGATGCGGCTGATCATGATCGGCCGCGCCGTGCCGCCGGATCCGGCGATGGCGCCGTCGACCCAGTGGTTGCCGGTAGCATCGAAGGCCTTGGCGAATTCCGCAACCGCCGCCGCCTCGCCGCCCGACGTCCACCAATGGGTGACTTCCAGGTCGGTCGCGGCTGCCGGGCCGGCAAACTGCAGAGCGGCCGTCGCGGCAAAAGCAGCGGTCAAAAGTTTATAGCGCATTTCGGTTCCTCCCAGAATCTGAAACGTTACAGATTTTCGATACGGCAATTGTGCGGTGCGCGCAACCCCTCGGAGAAAAGCGGTTCAATATTTTTTCGAGGCGCGAACAAATTCCTTGCATGCAAGCCGGCAAACTCCGTGCAAAAGCGGTTGTTGCGCCGCGAATTCATGCTGCAGTGCAAGAAATCCACTTCGAGCCTCGTTTCTCGCGCGACTTGGTCCGGGCCTGAAATCCCGGCCAGAACCATGAATTAGGCGGCGTTCGGCGGCAAGATTGGCAATCTGTAACGTTTCAGTATACTGACGCTCAACGAGTGAACTGCCGTGCCACATCGTCATGGAAGCGATTGTCGGCAGAGCCGGCGGCTGCTATGCGCCTGACGGGGCGGGACGAATGGACAGGGACCAGACGGACAAGGACGACGAGGCGTCGGCGCATGAGCGCCCGACGTTGAAGACGCTTGCCTTCATGACCGGGCTCGGCGTCACCACCGTCTCGCGTGCGTTGAAGGATGCGCCCGAGATCGGCGCCGAGACCAGGCGCCGCGTCCAGCTCGTCGCCAGGCAGATCGGCTACCGGCCAAACCGTGCCGGCGTGCGCCTGCGGACCGGCAAGACCAATGTCATCAGCCTCGTGCTCAACACCGAGCGCGAGATCATGAGCTTTGTCTCGGACATCATCTACGGTGTCTCGGAGGTCATTGCCGACACGCCCTATCACCTGATCGTCACGCCCTATTCGCGCTCGCAGGATCCGCTGGATCCGGTGAAGTATCTGGTCGAGACGGGATCGGCCGACGGCGTCATCATTTCGCGCACGCAGCCCAATGACCCACGCGCCCGCTACATGCTGGAGCGCGGCATTCCCTTTGCCACGCACGGCCGCACCGATATGGGGCTTGTCCACCCCTATCATGACTTCGACAATTACGCCTTCGCCGCCGAGGCGGTGCGCCATCTGGCCGGCATCGGCCGGCGCCGGCTGGCGCTGGTGACACCGCCTGTGGGGCTCACCTATTACGGCCACACGGTGAACGGCTTTGTCGATTCGCTGGGTGAGGTCGACGCCAGCGAAGTGCCGTTCAACACCGTTTCAATCGACCAGTCGATCGATCAGATCAGGACGCGGACTGCCCAGCTGATGCGCCGGGAGGTCAGGCCGGACGGGTTCGTCAGCAGCGCCGCCGCGGCAACGCTGGCCGTCGTCGCCGGCATCGAGGATGCCGGCCTGAAACTCGGCCGCGACGTCGACGTGGTTTCGAAACAGTCGTCGGAACTGCTGCATCTGTTCCGCCGCGAATTGCTGGTCGTCAACGAGGATTTCCGCCTGGCCGGCACCGAGCTTGCCCGCGCCGTGCTGGGCTGGATAGGGGGCGCGGCACCCGGCTCCCTGCAGACCGTGGTCAAGCCGGGCGACGTCGTCGCTTATCGAGGCTGACTGGCTCTACCTGAGAGGCAGGTCAGGCCGAGTCGAAAATGACTGATACCGAGAACCGGAGCGGAGCGTACTTTTGTACATGAGCACCGGAAGCGCAGGTATCAGCCATTTGCAGGCCGGCCTCACCTGTCTCTAGACGCCCGCGCCGCTGCCCCATGGGCCGTGGAAAGCCCCCTGCTCGCCGATGCGCTCGAAGCCATGCGCGCCGAAGAAATCACGCTGTGCCTGGATCAGGTTCGAGGTGCCGCGGCCCTGGCGATAGCTGTCGAAATAGGCGAGTGCCGACGCCAGCGCCGGCACCGGCGATCCCGCTTCCGATGCCTTGGCGACGATGCGCCGGAGCGACGGATGCGCCTCCTGCATCATGGCGATGAAAGCCGGCGCCATCAGAAGGTTGGTCGATGCGCCGCCGGAGCCGAAGGCTTCCGCCATCGTGTCGAGCATCTGCGAGCGGATGATGCAGCCGGCGCGCCAGATCTTGGCGATGGTCGGCATCGGCAGGTTCCAGTTGAACTCCTTCGAGGCGCCGCTCATCACCGCGAAACCTTGCGCATAGGCGGCGATCTTGCCGGCGAGCAGCGCCAGCTCCAAATCTTTCAGAAGTGCCGCCTTGTCGCCGGAGATCTTGGTGACGCCGATATTGCCATAGGCCTTTTCCGCCGCCTGGCGCTCATCCTTGATCGACGACAGCACACGTGCCGCCACCGCCGCCTCGATCGCCGTCGCCGGAATGCCGAGCTGCTGCGCCTCGATGACCGACCATTTGCCCGTGCCTTTCTGGCCGGCGCGGTCGAGGATGATATCGACCACCGGCTTGCCGGTCTTCGGATCGTCGGCGGCCAGCACCTTGGCGGTGATCTCGATCAGGTACGAATCGAGCCGGCCCTTGTTCCAGTCTTCGAAGACCTTGCCGATCTCCTTCGGCCCCATGCCGAGACCGTCACGCAGGATGCCGTAGATCTCGGCGATCATCTGCATGTCGGCATATTCGATGCCATTGTGGATGGTTTTGACGAAATGCCCGGCGCCGTCGGTGCCGAGCCAGGCGGCGCAGGGCTCACCCTTGAACTTGGCCGAGATCGCGGTCAGCACGCTTTCGACGCGCTTCCAGGACTCTTCGGTGCCACCGACCATGATCGACGGCCCGTGGCGCGCCCCCTCCTCGCCACCGGACACACCCATGCCAATGAAGGTGAGGCCCGAGCCCGACAGCTCGGAAAAGCGCCGCATTGTGTCGCGGAAATTGGCGTTGCCGGCATCGATGACGATGTCGTTGGCCGACAGCACGCCACGCAGCGCTTCGATCTGCTCGTCGACCGGCTTGCCGGCCAGCACCATGATGATGATCGGACGCGGCGGCCGGATGGCTTCGGCGAGTTCCTCCAGGCTGTAGCAAGGCACCACTCTGTCCCGTAGCGCACCGGCGCTTTCGAGGAAAGCATCCGTGCGCGCCCTGGTGCGGTTGAAAACGGCGATGCGGTGCCCATGCTCGGCAATGTTGAGCGCCAGGTTGGAGCCCATCGTGCCAAGGCCGATCAGGCCGATTTCGGCTTTTTCCATCGTTTCTTCCCTGTTTTCGGATCTTTTGTTGAGGCGCGTTTTACCGGGATGCCCGTTCTTCGGCGAGATGATTGACGGGCCTTTCGCGCCGCGTCAACCGCTTCGCTGAATTGTGACGACCCGCGCTGCGTGAGATTGAGATCAGGCCGAGCAGGGAAGCGTCCGTTGGATGACCAGGCGACGCCTTGCCGATTGGACACATGGCGGTAGATTGGACTTATGGCGCTCAAACGGATGGACAATGTCGGAATCGTCGTCGAGGACCTCAAAGAGACGGTTGCCTTCTTTCGCGAAGTCGGCCTCGAGTTCGAAGGGCGGGCCACGATCGAAGGCGAATGGTCCGGACGTGTCACTGGACTGGGCGATCAGCGCGTCGAGATTGCCATGATGCGCACGCCGGACGGCCACAGCCGGCTCGAGCTCTCCCGCTTCCTCACGCCGCCTGTCGTCGCCGATCACCGCAACGCCCCGGTGAACGCTCTGGGCTACCTCCGCGTCATGTTTACCGTGGACGACATCGACGACACGCTTGAAAGGCTCCGCAAGCGCGGCGCGCAACTCGTAGGCGAAGTCGTCCAGTACAAGGACGTGTATCGGCTCTGCTACGTCCGCGGGCCTGAAGGGCATCTCATCGGACTAGCCGAGGAGCTCGGCTGAGCGCAGGTATTACTCAGCGCGGATATCGATCGGCGCCTCTATCTTCACAATGTCGAAGTCCGAAACCAGGATATCGAGCCGCGCCGTCCATCGCCCGGGAATCGGGATGACGAGATTGTCGACCCGCCAGGTGCCGTCGCCGGGTTTGGTTGCCGGACGCTTGATCGGTTCGATGCCGGAATCGGGCTTCGACAGCACCAGCGTCACTTCCTTGGCGTCGAGCGGTCCGAAATCGCCGGTCATGATGACGATCGAGGCGGTGACCTCCCCGGTGTGGCCGGGCGTGATGTCGATGTCGGCCATTGCCTTCAGCGTGTGGATGTGGATCGACGCTGGCTGTGCCGCGGCGATGGCCAGCGCCCGCGGTGGCGGCGTGAAGCGCCAGCCGGCGGCAACGCCGAAGATCAGGAGCACGATCAGCATTTCGACCGAGATCGAGCGGCTGAGCCGTCGCCGCACTTCCGTCGCTCCGGCCTCGGCCAAGGCGGTGAGCCGCCAGCGATTGACCGCTGCCAGCGTGAACAGAAACACCAGCAGCGCCAGCTTGATCAGCAGCAGCTGGCCATAGGCCGTGTTGACCAGTGCCGCCAGCGTCTGCACCTGGATGATTGCGAGCACGATGCCGGCAACAGCCAGCACCGCCACCACAGGCATGATCGTGCGTGAAAACCGCCGCAGAAACACGCCGGCGTCGGCCGATTGGCTGTTCAGCGCCAGGCCGAGCGGCAGCAGCGCTCCGGCCCAGAAGGCGATGCCGGCGCCATGCAGGAAAACCATCGGCCGCGTCAGCCATTGCGGCTCGGCAGCACTCGCATGGCCGCTAGCCGCAACGGCGGCGCCGACACCCACAAGTCCGGCAAGCGCCAGCGGCCTGGCACCGGTGCGCGACCCGGCCAGCGACAAAAGGCCAAGCCCAAGCGCCACCAGTGCGATCAGCACCGTCCAGCCGAAACTGGTGGCGAGCCCGGTCCGCCAGACCACCGGTTGCCCCAGCCGGGCGAGCGGCGCGCCCAGCGCATCCAGCCCCTGGAACCCGAGCGACAGTGGGGCGGCTGCCAGACCGCACAGGATTGCGGCAATGACGAAACGCTGGCCCCAGCGCACGCCCTGCGCCAGCCATGTCAGCGCGAAGGCGCCGCCGACGCCGAGGAAAAGCCCGATGTAGAGAAGAACCTTGCCGGTCCAGATCGCCGACCGCAAATCCATATCGACAGCTTCCGCCACTGCCGGCGCCGCGCTTGGCGCGCCGACGGAAAACAGCACCGAGCCGCCGACCGGATGGCCGTCGGCGGAAATCACCCGCCAGCTCAAGACATGTGTGCCCGACCCGAGCTTTTGCGGATTGTCGATCGCGACCGTCTGGTCGCTGAGCCGGAAAGAGGTCAGCGCGACAGGCGTACCGTCGGGCCGCACCAGCGTCAGCACCAGCGGCGACACCGGCTCGCTGAAGGTCAGCGAAAATTGCGTAGGCGTTTGCGCCAGCACAGCGCCGTCGGCCGGGTCGGCCTTGATCAGCGCCGCATGGGCAAAGGCCTGGTTTGGCGTGGCGAGGACGGCAAGCAGCAGGACCGTGGCCAGCAGGCCGAAGCACCTGCCGACTGTCCGTTCTATCCGCTGGAAACAGACCACGCTCATGCCATCCACCAAAACGGTGGCGCGCCGCTTCGAAGCAGCGCGCCGCCAATGCATCACTTCTTGGGCAGCAGGTTGAGGCCGGGCGCCGGATCTTCCAGCGCATCCTCATCCTGGCCAGCAGCCGGAATCTCTATCCAACGCGTCGTGGCGCCATCGCATTCCTGCACCACCGGAAAATAGATCTTCTGGCCGACCGGCAGATCGGCGGCCAGCGTGCCGCGGAAGACGAATTCGTCGTAAAATTCATCCGGCAGGCTGCCGCCACTCCAGTCGACCTCCTTGACGCCCGAGGTCACCGCCTCGCCATAGAGCTGGTAGGATTTCTCGTATTTGCCGTTCTTGACCTGCAGCGTCCAGCCGGGCTTGGGCATCGGCTTCACCCCGATCACCCCTTCCGGGATCTGCACGCGCACGGCAATCGTCGCCTTGCCGTCGCAGCCGTGCGGCACCCGCAGCACGGCCTTGTAGGTCGAGCCGACCGCGGCCTCCTGTGTCTCGAGCGTGATATGGGCGAAGGCGGCACTTGTCACCAGGACGAGACATGCAGCCGCGGGCAAAAGATACTTGTTCATGATGGTCCCTCTCCGAAAAATCGGTTGGCAATAATTGGTCAGTCGTTGTCTTCCTGGGGCGGCGCGCTGCCTATGGCTTGAACGGCGAACTCGACGGTCACCGCCCCGGCCTTCTCGAAGGTCAGCGTGGCGGCAAACATCTGGCCCTCTTTCGGCGGCTGCTTCAAATCCATGAACATTATGTGGTACGCGCCCGGACCGAGCGTCACCTTGCCGCCCGCCGGGATTTCCAGTCCGCCCTCGACCGGGCGCATGGTCATGACGCCATCCTTCACCCCCATTTCATGCAGTTCGGCCTTGCCCGAAATGTCGGAGGCAATCGACAGCAGCCGGTCCGGCGCGCTGCCCTTGTTGACGATGGTGAAATAGCCGCCGGCGACCTTGGCGCCGGCCGGCGTTGCGCGCGACCAGGGATGCTCGATCTCGATGTCGCCGGCCTTGAACTCATGCGCAAGGACGGAGTGCGCGCCGACGAACAACAGCGCGAAGGCGAAGACCACGCTGCCGAGACGCTGCTCGATCGTGCGGAAGAAAGGCGTGCTGCGGCGCAACGCGGCGGCACGAAGTAAACGGGACATGGGGAAGCTCCATGAATATGAGGTCGCGCCGTTTCCGGTCGCGAACGATATCGGTCATTGGATGATTGTCGCTCGCGCAGGTTACGCGAGATGCCGCAGTTTCAGGCCGTAAGCGGCGGCGCGCGCGGATTTGCCGGAGAACGCTCGCGCGTGAAATCGAGATGCCCGACAGAGGCAAGCACAAAAGCGACGGTCTCGAAGGACAGGCTGACCGGCCCTATGCCGACACCGGGCGGCGGCGCATAGGCAACCGGGGCCATGCTGCAGCCAAGCATGCAGCATGCCGGCATATGCTGCTGGTGCGGATCGCCTCCGGGAAGCTGGACCGCTCCCTCATGAGTGCAGATAACGTTGCCGAAGGCGTCGAGCTGCGAGGCATCCGGCGCCGTGCCGAAAGCAAAGGCGCCGAGCGTCGACTGGAGCAGCAATACACAAGCCGCGACAAACGCGGCCGTCGTGCTCCATCTTTGGCGCCGGATGTTCAAGAACCTGCCTCTTCACGCAGCAACAGCAGATACCTAGCACGCGCTATGCGGCCCGAAAATCGCCAAATCATTGCTGCGGCAACGCGGCGCGTTAAGACGCGATCCGACCGGGTTCCGGAATCGAGGTCAGCAACGTGTTGCGCGCCGACTTCAGATGCTTGCGGCAGGCGGTATCGACCTTGCCGAGATCGCGCGATTTCAGCGCTGCGATATAGGCGAGATGCTCGCCAACCGCGACTTCGTTGCGCTCGCGCTCCTGCGCCTTGTTCCACTGGTAGTGGTAGTGGAAGATCATGGCGATGACGTCGTAGAAATCGACAATGAAGCGATTGTGCGAGGCGCGGTGGATCAGCCGGTGGAAGCGCTCGTCCAGCTCGGAGAATTCGTTGAAGCGGGTGGCGATCTCGCTGGCCAGTAGCCGGTGCTCGTCCTCCAGGCGGTCGAGATCGGCCCACACCGGGCTGTCCTGCGGCAAGGCGGCAAAGGCTGCCGCAGAGCGTATCTCGAACATCTCGCGGATTTCGGTCAGCTCAAGCGCAAAGGCGCGCGTAAAACCCTTCAGCACCCAGTGGCTGTTGCGCCGCTTCTCGATCAGGCCGAAGCGGGAGAATCGGATCAGGAATTCGCGCACGCTGGTCGTGCCGACGCCGATCTCGCGCGCCAGTTCGAGCTCGTTGATCTGCATGCCGGCCTCGGCGCCGCCGGCGAGCAACCTGCGCATGAACGAGCGCTCGATGATCTGCGCCAGCGTGTCGGTCTCTTCCTCGGGGAAGAAATCGTCAGGCTTCGGCGCCCTGAGCACGGTCTTGCTGCGCTTATTCCAGGCGATAAGCCCGGTCTCTTCCATACGCGCCAGAATGGTGCGCACGGTGGTGCGGCTGACGCCGAGCAGGGTGCCCAACTCCGGCTCGGACGGCAGGCTCTGCGTTTCATCGAGCAACCGCAGACCCCTGTTGTAAGCATCCTTGTAGACGTTGTTGCTCTTCGACATCCCTGTCCCGTTGCGCACCGGCGCTTGCTGTGGCTGGCTTGAAGCGCGATATCACAGATGTTTCCTAGCGCATGACCCGGCAAAGCAAAACGCTTTGCGTGTCAGACGCGGCTCCCTACAACCCACGCGTCCATCGGATGCATGGGGTCTCCTCCTGAAAAAACAAATTGACGCACAAATGTTTTTTCCCGATAAAAGACATTATATGGAAACAGACGCGTGTCAATCCGCGCATCCCCCAGGAACAGACCCAGGAAACTGCCCGTGAACGCCTCGAACAGCATTCTTCTGTCCCCCGCCGACAATGTCGCGGTCGCCAATGGCCGCATAGAGATCGGCACCACTCTGCCCGGCGGCGCCGTCGCCACGGCCTTGATCGAGCCCGGCCACAAGGTGGCGATCAAGCCTATCGCCGCCGGCGAAGCGGTGGTCAAGTATGCGCAGGCCATCGGCCGCGCCACGCAGGACATCGCACCTGGCGAGCACGTCCATTCGCACAATCTGGTTTTCGAGAGCGGCCGCCTGCCGGTGGTGCCGCCGAGTGAGGCCGAGCACGCGACGGAAGCCGACCGCGCCCGCACCTTCATGGGCTACCGCCGCGCCGATGGCCGAGCCGGCACCCGCAACTTCGTCGGCATCATTGCCAGCGTCAATTGTTCGGCCACCGTCTGCCACGCCATTGCCGACGAGGCCAACCGCGTGCTGTTGCCGAAATATCCGGGGATCGACGGCTTCGTACCGATCGTCCACGGCCAGGGCTGCGGCATGAGCGCCACCGGCGACGGCATGATGGTGCTGCACCGCACGCTCGCCGGCTATGCCCGCCATCCGAATTTCGGCGGCGTGCTGATGGTCGGTCTCGGCTGCGAGGTCAATCAGCTCACCCTCTACGGCCAAAAGGGTGCGGCCGCCGGAAAACGCCATTTCAACATCCAGGACGCCGGTGGTTCGCGCAAATCGGTGGAGAAGGCGATGGGCGTTCTGGCTGAAATCGCCGAGGAAGTCGGCACATTGCAGCGTGAGCCGATCCCGGTCAGCGAGATTGTTGTCGGCCTGCAATGCGGCGGCTCCGACGGCATGTCGGGCATCACGGCCAATCCAGCACTTGGTGCGGCCGTCGACATCCTGGCCGGCGTAGGCGGCATCGGCATCTTGTCCGAGACGACGGAGATCTATGGCGCCGAGCATCTGCTCGCCTATCGCGCGGCAACGCCGGAGATCGCCAAGAAGCTCGACGGTTTCGTCAAGTGGTGGGAGGACCATGTCGCCAAGCATGGCGCCTCGATCGACAACAACCCTTCGCCCGGCAACAAGCGCGGCGGCCTGACCACCATTCTGGAAAAGTCGCTGGGCGCGGTTGCCAAGGGCGGCCAGACGCCGCTCAACGGCGTCTTCGGCTACGCCGAGAAGGTCACCGGCAGCGGCCTGGTGTTCATGGACACGCCCGGCTACGACCCGGTCTCGGCGACCGGCCAGGTGGCGGGCGGCGCCAACATCATCGTCTTCACCACCGGCCGCGGCTCCTGCTTCGGTTGCCGGCCGACACCGTCGATCAAGGTCGCTACCAACTCGACCATGTACCACCAGATGGAAGAGGACATGGACGTCAATTGCGGCGTCATCGCCTCCGGCGAAAAGACAATCGCCGGTATGGGCCGTGAGCTGTTCGAACTGATCGTCGAGACGGCGTCGGGCCGCAAGACCAAGAGCGAGGCGTTCGGCTACGGCGACAACGAGTTCGTGCCGTGGCACCTCGGCGCAACGCTCTAAAACACTGACCAAAAAACTACGGGCTGCAAAAGTGAGTCCGCAAGGGAGGCTTTGGATGGACAAACGCCGCATCGGCACGACTGCGCTCGAGGTCACCGAGATGAGCTTCGGCGGCGCGGCGATCGGCGGCCTCTACCGGGCCTGCCCGCGCGAGGCGGCGATGGAGACGCTGCAGACCGCCTGGGAAGCCGGCCTGCGCTATTTCGACACCGCGCCCTTCTATGGCTTCGGCCTGTCGGAACGGCGGACCGGTGATTTCCTGCGCTACAAGCCGCGAGACTCCTATGTGCTGTCGACCAAGGTCGGGCGCCTGTTTCGCCCCGTGCCGGAAGATCAGGTTCCCGATCATTCCTATGTCGACCCGCTGCCTTTCGCGCTCGACTACGACTATTCCTATGACGGCATCATGCGCTCGGTCGAGTTCTCCTATGCGCGGCTCGGGCTAAACCGGATAGACGTCCTGTTTGTTCACGACATCGGCACCTACACGCATGGTGTCGAGAAGACGAAAGTGCACTTTCGCCAGTTGATGGATGGCGGCTTGAAGGCTCTGGAAGAGCTGAAATCGTCCGGCGTCATTTCCGCCTATGGGCTCGGCGTCAACGAGGTGCAAATCTGCCTCGACGTGCTGCGCGAAGCCCCGCTCGACTGCATCCTGCTCGCCAGCCGCTATTCGCTGCTCGATCGCTCGGCCGAGGCCGATCTTTTGCCGCTCTGCAGGCAGCGGCAGACTTCGCTGATCATCGGCGGCGTCTTCAACTCCGGCATCCTGGCGACCGGCCCCGTACATGGCGCGCATTTCGACTATCTGCCGGCGACGGAGGACATCTTGGAGCGCGTCGGCGCGATGGAGAAAATCGCCACCGAGGGTGACTATCCGCTGGCGGCGGCCGCGCTGCAGTTCCCGCTGCACGAACCGGTCGTGGCCAGCGTGCTGACCGGAACAGCCAAAGCCGCCAATCTGACACGCAATCTCGACCTGTTCGACGTCGAGGTGCCGCAAACGGAATTCGCAAAATATGCTCCTTACACCGTCGTTCAGGAACTCGGATGACGACGATCGCGTGATTCTCAAGAAAGAATGAACATTCCATATTGACTAGATGATGGAATTAATATTCCATCGCAATCAAGGAGGATCGGGAGCGTCTGGACGTGGCATTGAGGATCGGCAAGGAGGCTTCTCCGCCGAGCCATGTGCAGGCCGATATGAAACACCGCTTGCGTCGGCTGGATCGATGCACTATCAAAAAGCGGCAACTGTTTTTTATTGATAAAGTTCTGTTTGGGCCGCGCCTATCCGAATGGAGCTTCCGTAACCTTCACCGGGCGATCTAGGGAGGATTCCTAATGAAATTCATGACCAGCATTCTCAACCGCCGCTCACTCGTCGCGCTCGCTGCCGCCTCGATGCTTGCCGGCGCGCTGCACACGGCGCCGGCTTCGGCGGCGGATGTGACCATTCCGATCATCGTCAAGGACACCACGTCCTTCTACTGGCAGATCGTTCTGGCCGGCGCCCGCAAGGCCGGCAAGGATCTCGGTGTCAACGTGCCGGAACTCGGCGCTCAGGCTGAAACCGACGTCAACGGCCAGATTTCGATCCTCGAAAACGCCGTCGCCGGCAACCCGGCCGCCGTCGTCATTTCGCCGACCGAATTCAAGGCGCTCGGCAAGCCGATCGATGAAGCAGCCAGCAAGGTCAAGGTCATCGGCATCGACTCCGGCGCCGACTCCAAGGCCTTCACCTCGTTCCTGACCACCGACAACGTCCAAGGCGGCCGCGTCGCCGCTGACGGCCTTGCCGCGGCCATCGGCGAAGCCAATGGCGGCAAGGTCGAGGGCAAGGTTGCGCTGATCACCGCGCTTCCCGGCGCCGGCTCGCTCGAACAGCGCGCGCAGGGCTTCAAGGAACAGCTCAAGGCCAAGTATCCCGGCCTCGAACTGATCGCCGACAAATATGCTGACGGCCAGGCCACCACCGGCCTTAACATCGCCACCGACCTGATCACCGCCAATCCGGACCTGAAAGGCATCTTCGCCTCCAACCTGATCATGGCGCAGGGCGTTGGCCAGGCGATCGCCGAGAACAACCTTGCCGGCAAGGTCGGGCTGATCGGTTTCGACAGCGACGAGAAGCTGATCAAGTTCCTCAATGACGGCGTCATCTCCGGTCTCGTCGTCCAGGACCCGTACCGGATGGGCTATGACGGCATCAAGACCGCGCTCGCCGCCTCCAAGGGCGAGAAGGTCGAAGCCAATGTTGACACCGGCGCCAACCTGGTCACCAAGGCCAATATGAAAGAGCCGAAGATCGACGCGCTGCTCAATCCGAAGCTCGACTAAGCCTTTCCACAAGCGCATCGTTTCCGGGGCCTCGTTGCCCCGGAAACACCCTCACCGGCCCTTACAGAAGCCGGCCGAATGCCTTGACGATGCAATCCGACAGCATCGCTGCGTGCCCATTCGTAAGACCAATCTGGGAGGATTGTCATGACGTCGACGGCGCAAGACCTGCACCCCGCCCCCACGCTGGAGCCTGGCAGGACGATCCTCGAACTGCACGGGCTGGAAAAGCGCTATCCCGGCACACACGCGCTGAAGCCGGTCCACCTTGCCTTCAAGGCGGGCGAGATCCACGCCATCGTCGGCGAGAACGGTGCCGGCAAATCGACCCTCATCAAGCTTCTGACCGGCGTCATGCCGCGCACCTCCGGCGATGTCATCTGGGAAGGCAAGCCGGCGGCACTCGCCACCCCGCACGAGGCGATGGCGCTCGGCATCAATGCCGTGCACCAGGAAGTGGTGCTTTGCCGCCATCTTACCGTCGCCGCCAACATGTTCCTCGGCGAGGAGAATTCGCGCTTCGGCATCCTGCAGCAGCGCGCCATGGTCAAGGAAGCGCAGAAGATCATCGACGATCTCGGCTTCGACCTGCCGGCGCATGTCACGCTGGGCGATCTCACCATCGGCCAACAGCAATTGATCGCCGCGGCCCGCGCCACCGTGCGCGGCACCAAATTCCTGATTTTCGACGAGCCGACCGCTTATCTCACCCGCAAGGAAGCCGACCAGCTGTTCACGCTGATCCGCCGGTTGAAGGGCGAAGGCGTCACCATCATCTACATCAGCCATCGCATGGAAGAAGTCTTCGAGCTCGCCGACCGCGTCTCGGTGCTGCGCGACGGCACGCTGGTCGGCACCCGCAACATTGCCGAGACCAACGACGCCGAGCTGGTCAAGCTGATGATCAACCGCTCGATCGAGCAGGTCTATCACAAGGAGCATTTCACGCCGGGTGCGACCATCGTCGAAACGAAGAACCTCTCCGGCAAAGGGTTCGAGAACGTTTCGATGAGTGTCCGCGCGGGCGAGATCGTCGGCCTCTACGGCCTGATCGGCGCCGGCCGCAGCGAGTTCGTCACCACGCTTTATGGCCGCCACAAGAAGTCGGCCGGCCAGATCCTGTGGGAAGGCAAGCCGGTGCTGATCAACTCCGAACACGACGCGATCAAGCTTGGCATGGCGCTGGCGCCGGAAAGCCGCCGCGACCAGGGTCTGTGCCTCAATTTGCCGGTCGCCCTCAACCTCAACCTGCCGATCTACAAGCGCATTTCCAGCAACATGCTGATCTCCGGCGCCAAGGAGAAGGCCGAGGCCGACCGCCAGATCGCCGGCCTCCGGATCAAGACGCCGACGCGCGGCGCGCTGGCGTCCAGCCTGTCTGGCGGCAACCAGCAGAAGATCGTCATCGGCAAATGGCTGGCGCATGGCGCCAAGCTGTTCATCTTCGACGAGCCGACGGTCGGCGTCGATGTCGGCACCAAGGCCGAGATCTATCGCCTGTTCGGCGCGCTTTTGTCGAAAGGCGCCGGCATCATCCTGATCTCGTCCTATCTGCCGGAAGTCTACGAACTGGCCGATACGCTGCACGTCTTCCGGCGCGGCAAGCTGGTCGCCACACATGGCTTCCGCACCGCCGACCACGAAGAGATTCTCACACAGGCGCTCGCCGAGAAACAAGAAAAGCTGGGAGGACAGACATGAGCACCGAAGCCGTTCCTGCCGAAAAGCCGAAACGCAATTACAACGCCCTGTTCGGGCTGACGCTGCTGGCGCTGCTGGTTCTGTTGTGGGTGATCCTGTCGGTGGCGACGCAGAGCTTCGCCTCAGGCAACAACATATCGAACCTTTTGCGCCAGGGCTCGATGATCGCCATCCTGGCGGTCGGCCAGACCTTCGTCATCATCACCGGCGGCATCGACCTGTCCGTCGGCGCCGTCGTCGGCTTCGCCACCGTCATCGCTGCCATGCTGATCAATGCCGGCGTGCCGGTCTTTATCGCCATCCTGCTGACTCTGCTCGTCGGCGTCGCCATCGGCCTGTTCCATGGCTTCGGCATCGTCAAGATGGGCCTGCCGCCCTTCATCATCACGCTGGCGACACTGACCTCGCTGCGCGGCATCGGCCTGTTGATGACCAACGGCAACTCGATCTCGATCAACAACGACGCCTTCCAGGAGTTTTCGCGCAACTCCTTCATCGGCGTCCCCAACCTTTTCTGGATGGTGATCCTTGTCGGCATCCCGGCCTACATATTCCTGCATCACAGCCGCTGGGGCCGCTATCTCTTCTCGGTCGGCTCCAACGCCGAGGCCTCGCGACTCTCCGGCGTTAACGTCCAGCGCACCATCTACATGGCCTACACGCTGTCTGGCCTCTGCGCCGCCTTCGTCGGCGTGCTCCTGGCGTCGCGCATCGGCATCGGCAATCCGACCCAGGCCGAGGGCTGGGAGCTACAGGCGATCGCCTCGTCGGTCATCGGCGGCACCTCGCTGTTCGGCGCTGTCGGCTCGGTGCATGGCCCGCTGCTCGGCGCCTTCATCCTCGCCACCATCAACAACGGCGCCAATCTCCTGAACGTCAACGCCTTCTGGCAGCGCATCATCACCGGTGTGCTGATCATCGTCATCGTCTACTTCGACGGCTTGCGCCGTCGCGGCAAATAATCCTCCCTGACTGTCTTCGCCGGTCCGCTCGACGGACCGGCGCCTTTTTTGAACACTGGAATTGCTGAATGAAAGCCGTCGTTTGCCGCTCGCCCGGCGACCTTGTCCTTGAAGACCGCGCCGCACCTGGCGCTCCGCCTGCCGGCTGGGCGCTGATCGCGGTCAGCCATATCGGCATCTGCGGCACCGATTATCATATTTTCGAGGGCAAGCACCCGTTCCTCGCCTATCCCCGCATCATGGGCCATGAGGTGTCGGGCACCATCGTCGAGGCCGGTGAAGGCGTCGAACTCGCCGTCGGCGAGCCCGTCATCATCAACCCCTACCTCGCTTGCGGCAAATGCATCGCCTGCCGGCAGGGCAAGCCGAATTGCTGTGTGCGGATCGAAGTGCTCGGCGTGCATCGCGACGGCGCCATGGCCGAGCAGATCCTGGTGCCGGCGCAGAATCTTTATCCGGCAAACGGCCTGTCGCTGGCCGATGCCGCAGCCGTCGAATTTCTCGCCATCGGCGCGCATGCCGTGCGCCGTGCCCGCGCTGAACCAGGCGCCCGCACGCTGGTCATCGGCGCAGGGCCGATCGGGCTTGGCACGGCGATCTTCGCCCGCATTGCCGGGCTCGATGTTAGCCTGCTCGACATGAGCACGGAGCGGCTGGATTTTGCCAAAGGCGAACTCGGCTTCGCCACGCTCGACGGCTCGCAAAAGGCGGCAGCCGAACTGGTGCGCGATGCAACCGGCGCCGAAGGCTTCGACGTGGTTTTCGACGCCACCGGCAACACCGCCTCGGTGCAATCTGCCTTCGCCCACGTCGCGCATGGCGGCACGCTGGTTCTGGTGAGCGTTGTCAAGGACGACATCGTCTTTTCCGACCCCGAATTCCACAAGCGCGAGATGACCTTGGTCGGCAGCCGAAATGCGCTCAAGGCCGACTTCGACCACGTCGCCGCCTCCATCCGCAACGGCGCCGTGCCGCTGGCAAAACTCGTCACCCACCGCACCACGCTGGCCGGCACACCGCACGATCTCGCCCGCTGGGCGCATGAGAAATCGGGGCTGATCAAGGCCGTGATAGAGATCGCATAAGGCCAGCAGGCGGCTTACAGCGCCGACAGTTTCAGCTCCACCCGCTCCGCCGGAAACCGCGTTTCGGAGAACTGGATCGGTCGGCCATCCGGCGTGACGTTGACGGCGACGGCGACCAGCACGATGGCCCCCGGCTGCAAGTTGAGGTCGGCAAGGTCGGCGGCATCGGCATGGTGTGCCGACAGCACCGTCGATTGCCTGAGATAATCATCCACGCCGAAACGCCGGAGCGAGGCGGTGATCGAACCGGTCTCCGCCATCACGGCATCGATGCCTGCGAAACGCTTTGCCTCGTACCAGCTGGCGGCGCGCGACACCGGCCGTCCGTCGGCTTCGCCGCGCGTCTCCAGCCGGATCACCTCAGTGCCCCTCACAAGCCCAAGCCCGTCGGCGACGCGCTGGCTGGCCGGCTCGACCGCTGATGTGAGCAGCACGATATGCCGTTCCGATGTCTGCCCTTGCAGGCCCGTCGAGAACCGTGTGCGGGCGCCGATCGGGTAGGACAGCCGCTTGCGCGACAAGACGAAGGTGCCGCGCCCCTGTTCGGCTCGCAGCACGCCTTCCTGAACCAGCGCTGATATGGCGCTGCGTACCGTGTGGCGGTTGACGCCGTAGCGTTCGGCCAGCGCCACCTCTGGCGGCAGCGCGGCATTCTCGGCAAAATCGCCGGCGGCGATCGAGTGCAGGATCTGGTCGGCGATCTGCCGCCACAATGAGACGCCGCTGCGCCGTTCAATGCTGCTCGCCATCTGTTGCCCGGCCATTTTTGCCCCCGATCACGCCCCTGTCATCCACCCGTCATGGACACGGGTTAGATAATAGGTATAATTTGTATAGTTGTCTATATCACTAGATAAATTTTACACGTTAAGGGAGTTGCTGCATGCGAGGACAGGAAGCCCGCGACCAGGCCGAGCGCAAAGCCGTCATGGCGACGCTGGCGCAGGCGGGCGGCGACGACATCGCCCGGCTCTGGAACGAAGCCGGCCTGACCTCGGAAGCCGAGCTTTTGCGCGGGCCGGAAACCGGCCTGGTCACCGTACGCGGCCGCATCGGCGGCGGCGGCGCGCCCTTCAATGTCGGCGAGACCACGGTCACCCGCGCCACCGTGCGGCTGCCGACCGGGCAGGTCGGCCACAGTTACATGCTCGGCCGCGACCGGAAGAAGGCGAAGCTGGCGGCGATCGCCGACGCGCTCTGGCAGGACCCAGCCCAGCGCCAGACGGTCGAGACAGCGCTGGTCGCGCCATTGCGCGCTGCCCAGGCCGAAGCGCGCGAAAAGCGCCACGCCGAGACGGCGGCAACGAAAGTGGATTTCTTCACCATGGTGCGCGGAGAAGACTGATGGACATCGCAGCCCAATCGATCGACGGCGGTTTCGCCGATCCGGTGTTCAACGCCCAGACCGTCTTCCGCGCCGTCATGGATGCCATGGCGCGGCCGGGCAGCGTGCAGCCTCTGCCGGTCTTCGCGCGCCCGCCGGCGCCGCTGTCGGCCACCGCCGGCGCCATCGCGCTGGCGCTGTGCGACAACGACACGCCGCTCTGGCTCGACCCCGCTCTGCAGGCGTCCGCGGCGGTCAAATCCTGGCTCGGCTTCCACACGGGTGCGTCGCTTGCCAACACGCCGGCCGATGCGCATTTCGCCCTGATCGCCAACCCGGCGGAGATGGCGGCGCTCGACGGCTTTTCGCAAGGCACGCAGGACTATCCCGACCGTTCGACGACACTGATCCTGCAGGTCGGCGATCTCGTCTCCGGGGCGCCGCTGCTGCTCGAAGGTCCCGGCATCGAGAAGACCGCGACCATCGCCCCGGCGCAGATGCCGCGTCATTTCGTCGAACAGTGGAAGCAAAATGTCAGCCGCTTTCCACGCGGCGTCGACATCATCCTCGCGGCCCCCGACGGCATCGCCTGCCTGCCGCGCACAACGCGCATCAAGACGATGGAGGCGTAGATGTATGTCGCGGTAAAAGGCGGCGAAGCCGCAATTGCCAATGCCCACAGCCTGCTTGCCGACCGCCGGCGCGGCGACCGTTCGGTGCCGGCACTGCGCCTCGACCAGATCGTCGAGCAGCTGGCGCTCGGCGTCGACCGGGTGATGAGCGAAGGCTCGCTTTACGATCGTGAACTGGCCGCGCTCGCCATCGTCCAGGCGCGCGGCGACATGATCGAGGCGATCTTCCTGGTGCGCGCCTATCGCACGACGCTGCCGCGCTTCGGCTACAGCAATCCCATCGACACCGGCGCCATGCTGGTCGAGCGGCGCGTGTCGGCGACCTACAAGGATTTGCCCGGCGGCCAGTTGCTTGGGCCGACCTTCGACTACACCCACCGGCTGCTCGACCCCGAGGTTGCCGCCGGCGCCGATGTCGCCGAGCCGTTGCAGCGCGTTGGTGAAGCGGAGGCGATGCCGCGCGTTTCGGCGATCCTTGCCCGCGAAGGCCTGATCGAGCCGGACGGCGAGATGGCGCAGGACCATGTTCCCGGCGACATCACCCGTGAGCCGCTGGAATTCCCGATGGCGCGCGACATCCGTCTGCAGGCACTGTCGCGTGGCGATGAAGGGTTCCTGCTGGCGCTCGGCTATTCCACCCAGCGCGGCTATGCCCGCAACCATCCTTTTGTCGGCGAGATCCGCATCGGCGAGGTCGAGCTGGAGCTCGACGTGCCGGAACTGCCCTTCGCCGTGCCGCTCGGCCGTGTTCGCGTCACCGAGTGCCAGATGGTCAACCAGTTCAAGGGCTCGGCCAAGGCGCCGCCGCAATTCACCCGCGGCTACGGCCTGGTGTTCGGCCAGAGCGAGCGCAAGGCGATGGCCATGGCGCTCTGCGACCGCGCGTTGCGCGCCGCCGAACTCGGCGAGGATGTCGTCGCCGCTGCGCAGGATGAGGAGTTCGTCATTTCACACTCCGACAATGTCCAGGCGACCGGCTTCGTCGAGCATCTGAAGCTGCCGCATTATGTCGACTTTCAGGCCGAGCTCGACCTCGTGCGCCGCATGCGCGCCGCGTACGAAGCGCGTGAGAACCCCATCGCGATGGACGAAAAGAAGGAGGCCGCGGAATGACCGCCCAACCGACCGACATCGCCACCTACAACTTCGCCTATCTCGACGAGCAGACCAAAAGGATGATCCGCCGGGCGATCCTCAAGGGCATCGCCATCCCCGGCTATCAGGTGCCGTTCGCCTCGCGCGAAATGCCGATGCCCTATGGCTGGGGCACTGGCGGCGTCCAGGTCACCGCCTCGATCATCGGCCCCGACGATGTGCTGAAGGTCATCGACCAGGGCGCCGACGACACCACCAATGCCGTCTCGATCCGTGCCTTCTTCAAGAAGGTCGCCAATGTCGCTGTCACTACCGACACTGCCAGCGCCTCGATCATCCAGACCCGCCACCGCATCCCCGAACATCCGCTCAGCGCCGGGCAGGTTCTGGTCTATCAGGTGCCGATCCCCGAGCCGCTGCGCTTCCTCGAGCCGCGTGAGACCGAGACCCGCAAAATGCATGCGCTCGAGGAGTACGGGCTGATGCATGTCAAGCTCTACGAGGACATCGCCAAACACGGCCGCATCGCCACCACCTATGCCTATCCGGTCAAGGTCGAGGGCCGCTATGTCATGGACCCGTCGCCGACGCCGAAATTCGACAATCCCAAGATGCACCGCTCGCCGGCCTTGCAGCTGTTCGGCGCCGGCCGCGAAAAACGCATCTACGCCGTGCCGCCCTTCACCGATGTCGTCAGCCTCGACTTCGAGGACCATCCGTTCGAGGTGCAGACCTTCGACCAGCCCTGTGCGCTGTGCGCGGCCGAAAATGTCTATCTCGACGAGGTCATCCTCGACGACCATGGCGGCCACATGTTTGTCTGCTCCGACACCGACCATTGCGAGAAAAGGCGCAACGCCCCTACCTCCCCCTTGTGGGGAGGTCGCGCCGAAGGCGCGGGTGGGGGTCTGGATCAATCCACGTCCCTCTCAACCCCCACCCCGGCGCTACGCGCCGACCCTCCCCACAAGGGGGAGGGTAAGGAGGCGCAATGACCGACGAACCGCTGCTGCGCGTCTCGGCGCTGTCCAAATTCTACGGCTCTCGTGTCGGCTGCGAGAACGTCACCTTCGACCTGTGGCCGGGTGAAGTGCTGGCTGTCGTCGGTGAGTCCGGCTCCGGCAAGACGACGCTGCTCAACTGCCTGTCGACGCGGCTGTTGCCCTCTTCCGGCACCGCCAGCTACCGCATGCGTGACGGCCAGTTCCGCGAGCTCTATCGCATGAGCGAGGCCGAGCGCCGCTTTTTGATGCGCACGGACTGGGGCTTCGTCCATCAGAACCCGGCCGACGGATTGCGCATGACGGTGTCGGCCGGCGCCAATGTCGGAGAGCGGCTGATGGCGGTCGGCGACCGCCATTACGGCAAGATCCGCGCCACCGCCGTCGACTGGGTGTCTCGGGTCGAGATCGACGAGGATCGTATCGACGATGAGCCGCGCGCCTTTTCCGGCGGCATGCGCCAGCGCCTGCAGATCGCCCGCAACCTCGTCACCGGCCCGCGGCTGGTGTTCATGGATGAGCCTACCGGCGGCCTCGACGTCTCGGTGCAGGCACGCCTGCTCGATCTGTTGCGCGGCCTGGTCACCGATCTGGGCCTGGCGGCCATCGTCGTCACCCACGACCTCGCCGTTGCGCGGCTCCTGTCGCAGCGCATGATGGTGATGAAGGACGGCCGCGTTGTCGAAAGCGGTCTCACCGACCGCGTCCTCGACGACCCACGCGCGCCCTACACCCAGCTTCTCGTTTCCTCGATCCTCCAGGTGTGACCATGGCTACGCCCCTCGTTGTCTCCGACGTCGCCAAGAGCTTCACCATGCATTTGCGCGACGGCATCAAACTGCCGGTCGTCGCCGGGGTCTCGTTTTCGATCAGGGCCGGCGAATGCGCCGTGCTCGGCGGCCCCTCCGGCGCCGGCAAGAGCTCGATCCTGAAGATGCTCTATGGCAACTATGCCGTCGATGAAGGCCAGATCATCGTCCAGCATGAGGGCGGCCTGATCGATCTCGCCACGGCCAGCCCGCGCACGCTTCTCTCGGTACGCCGCCAGACGATCGGCTATGTCAGCCAGTTCCTGCGCACGGTACCACGCGTCTCGGCGCTGGACGTTGTAGCCGAGCCGCTGGTCGAGCGCGGCGAGGAGCGCGAGGTAGCGCGGACGAAGGCGCGGTCGCTTTTGGCGCAGCTGAACCTGCCGGAAAAGCTCTGGGCGCTGCCGCCGGCGACCTTCTCCGGCGGTGAGCAGCAGCGCGTCAACATCGCGCGCGGCTTCATCACCGAGCATCCGGTCCTTTTGCTCGACGAGCCGACCGCTTCGCTCGATGCCAAAAACCGGGATGTCGTTGTTGCGCTGATCGCCGCCAAAAAGGCGGCGGGCGTCGCTTTGCTCGGCATCTTCCATGACCTGGATGTCCGTGACGCTGTCGCTGATCGCATCATCGACGTCACCTCTTTCGCCGCCGGAAAAATCGCCGCATGAGCAGGAAATTGTCGGAGGCGCCATTCGTCCACGAAACGGCGCAGGTCGAAAATTCGACATTGGGCCGCTGGACCGAGATCGCCGACCGCAGCCGGGTGTCCGAGAGCATCCTCGGCGACTATTCCTACATGATGCAGGACTGCGCCATCTGGTGCGCGACGATCGGCAAGTTTTCCAACATCGCAGCAAGCGTGCGCATCAACGCCACCAACCACCCGACCTGGCGCCCGACGCTGCATCACTTCACCTACCGCGCCTCCGACTATTGGGACGACGCTGAGCATGAGAGCGAATTCTTCGCCCAGCGGCGTGCCAAGCGCGTCACCATCGGCCACGACACCTGGCTCGGCCACGGCTCGACCATCCTGCCCGGCATCACCGTCGGGGACGGCGCCGCGGTCGGCGCCGGTGCGGTGGTGTCTAAAGATGTCGCGCCCTACACCATCGTCGGCGGCGTGCCGGCAAAGCCGATCCGCGAGCGCTTCGACCGCCGCACGGCGGAGCGCTACCAGGCACTCGCCTGGTGGGATTGGGACCATGCCAGGCTGCGCGCCGCGCTCGACGATTTTCGCGAGCTAGAGGCTGAGGCGTTCCTGGAAAAATACGGCGGTTAGCGCCGACCCCTCGCGCGTTTTCGCCGGTGTTCAGGAAATGCGCCAATGCTAATATACAGGATGTTTGAGGGTTTCATGCAGCCTTTGCGAAGGGACGTTTCCGCACCTCCGGCCTCTGGCGTGAAGCCCGGAATCGTGACAGCCTTCGTCGTTCTGATCTTTTTCGGCATCCTTGCCGCGATCTGGCTTTGATCCATCCCACACGGGTTCTTGACCGTGCCGACCATTCGTCCCGCCACGCCGGCCGACGCAGATGCGATCTGGTCCATTCTCGAACCCGTCCTGCAGGCCGGCGAAACTTATGCGCTGCCCCGCGACTGGAACCGCGACCAAGCGCTGGGCTACTGGTTTTCCGATGGGCACGATGTGTTCGTCGCGGAGGAAGCCGGCGACGTGATTGGCTGCTACTATCTCCACGCCAACCAGCGCAGCGGCGGCGCGCATGTCGCCAATTGCGGCTACGTCACGTCGGCGGCATCGAGCGGCCGAGGCGTCGCCACGGCGATGTGCCTGCATTCGTTGCAGCAGGCTGCCGAGCGCGGCTTCCGCGCCATGCAGTTCAACTTCGTCATCAGCAGCAACGAGCGTGCGGTGAAGCTGTGGCGTCGGCTGGGCTTCGAAATTGTCGGAACGATACCGCAAGCATTCGACCATCCGCGGCTGGGATATGTCGACGCTTTCGTGATGCACCGCATGCTGTAGTAGAGGTGTGCGGGTTTCATACCCTTGACACATGACTCGGACAGGACGCCATCTCCCCAAGGAGATCGCTCATGCTCGCCACAGTCAAACCCTCGCTTGCCGGATTCTTCGAAGGCACCAATCCGGCGCCGCCGGTGCATCTCGGCACCCGTTACGACACATCGGGCAACTTCCTCCTCGAACCCGGCAACACGGTGGTCAGCCACCTCGTCCAAGGCTCTCCTTCCGAAGCCGTGGTCATCGAGGTACGCGAGCGCATGCGCGCCATGCCGGATGCCGACCGGCTCGCCTTCACGCCCATCTCCAGCCTGCACATGACGCTGTTCCAGGGCATAATCGAATATCGCCGCCGCCTGCCTTACTGGCCGCAGGACGTGCCGCTCGACACCAGCATCGACGCCATGACCAGCCTCTATCTGGAGCGCTTGAAGGGCTTCCGGAGCCGCGGCCCATTCAAGGTCGAGGTGATCGAAGTCGTGCCGACCGGGCTCACCGTTGCCGGCGCAACGGAGGAGGACCGGCGCGTCATGAGCGCCTGGCGCGACGCGCTGTCAGTACCGTTCGGCTACCGCCACCCCGATCACGACACTTACGCCTTCCACATCACGTTTGCCTACCCGATCCAGCGCCTCGCCGACGACAGGGCCACCGCTTGGCAGGACTTCTTCGACGACAGTCTCGCCGAGTTCGCCCGCAAGGCGCCGATGATCGAGTTGCAGCCGCCGGCCTTCTGCAACTTCAAGGACATGAACCATTTCGAGGAGTTGCTGGTGCTTGGCTGACCAGCGGCAGCACCACCGGCGCACGGGTCTGTGGGCGGTAACAAAACTGACATCAATCCGACACCGCAGGTTCATGCGGCTGCGCTAGCGAGGGTTAACAGACCTTCAAACTGCGACCGGACTGAAAGTTAAGCCATGTCAGCAACGCTCGAAATCCGCGGCGTGTCCCGCCGATTTGGCAAGAACACCGCCGTCAGCGCCATCGACCTGTCGATCCCGCAGGGCCAGATGGTCGGCATCATCGGTCGCTCCGGCGCCGGCAAGTCCACCCT
Source organism: Mesorhizobium sp. CNPSo 4688 (assembly GCF_057784295.1). Taxonomy (NCBI): domain Bacteria; kingdom Pseudomonadati; phylum Pseudomonadota; class Alphaproteobacteria; order Hyphomicrobiales; family Phyllobacteriaceae; genus Mesorhizobium; species Mesorhizobium sp. CNPSo 4688. The sequence continues at coordinate 44,996 of NZ_JBWLUY010000019.1, forward strand.
TCTTCGCATGATCAACCGTCTCATCGACCCCAGCCAGGGGTCGATTTTTTTTGACGGCGCTGAGGTTTCCCGGCTGCGCGGCTCGCCGCTCAGGCGCTGGCAGCGCGATTGCGCCATGATCTTCCAGCAGTTCAACCTTGTGCCGCGCCTTGACGTCCTGACCAACGTTCTGCTCGGCCGGCTCAATCACCGCTCGACCGTCTCCAACCTGCTGGGCATGTTTACCCGCGCCGAATGCGCCGAGGCGGTCGCAGCGCTCGAGCGCCTCGACATCGCCCGCACCGCACTTCAGCCCGCCGGCACGCTGTCCGGCGGCCAGCAGCAGCGTGTCGCCGTTGCCCGCGCCATGATGCAGCAACCGAAGGTGCTGCTCGCCGACGAGCCGATCGCTTCGCTCGACCCGCTCAACGCCAAGGTGGTGATGGACTCGTTGCAGGACATAAATCTGCGCGAAGGCATCACCGTCGTCACCAATCTGCACACGCTGGACACGGCGCGGGCCTATTGCAACCGCATCATCGGCATGGCCGCCGGCAAGGTCGTGTTCGACGGCGCGCCGGAAGAGCTCAACCGCGAAGCGGTGCGCCAGGTCTATGGCGCCGACAGCAATGGCGCTGAAATCTCCGAGGCCATCACCTCGACCAGCATCGCCTACAAGCAAAAGATCGAAGCATCCGCCAGCCCGCTCGAGCCGGCATTCCCCGGGTACTGATCCATGATCCCGAAAAGTGGATACCGGTTTTCGGAAAAGATCATGGACAAGAACTGAGCGACTGGGATCGACCGCCCGCGTCAAGGGCACCTGCAAAAATCAAGAACGCTGCCGGCGCGGGGCCGGAACTTACAGGAGAGATAAAATGTTCAGGAAGATGGTATTCAGCGCCGTATCGGTGCTCGCCATGGCAACCAGCATGGCCCACGCGGCCGACCTCAAGGAATTCCGCGTCGGCATCCTCGGCGGCGAAAACGAAACCGACCGTCTGCGCAACTACCAGTGCCTGGCCGACCATCTGAAGACCGAATTCGGCTTCGAAAAAGTGTCGCTGTTCCCGGCCGCCGACTATGACGGCGTCATCCAGGGCCTGCTCGGCGGCACGCTCGACTTCGCCGAACTCGGCGCCTCCGGCTACGCCAGCGTCTACATCAAGGACCCGAAGGCGGTCACCCCGATCCTCACCAGCCAGCAGACCGACGGCGCCACCGGCTATTATTCGATCGGCCTGGCGCTGAAGTCCTCGGGCATCACCGACATCAAGTCGGCCAAGGGCAAGAAGCTCGGTTACGCCGATCCGGATTCGACCTCGGGCTACCTGATCCCGCTGACCCAGATCCCGAAGGACACCGGCGCCTCGAACGAAACCTTCTTCGCCTCGACCCAGTTCAATGGCGGCCATGAGAACAACATCCTCGCTGTCCGCGACGGGAAGGTCGACGTGGCGGTGGACGATTCCTCGGGCATCGGCGACTTCAAGAACGGCTACACCTCCGGCACCTTCCACAAGGAAGTCGCCAAGGGCGCCGTCGATCCCAACGACTTCGTCGAAGTCTGGCGCTCGGGCCTGATCCCGAACGGCCCGCTGGTCGTGCGCACCGCACTCGGTGACGACATGACCGCCAAGCTGACCGCGTTCTTCACCGACCTGCCGAAGAAGGACAAGGCCTGCTTCGAAGGCGTCGAGGGCGGCGATTTCACCGGCTACGTCCCGGTCAAGCCTGACTTCTACAGCGTCATCGTCGAAGCCCGTAAGGCAGCCATCGGCGGCTAACGGCGAAATCGAAAGGGGCGGTGCTCGAAGCACCGCCCTTTTTGCATCTCCGATCATGACCCTTTCCGTGACAGCCCCCTCCGGCGCCCCTCACCAGACGGCCGATGCCTGGCGACGCCAGACATCGCTGCGCCGGCTCTACACCGTGCTCGGCGTCGGTCTGCTGCTTGCCGCGATGCTTTCCAGCATGTGGTTCGCCGACGAGGCCAACGCCGGCCACTTCTGGGACCGGCTGCCGCACATCCTCGATTTCCTCAGCTGGCTGATCCCCAAGGACTGGAACGACGTCTGGCGGGCGCTGTTCGACATTGCTTCCCCACATGACACCGGCACCCAGGAATTCAACTTCCCGCTCGGTCGCGTCTACATCTGGGGCGGCTTCTACATCCCCGAATATTTCGAGCTGATGCTGACCACGGTCAACGTGGCGCTGGTCTCGACCTTCATCGGCTTCATCTTCGCGGTGCCGTTTTCTTTCATCGCCGCGCGCAACCTGACGCCGCATCCCGTGCTGCGGCTCGTCGTCAAGCGCTTCATGGAATTACTGCGCGCCTTTCCGGAGATCGTCATTGCCGGCCTGTTCGCGGCCATCGTCTCGACCGGGCCGATCGCCGCCATCATCGCGATCGGCCTGCATTCGATCGGCGCGCTCGGCAAGCTGTTCTACGAGATCAACGAGAACATCGACATGCGCGCCGAGGAAGGCCTGAAAGCGGTCGGCGCTAACTGGTTCGAGCGGGTGCGTTTCGCCGACCTGCCGCAGGTGCTGCCCAATTTCATGTCCTACACGCTGCTGCGCGTCGAAATTAACGTACGCGCCTCGACCATCATCGGCGCCGTCGGCGGCGGCGGCATCGGCGAAGAGTTGAAGCTCTCCATCTCGCGCGGCTTCGGCGCCAAGACGCTGGCGCTGGTGCTGCTCCTGTTCACGACCATCTTCATCATCGACCAGTTTTCCGCGTGGCTGCGCCGCAAGCTGGTTGGCGAGCAAGCCTTTTTGATGGGCGGGGCCTGACTATGGCGATGACCGCCGACGAGATCAAAGCCATCGAGGACCGCTATCCGCATGTGTTCCATCGCCCGTTCCACCAGCGCTTCTGGCCGCTGTTCCTGGTCGCCGGCACCGTGCTTTACCTCATTTACGCCTTGTGGTTCTTCAACCTGCCGCAAGTGATGCGGGAATCGCATTGGGAGCGCCTGCCGCTCTTCCTGTCGCAATGGATCAGCTACGATCTGCAGCCGGAATTCCGCCTCGACCAGCCCGAGATCACGCCGAAATACCCGCGCTTTTCCGCCCTTGGCGACAACCCCAATCCAGACTGGGTCGTCCGGAATGCGGACGGCACCTTCACGGTCCTGATCGACGGTCAGGCCAAATCCGTCACCTTCGACAAGACCAAAGCGACGATTGTCGCTAATGGCCAGACGGTGCCGGTCGCGCTGACCAGCGGCAAGCCGGTGATTTCGGGGCCGGTGCCCGACTGGATCACCGCGCATGACGACGAGATCGTCGCCAAGATGGGCTTTGTCGGCGAGGTGCGCGTCACTGTCGATCGCGTGAAGGTGCGCAAGCGCTTCCTCGGCTGGGCGAATTTCGTCTTCGACACGCGCTCGCCCTTCTTCGGCAAATCGGCCGGTGAAGTGATCTCGCTGATCTGGTCGGGACCCGAACTGAAGCTCGGCACCTCGAACCTCGCTCTGGCGGGCGACAACATCTGGAACAATGCGCAGTGGCAGCATGGCGACGTCTGGACGAAACTGCTGCAGACCATCGTAATGGCGTTTCTCGGCACCTTGCTCGGCGCTTTCGTCGCCTTTCCGCTGGCCTTCTTCGCCGCCCGCAACATCACGCCGAGCGGGCTGCTCAGCCAGGTGCTAAAGCGCTTCTTCGATTTCATGCGCTCGGTCGACATGCTGATCTGGGCGCTGTTCTTCACCCGCGCCTTCGGCCCCGGACCGCTCGCTGGCAGTGCCGCGATCTTCTTCACCGAGATCGGCACGCTCGGCAAAACCTATTCGGAAAGCCTGGAAAACATCGACGACAAGCCACGCGAAGGCATCAAGTCCACCGGCGCCAATGGCCTGCTGGTGCAGCGCTACGGCGTCATGCCGGAAGTGATCCCGGTTTTCATCAGCCAGACGCTCTACCAGTGGGAATCCAACACAAGAGGCGCCACCATCATCGGCGCTGTCGGCGCCGGCGGCATCGGCCTGAAACTGTGGGAAGCGATGCGCACCAATTCCAACTGGGCCAACGTCTTCTACATGGTGCTGTTGACGCTGTTTGTCGTCTTCGTCTTCGACAACATCTCGAACTTCCTGCGCCGCAGACTCAGCCGGACGATCCATGATTACAACAGGATCCAGGCCGAGCAGGGGTAGCCAAGCCGAAGCCATCAGTGCCGGCGATCAAGTGGCGGCGGCCACCGCGCCTTCGTCATCCACGGGCGAAGCAAGGAGCGAAGCGACGCAGCGCAGACCCGAGGATCCATGCCGGGACGTCTGTGCTAGAATGCTTCGGTGCAAAAAGAGACGCCCATTCGCATCCCCTGCCTGCACCGCTGCGGCGCTTGACAGTCGCGGCATGGATCCTCGGGTCTCCGCGTCCGCTTCGCTCCCGCTCCGCCCGTGGATGACGAAGTGAATGGCTACGCCGCCTTCCTCCACCCATCCCTGATATGCCTGTACCCCTCGCGATACACCGCTTCCGGGCTCTCCGAAAAATCCCGCCACACCTTGGTCGCCGCCGCGAGATCCTTCAGCGACCTGCCAAACGCCTCGATCGTCAGCCAGTCGTCATAGCCGCTCTTGCGGATCGCCGAAAACGTCTCGGCCCAGGGAATATTGCCGCGCCCCGGTACGCCGCGATCGTTCTCAGAAATATGGATATGCACGACGTTCCGCCGATGCTTCGTATAGGCGCCGATCGGGTCGGCTTCCTCGATATTGGCGTGGAAGGTATCGTACATCGCCTTGATGTGCGGCCGGTCGATGGCGTCGATGTGCTCGGAGAGGTCGGCCATCGTGTTGAGCAGGTAGCATTCGAAACGGTTGAGCGCCTCCAGCCCGATCGTGACACCCCGCTTGCCGGCATGATCACCGATGGCGCGCTGCGAGGCGATCGAGCGTTTTTTCTCCGCAGCGGTCGGCCCACTGCCGGAAAAGGCTCCCAGCGTCGAATGCAACGGACCGCTCAGCCTGTCGGCACCGAGCGCCACGCTGCAGTCGATCGCCCATTTCATGTACTCGATGCCGGCCTTGCGGGTGGCAGCATCCGGCGAAATCAGGTTCATCGCCGGATCGCCCATCGCCGTCACAGCGGTGCGCTCCAGCCCGATGCGGTCGAGCATCTCGCCGAGCTTCTTGAAGTCGTCAGGCGCGCCGGCAAAGACCGGGATCTCGACCCCGTCGAAACCTGTCGCCTTGATGTCCCTGAGCAGCGCCCCGTGCTTCTTCGAGACACTGGTCGTCCACAAGAACATGCACATGCCGATTTTCATCGACATTCCCTCCCCATGTGACGGCGCGCAGGTCTCATTCGCCAGCTTCGCGCCATGCCCCCTCATCCGGCCGCTTCGCGCTCGTTGACAGGCGGCGCGCCTAAAGTTTCGTCCACGCCCCATTCTTCTTCGACGACTTCACGCAGGCTTCGATAAACGCCATGCCTTCGACGCCGTCCTCGATCGTCGGGAACACCACATCCTTGCCCGGCTTGCCGCCCTTCTTGCGTGCAGCCCGGATCGCCCGCGCGGCTTCCTGGTAGATGTTGGCGAAGCCTTCGAGATAGCCTTCCGGATGCCCCGACGGCACGCGGCTGACGCGGCCGGCGACCGGGAGCGCGCCGGCGCCATTGCGGGTCAGCAGCTGCTTGGGCTGGCCGAACGGCGTGTACCAGAGATAGTTCGGGTCGGCCTGTACCCATTCCAGCCCGCCCTTCGAACCATAGATGCGCAGCTTCAGCCCATTCTCGTGGCCGGGCGCCACCTGGCTCGCCCAGATCATGCCCTTGGCCGGATGTGTCTTGCCGACCGGTTTGAAGCGCAGCATGACGTTGACATTGTCGTCGAGCTGCCGCCCCGGCACGAACGCGTCGAGATCGGCCGAGAGCGAATCGAGTACCAGCCCGGAGACGAAGCGCGCCAGATTATAGGCGTGCGTGCCGATGTCGCCCAGTGCACCGCCCGCCCCTGCCTGCTTGGGATCGGAGCGCCACGCCGCCTGCTTCTGGCCGGTGGCGGCAAGGTCTTCGGTCAGCCAGTCCTGCGGGTATTCCGACTGCACGATGCGGATGTCGCCAAGCTGGCCCTTGGTCACCATCTCGCGCGCCTGCCGGATCATCGGATAGGCGGTGTAATTGTGCGTCAGCACGAACACCTTGCCGGTCTTCTCGACCAGCGCGGCAAGCTTCTTGGCCTCAGCCAAGGTCGTCGCCAACGGCTTGTCGCAGATCACGTGGATGCCGGCTTCGAGGAAAGCTTTCGCCGCCGGCACGTGCACATTGTTGGGGGTGACGATCGCCACCGCCTCGATGCCGTCGGGACGCTTTGCCTCGGCCTTGGCCATCTCGGCATAGGACGCATAAGAACGCGCCGGGTCGAGACCGAGTTCGGCGGCCGATGCCTTGGCGCGCTCGGGATTGGCCGACAGTGCGCCGGCCACCAGCACGAAGTCATTGTCCATGCGCGCCGCGATCCGGTGCACCGCGCCGATGAAGGCGCCCTGGCCGCCACCGACCATGCCATAGCGGATCGGGCCGCCTCCCGTTTCAGCTTTCGATGCGCCGACCATGATCGTCTCCCTCGTCTTGTGCGTTCTGCTTTTGGCGTCTGCCACTGCCGGCGAAGCCGGTCAGATTCCCATCATCGCACGCAGCATCTTCTTGTCCGTCGTGCCGCCGGCGAAATCGTCGAATGCCTTTTCCGTCACGCGGATGATGTGGTGCTGGATGAAGGGCGCGCCTTCAGCAGCGCCGTCTTCCGGATGCTTGAGGCAGCATTCCCATTCCAGCACCGCCCAGGAATCGTAGCCATACTGGGTGAGCTTGGAGAAGATGCCGCCAAAATCGACCTGTCCGTCGCCCAGTGAGCGGAAGCGGCCGGCGCGGTTGGTCCAGCTCTGGTAGCCGGAATAGACACCTTGCCGCCCCGTCGGATTGAACTCGGCGTCCTTGGCGTGGAATGCCTTGATCCGCTCGTGATAGATGTCGATGAATTCGAGATAGTCGAGCTGCTGCAACAGGAAATGCGACGGGTCGTAATTGATGTTGCAGCGCTTGTGGCCGCCGACCGCGTCGAGGAACATCTCGAAGGTCGCGCCGTCGAAGATATCTTCACCGGGATGGATCTCGTAGCCGACATCGACGCCATTTTCGTCATAGACGTCGAGGATCGGCTTCCAGCGCTTGCCAAGTTCGGCGAAGGCCTCCTCGATCAACCCGGCCGGCCGCTGTGGCCAAGGGTAAAGGTAAGGGAAGGCCAGCGCCCCGGAAAATGTCACCGAGGCCTTGAGGCCCAGATTCTTCGACGCCTTGGCGCCGAACTCCATCTGCTCGACCGCCCATTTCTGCCGCGCCTTCGGGTTGTTGTGCACCGAGGCCGGCGCGAAGCCGTCGAACTGCGCGTCATAGGCGGGATGAACCGCCACCAACTGTCCCTGAAGATGCGTCGACAGCTCGGTGATCTCGACGCCAGCGTCAGCGCAGATGCCTTTCACCTCGTCGCAATAGGTCTTGGAAGACGCCGCCTTCTTGAGGTCGAACAGGCGTGCGTCCCAGGTCGGGATCTGCACGCCCTTGTAGCCGAGACCGGCCGCCCATTTGGTGATCGAAGCCAGCGAATTGAATGGCGCGGCATCGCCCGCGAACTGCGCCAGAAACAGCCCCGGACCCTTCATTGTCGACGGCATCGGCATCCTCCCAATTCATTTTTCCAGGGACCAAGCATAGCGCCTGATGAAAGCAGGGCCAGCCTCTTTGGTCTTTTGTGATGTGCATTCTCGACTTGCCATTCTGGTATTACCAAATACCGGAAATGGGTCAAGCCATTTGACTCGCAAGAGCAGCAGCCGACGCACCCCAAAATGGGGAACATATGCAAGCATAATCAATACAGTAAATGGATGTCGCGATCGCACAGCGGCAGTTCTTGCCGCGTGACAAAAATTGCTGTAGACCTCCATTCAGGCCCAATTGGTCGAACCAGTTTGCGTAAAAATGCTGGAGCGCCTTGGGGAGGAATCATGAGACGCGCTTCGGCAAGGCGCGTCGCAGGCGAACTGGTACAGACGAATTCTGGGAAGGATAGACCATGCATCTTTCGACGCACAACTGGATGCGCGCGGAGCCGTTGGAGGTGACGCTGAAGCGCATCAAGAAATTCGGCTACGAGTCGATCGAGATTTCCGGCGAGCCCGAGCAGTACAAGACCAACGAGACCCGCGCGCTGCTGAAAGAACACGGCATACGCTGCTGGGGTGCTGTGACGCTGATGCTCGGCGAACGCAACCTCGCCGCCAGGGACCAGGGTCAGCGCGAACGCTCGGTGCAGTACGTCAAGGACGTGCTGACCATGATCAGCGAGCTCGACGGCGAGATCATCACGCTTGTGCCCGCCACCGTCGGCAAGGTGGTACCGGACGGCACAGAGGAAGAGGAGTGGAAGTGGGTGGTCGACGCCACCCGCGAATGCTTCACCCATGCCAAGAAAGTCGGCGTCAAGATAGCCGTCGAGCCGCTCAACCGCTTCGAGACCTATCTGTTCAACCGCGGCGCGCAGGCCCTCGCCCTGGCCGATGCGGTGAGCCCCGAATGTGGCGTCTGCCTCGACGCCTACCACATCCACATGGAAGAATTTAACGTCTATGACGCCATCCGCCAGGTCGGCAAGCGCCTGTTCGATTTCCACGTCGCCGACAACAACCGCTTCGCCGCCGGCCTCGGCCAGATCGACTGGCCACGGATCGTGCAGACGCTGAAGGAAGTCGGCTATGACGGCGCGCTGACCAACGAGTTCGTCGCGCCAGTCGACCGCACGCCGGCCGCGCCCTATCCCGACATGGTCGAGCGCCACCCGGTCGACATTTCTCCCGAACAGCTGAAGTTCATCCAGGATCACGGCTCCAGCGTGCTGACGGAGAAATTCTACACCGACCAGATGCGCATCACCGCCGAAACGCTGTTGCCGCTGATCAAGTAGCCGATCCGATTTGGAGGCGCCCTTCCGCCTGCCGGCGGCGGGGCCGGGGATGACCATGCGCATCAGAAATGTCCAGGCCTGGTGGGTCCGCATACCGATCGAAGTCGCGAAGCAGCATCGCAGCGACTTCGGCCAGGTGACGACTTTCGACGCCGCCATCCTGCGCATCGAGACCGATGACGGGCTGGTCGGCTGGGGCGAAGGCAAGAACGCCGCCGGCAGCGCCGGCAGCTATGGTGCGCTGGTCCACATGCTGAATCATGAGGTCGGGCCGCAGCTGATCGGCCGCGACCCCGCCGACATCGGTATCATCTGGGAGATGCTCTACAACGGCGTGCGCCACGAGACAGCCGCGCATGCCGGCCACGCCATGCCGCAACTGGCGCGGCGCGGCATGAGCGTGGCGGCAATCAGCGCCGTCGACATTGCGCTGTGGGATATCCTCGGCAAGTCGCTCGGACAGCCCGTGTGGCGGCTTATCGGCGGCCGCAAGCTCGATCGCATGCAGGCCTACGCCTCCGGCGGCTGGGCCGCGGCTGACGCCATCGGCGAGCAGCTCAAATCGTACATCGCCAAGGGTGGCTTCAAGGCGCTGAAGATGCGCGTCGGCGCCATGGACGGCGCCCCGCATATCTCGGCTGCCCGTGTCCGTGCCGCCAGACAAGCGCTCGGCCCGGATGTCGAACTGATGGTCGATGCGCACGGCACTTATACGGTGGCCGAAGCCAAGCGGTTCATCCACCTCGCCAGCGATCTCGACCTCGCCTGGTTCGAGGAGCCGGTCATCGCGGACGACAAAGCAGGCATGGCCGAGGTGCGCGCTTCGGGTTCGATCCCCATCGCCACCGGCGAAAGCGAGGCGACACGCTACGCCTTCCGCGATCTCGCCGTGCTGAAATCGGCCGACATCTTCCAGCCCGATCCGGCCTTTTGCGGCGGCATCAGCGAGGCGATGAAGATCGGCACCATCGCCAGCGCCTTCAATCTGCGCTTTGCCCCGCATCTGTGGGCCGGCGCGCCGTGCTTCTTTGCCGGCCTGCATGTCTGCGCTGCTTCGCCGGCTAGCTTCACCGTCGAATATTCGCTCGGTGCCAACCCGATGATCCACGATCTTGTCGAAGAGACTGTCGAAGCAAAAGACGGTATGATAGCGATCCCTGAAAAGCCGGGTCTGGGATTCACCATTTCGGAGCGGTTCCTGGAGGCGCACGCGCAACGCAGTTGACGATGAAAGAAAAGAACCTTCTCGCCGAACTCGCCGCCTATCTGTTCTCCCATTCGGACAAGGAGACGGGCCGCACCCCCTCGGAGCGCGAACTGGCCGAGCATTTCAGCGTCAGCCGCGGCCAGATCCGCGAGGCGCTGGCCATCCTCGAAGCCATGCGCATCGTCGAGCGCCGCGCCAAATCCGGCATCTATGTCGACACCAGGCAGGCCAGCGTAGAAGCCTTGGCCCTTTTCGCCCGCGCGGGCCTGCCGCTCGATCCGGTGCAGATCTACGAGACCGTCGAACTGCGCAAGATCCACGAGATCAAGGCCGCCGAACTCGCCTGTTCGCGCGCCACAGAGGAGAATTTCGAACGCCTGCGCGAGATCCTGAAAGCCTCGGAGGAGCGCATCGCCGCCGGCGAGGGTCTCGCCAAGGAGGACCGTGAATTCCATCTCGAAATCGTGCGGGCAACCAAGAACGGCGTCTTCCACAACATCTGCAGCGTCTACTATCTGATGGGCGAGTTGCGCCTGCCGATCTACTTCAACGACCCCGAGCGCTCAGTGCGCTCGCATGCCGAGCACATCCAGATCTACGAGGCGCTGCTGCGCCGCGACGGCAATCTCGCCCAGGCGCTGATGAGCGCCCATCTGCAAGGCGCGGAAAGCTACTGGAAGGGGATCATCGAGGGCCGCGGCGTGGAGCAGAAAAACTCCACGCTCGAAAAGGTCTAGAGCAATTCCAGGAAAAGTGTGAAACGGTTTTCCCGGGAAAAGCGCGCAGCGCTTTCCCTTGGGAATTGCGACTAAGAACGAGAGCTCCATGCCCAGAATCCTGTCGACGCACACGCTGCATCCGCGTGCCTCCGCCATGCTGGTCGGCGCCGGCGAACTCGTCGTCGCCTCCGCGCTTGACGCCGAAACACTGACCGCGGAGGCGAAGAACGCCGACGTCATCATCGTGCGCGCGCCGCTGCCGCCGGCGCTGTTCGAAAATGCGACCAAACTTCGGGCGGCAGTCCGTCACGGCGCCGGCCTCGACATGGTGCCGATGGAGGCCGCCGCCGCGGCCGGCGTGCTGGTCGCCAATGTGCCGGCGGTCAATGCGCGCTCGGTCGCCGAATATGTGATGTTCGCGGCGCTTGCTTTGCTTCGCCGCTTCCGCTCGGTCGACCGCGACTTGCGCGCCAAAGGCTGGAATGCCGGCCGCGACCACGCCAGCCATGCCAGCGAGCTTGCCGGCAAGACCATCGGCATTATCGGCTTCGGCGCCATCGGCCAGGCGGTCGGCCATATCGCCGCGCACGGCTTCGGCCTCAACGTGGTGGCGACGACACGCAGCATGCAGCCGGCCCCCGACAGGATCGGCTTCCTGTCGATCGACGCGCTGGTCGAACAGAGCGATTTCATCGTCTTGTGCTGCCCGCTGACGCCGGAAACGCGCGGTCTGATCAACCGCGAACGCATCGCCCGCATGAAGCCGGATGCGCTGCTGATTAACATTTCGCGCGGGCCTGTGATCGATGACGACGCGCTGATTGAGGCCTTGCGCAAGGACCGCATTGGCGGCGCCGCGCTCGACGTCTTTGCCACGCAGCCACTGCCGGCAAATCACCCCTATTTCGGCTTCGACAATGTCATCGTCACCCCGCATATGGCGGGCATTACCGAGCAGTCGATGATGCGCATGGGCGTTGGTGCTGCCGGCGAAACGCTGCTGGTGCTGGCCAACCGGCTGCCGGTCAATCTACGCAATCCCGACGTGGTCGAGCACTACCGCAGGCGGTTTCCGGCCGACTGACGATTCTGCGACCCGCCTCAATTTTCCCGGATTTGGCGACGAGCTTCGCCGACATGGCCAAGAGCCCTGCCAGAATTCTTGTTCTGATTGCCGGCATCTGCATGGCAGCTACCGAGGCTCAGGCCGATGGGCAAGGCAGCTACGTGCCCTGCGACAACGGCCTGCGATGCGTGATGGCGCCCTGCCCTTCCACCAGCGCGCTCGACCTCACCGCTGGCAAGATCGTCAAGGGCGTGTGGGTGGATATTGACGGCCTGCCGCAGCAGGACAAGGCGCTCGACCTTCCCGACAAGCTCTATGCCGGCAAGCTTGTTGTCACCGGTACGATCGAGAACCGGCCGCACAGCTTCAACGGCAAGCAGCACAGCCTGCCGACATTGGTCGCGACCGGCATCCTGCGCGCCGCAAAGCAGAGCGAACGCAAACACTGCTCAGCGCATTAGTTTCCTTCCGGTCGCCCGAATATCTTCGCCGACGTTATGAGCGTTGCGGTAAAAAGCAAAAAATTCGCAATACCCATAAGTGCAACGATCTGAGATACTGTATATGCGTACAAAGAAGATACCACCTCTAGCCTGGGTCGATAACCAATAAGAATTACGTCTCCAAATATGTATTCATATATTTCAAGGCCGGCGATCAGAGCGACGAAGAGAATAAACGCAAATGTCTGCCACCTTAAGCGCAGATCGGTCCAATCATGCCGTGACACCGCCGCGACAACCCAACAGGGTACTGCGATGCAATAAACAAAAGAGTAGGGGACTGAGAGTGCAAAAAGATTGACCCACAGTATATTCGATGACGCATAAAAAATAGAATCGACAGGCCCTTTAAAGTTATTCAGCTTCGGAAAAGAGCCGAGATAGCCAAAATGAAAATCGAAATGGCTGAAAAACAATATCGAAGTTAATCCAAAAAATATAACGAATACGAACGTCCACACGACGAGACGTCCAATAAATATCCTAACCCGAAGAAATGGTACATATTCCATAGGGGCACCGCGCGAAAATTGTTAATGTTGAATAACATATCCAACTGCATTAGAGACGGCGAGTAAGCGCCGATCGTCCCCGTGCCTGCCCACCAGCATCAGCCCGGCCGGCAACGTCATATCAGGCATCGGCAGCGAGATGGCGCAGAGGTCGAACTGGTTGGCGACCTGGGTGTTGCGCAACAGCAGGCCTTCGGCCTTGTTGCGCAACGCTTCGTCGCCGGCCATGGTGGCGATCAAGGGCGCGACAATCGGCACGGTCGGCAGGGCAAGGACATCGATCGACGCCAGCCGCTCGGCCATGGCAGCAGCGAGTTCGCCACGGCGGCGGATGGTCCTGATATAGACTGAGGCAGGAATGGCGAGTGCCCGCGAAAGCGGCCCGCTGACATGCGGGTCCACCGGCACTGATGCTCCGACGGACAGCCAGTCGGCATGAACCTCGGCACCTTCCATCGACGCGATCGAGGCGCGTTTGGTCGCCGTGCGCATCTCGGCAATCAAGTCGTCGATCAACAGGTCGACGACGCGCACGCCGCTTTGCTCCAGCGCGCGCAAGCATCGCTCGAAGCCTGCGACGACCTCCGGCTCCGTCTCGTCGAACAGCACACCGCGCGGGACGCCAACGCGGAGGCCGGCAAGTGACAGCGGCAGATGCAGCGGCGGGAGTTCGTCCCCTGACATGACGGCGTCGGCGACCGCGCAGGCGGCGACGCTCAGCGCGAGCGGCCCGATCGAATCCAGCGTTGCTGACAATGGATAGGCGCCGGTCAGCGGCACGCGCCGCGCCGTCGGCTTGAAGCCGACGACGCCGTTCAGCGACGCCGGGATGCGCACCGAGCCGCCAGTATCCGAGCCGATGGCGATGTCGCACGTGCCCTCGGCCACGGAGACGCCGGCGCCGGAGGACGAACCGCCGGGAATGCGGCTGGCGTCGGCCGCATTGCCGGGTGTGCCGTAGTGCAGGTTGTCGCCGATCGCGGTGAAGGCGAATTCGGTCATATTGGTCTTGCCGATGATGATAGCGCCGGCCTGCCGCAGCCGGCTGACGATTGCCGCGTCCCACAGGGGAGGTGCTGCATTCTTCAGCATCAGCGAACCGGCCGTGGTCGGCTCGCCCGCGACATCGAACAGATCTTTGATCGAGACAATGGTGCCATCGAGCGGCCCGAGGCTCACACCGACCCGTTTGCGCGCATCGCTGGCATCGGCCGCGGCCCGCGCCGCCTCGGCATAGACCTTGGTGTAGACCCTCTCGTCTGCCGCACGATTGGCAAGACGTGACAGGATGATTTCGAGATGATCGCGGATTGATTGCATGTCGATGTCGGACTCCGCCAGGATGCAACGTCTTTAAAGCAAGCACAGAGAGTTCAAGCGGCCGGTTGGGCCTGCGGAAGGGATAACCCGGCCAGCGTGCCTTTGCACCTGCCAGCGATAGGAAGAGACTGATGCTGTACAAAGGCAGCTGCCACTGCGGCAAGGTGGCGTTCGAATTCAAGGCGGAGCTGACCGGCGCGGTGCGGTGCAATTGCTCGATCTGCTCGCGCAAGGGTGCGCTGTTGGCCGCCATCCCGCATGACAGCCTGACGGTGCTGGCGTGGGGCGACGATCTCGGCACCTACACATTCGGCAATCATGCGATGGCGCATCGCTTCTGCCGCACCTGCGGCATCCATCCTTTTGCCGAGGATGTCCGCGAAGGCAGTGAACGTAGCGCCTATGTCAACATCAACTGCGTTGCCGACATCGACCTGTCCTCCCTGCCGGTCTTCGACTTCGACGGCCGCGCGATCTGAACAGTCGGTAACCTCTCATCACAACAACGGCCCGACAACCGTGATGACTGTCGGGCCGCTGCCAGCCAGCCGCATCGCCTTGGCCCATTATGGGGCGAGCGGGCCAAGGCCCCGCCGGCACCTTGCTGAAAGTTCCCGGCAACTGGCGCGCGCCGGTCCATGCGCACACCGCCGACTACCGCGCGGTGGTCATCAAGGGGCTGTGGGCGCATTGGCAGATGGAGGGCGGCGAGGCGACCAAAGTCGAACTGCGGCCAGGGTCCTACTGGACCCAAAAGGCCAATGAGATGCACGACGACGCCTGCCTGTCGGAGACGGAGTGCGTGATCCTGCTGATCAACGACACACCCTACGAGACCTATTTCCAGAAATAGAAGGCGCCTGCAGATTTCCGCCAGCGGATTGGCGCCGGCTTAAGTCTGCAGGAGAGCCTAGCTGGCGTGCCGCAGGCTTACGCCGCTGCCCTTGTCGAACAGCTCGACCTTGTCCGCGTTCTAGGCGAAGCGCACCGATTGCTCGATCGCCACATCGGTCCGCGCCGGCACGGTGGCGCGCAGCGTCGTGTCGCCGACCCTGAGCGTCAGGATCTTTTCCACGCCATGGTTCTCGACGTCGTGGACGCGCGCCTCGACCGGCGTGCCGCTTTCGAGATAGACGTCCTCCGGACGGATGCCGAAGACGAGCGGGCGCCCTTCGGTCGCCGCGCCCGTCTTGGCTCCCCCTGAAGTCGTGCCGCCAATTGAAAGCGGCAGCTCGAAATTCATCGGCGCCATCACCGCGCGATTGTTGACCAGCCTGCCGTCGATGAGGTTCATCGGCGGCGAGCCGACGAAGCTCGCCACATAGGTGTCGCGCGGATTGTTGTAGATCTCATGCGGCGTGCCGGTCTGGACGATGCGCCCATGGTTCAACACGCCGACCTTGTCGCCCATCGACATAGCCTCGATCTGGTCGTGGGTGACGAAGAGGAAGGTGGCGCCGAGCTGGATCTGCAGGTTCTTCAATTCCGTGCGCAGCGCCTCGCGCAATTTGGCGTCGAGCGCCGACAGCGGCTCGTCCATCAGGAACACGCGCGGCTTGCGCACAATGGCGCGGCCGATCGAAACGCGCTGCATCTCGCCGCCGGAGAGGCGATCGGTCTTGCGGTCAAGCAGATGCTCGATCCGCAGTGTCTTGGCGGCGCGCGCAACGCGGTCCTTGATCTCGGCATCGGGTCCTCCGGTCAAGCCGGAGGATGACGGCGTGAGAGTTGAGAGGGCGACGCACACCGACCGTCGCGGACGGGCGCGAGCGCGGCCTGCCGGATAGCGTCAGCTGCTGATCATCGCGCTGTCTTGTTGAGGGCGGTGACGACCAGCGCGAGAATCACCGCCGCGGCAGCGATTCCCCACACGAAAGCCTGCTTGTAGAAAGGCGGCGTGGCGAGCTGCGCCTTGCCGGCGAGAGTGTTGGGGTCCGGTGGATTGAGGAAGAAGACGCCGTAGAGATGCGCCGCCGTGATCGAAACCAGCAGCGCAATGCAGAAGACCAGCGCCACGACCAGCGCTACGGTCACCACACTGCGCACCTTGACGCCCGGCTGGGCCAACGGCAGCAGGTTGTTGATGAGGCCGGCAAGCACCACGAGACCGCTGCCGACTGCGTACAGGCCGATGGAAAAGGGTTGGAAGATCAGCACCAGCGCCATGACGCCGAGGCCAATGATGAAGAGCTCAAGGCGGAACGCGCCGGCGCGGCTCATGCCGGAAGAACTGTCGCTCATGACCGCACCGCCTTTCCGGCGCCATCGAAGACATGGGTTTGCCTGGGATCGGGGCGTAGATTCAGCGCCTCGCCGACCTTGACCCGCTGGCTTCTCGTCACCACGACGCGGATGTCGGCGCCTGCCGCCGTGCGGGCATGAATAAGGGTTTCGGCGCCCATGGGCTCGATGAGCTCGGCTCGGGCGGAGATGGTGCCACGGTCCCCCGTATCGGTCACGGTGAAGGCGCGGGGGCGGACACCGATCGTCACCTTGCCGGGCTGCAGGCGCGCGACCGCCGCGTCCGTGCGGATCGCCAGACTAATGCCGGCCACGGTCATGTCCGCCGCGCCATCGGCGAAGGTCTTGAGGTCGGCCTCGAGAAGATTCATCTGCGGCGTGCCGATGAAGCTCGCCACGAAAGCATTGGCGGGCTTGGCAAATACCTCGTGCGGTGAGCCGACTTGCTCGATCAGGCCGTCCTTCATGATGGCGATGCGGTTGGCCATGGTGAGCGCTTCGAGCTGGTCATGGGTTACGATCACGGTCGCTTTGGAGAGGCCCTGCAGCACTTCCTTGATCTGGCCACGCATGGTCTGGCGCAGTTCGACATCGAGACGCGACAAGGGCTCGTCGAAGAGGAAGCAATTGGGGTCGCGGACGATGGCGCGGGCCATGGCGGCGCGCTGCTTTTCGCCCTCGGATATCTGGTTCGGCAGCCGGTCGAGAACGTGCTCCAAGTGGAGGATCGCGGCGACGCGGTTGACGCGGACAGTCCGCTCAGCCCCGGAAATGCCGTCATGATAGAGCGGGAAGGCGATGTTCTCGGCGATCGATGCCGACGGGTAGAGCGCGTAGAACTGGAACACCATGGCGATGTCGCGCTTTTCGGGCGGCAGGTTGTTCATCACCTTGCCGGCGACGACGACCTCGCCGTCAGTGACGCTTTCCAGCCCGGCGATGACGCGCAAGGTCGTCGTCTTGCCACAGCCGGACGGGCCGAGAAGGCAGACGACCTCACCGGCGGCCACCGACAGGTCAACGTCCTTGACCGCGGTGAAGGAGCCGAAGCGCTTGGTGACTTTGCGGAGTTCGATGGTTGACATCTCAGCGCTTCACCGTGCCGAAGGTAACACCGCGCAACAGATGGTTTTGCAAGAAGAAGGTGACCAGGAAGACTGGGACGAGGAACAGGGTTTCGATGGCGGCAAGCAAAGTCCAGTCGGTGCCGCGTCCACCCGACGACACGGCCTGGTTCATGGCGACCGGGACCGTCCTCGTGTCGGGTCCCGAGAGCAAGAGGGCGAAGAGGAACTCGTTCCAGGTGAGGATCAGGCCGAACACGAACGTGGCGGCGAGCCCGGCAATGACCTGGGGCAGGCAAATCTTGAAGAACACCCGCATTCCGGACGATCCGTCGAGGCGGGCGGCATCCTCGACGTCTGGCGACAATTCATCGAAGAAGCTCTTCATCATCCAGATGGTGAAGGCCAGGTTGAAGGCAGTGTAGAGCATGATGATGCCGAGATACGAGCCCGACAGGCCCACTACGCGGAACATCAGGATCACCGGAATGATCACCACAATCGCCGGCAGCATGCGCGTGGTCAGGATGATGAACAGGTAGGTGTCATTGCCTTTCAGCGGATAGCGCGAGAAGCCGAAGGCCGCCAGGGTGCCGATGACCAGCGCCAGCAGCACCGACGCCGAGGCGATGAAGATCGAGTTGAAGAAATAACGGTCGAATCCTGTCGCTTCCGGGGCACCGCCCGACGTCATCGAGCGGGAAAAGACGGACCCAAAATTTTCGAGCGTGGGCTTGAACACAAAATGATCCGGAATCAAGCCGAACAGCGACGTGGGCGACAGCGTTGGAGGCACCAGGAGCGCGTCGCCCTGCGGTTTGAAGGCGGTGAATATGATGAACAGCACCGGCAGAAAATAGATAAAGGCGACGACGGCCACGGCGAGCGTCCGCCCCCAGCCGGCCTCGTCTACTCCGCTGGCCCTGCGGAAGCCGAGCTTTCCCAATATCGATTCGGTCACGGGTTAGGCTCCCTGCGTACGGCGGTTTGCGAGGTACAGGTAGAGGTTGGTGAGAACGATCACCATGAACAGCATCAGATAGGAGATCGCCGCGCCCTCACTCGTCTTGTTCTGCTCGTTGGCGATGCGGATCAAGTGATAGGAGATCGTCAGTGTGTCGTTGCCGCCCTTGGTGAGGAGGATGACGAGATCCGCCAGCTTGAATGCCTCGATGGTGCGGAAGAGAAGGGCCAACATCAGAAGGCCGCGGATGTAGGGGAAGGTGATCATCCAGAATTGCCGCCAGCTGGAAATACGGTCGATGGCAGCGGCCTCGTAAAGGTATTTCGGCACCGAGACGAGGCCCGCCAGCACAAGGAGCATGACGAAGGGCGACCACATCCATGCGTCGGCGAAAACGATCCCCGCCACGGCACCGACTTTGTTGCTCATCAGGATGAACTGGTTGCCGGAGATGGAATTGATGACGTAGCTGAGAATCCCGAATGTCGGGTCATAGTAGTAGGTGAAAAACACGCCAGAGGCGACAACCGAAAGCATCATCGGTGTCAGCACCAGGATCAACAAATACTTGCGCAGCGGAAATTGCTTGGCGAACAGGATGGCCAGCAGAAAGCCGACGATCATCTGCGCGGAGACGGTGAACACGACGAACATGGCGGTATTGATCAGCGCGCCCCAAGTCGCGTGAGCAGCGAGATCGTTGGTAAGGATACGAACGTAGTTCCCGAGTCCGACGAAGCGGATCGTCTGCTGGTTTGCCTGGTAGGCGAAGAACGAAAGGCCCAGCGACCACAGCAAGGGGAAGATATTCATCACAAACAGAACGGCGATTGCCGGAGCGACCAGCAAGGCGCCGAAGTAGTGGCGGCGATATGCGTTGACGGTAAATGCGGCCGCGACCAACGCCGCCGCAGCGCCCACCACCCAGAAGGAGACAGCCGCAGGCAAGCCCGCCATTGATATGGCCGACGCGACGACAGCGACAGCGATGGCGAGTTTCCAGTTGTGGGCAACAACCGCGGTAAGGCGTGGTGTCAGCAGCGTGCTTGAAACAGCGGTCATGGGAGTCCGAAATATGGAGCGCCTGAAGTGGCAATGACGGGGAGCGGCTTTGGCCGCTCCCCGCAGCTATGTCGGAAGGTTACTGGATAAGGCCATCGTTCTTCAGGAGGTCCTCCTGGAACTTGGCGATGTTATCCATGGTGGTCTTGGCGTCCTGCTTGCCAGTGATGGCCAGGTCGTACTGGTCCTGCTGCTGGGTGAGCAGTTCGAAGAACTGCGGCACGTGCCACATGTCCTTCTGCCAGTCGAGCGAGTTCGCCCAGGCGCGGTCCCACGGACGATAGGTCACATACTTCGGATCACTGTAGACCGACTTGATCGCGGACTGGCCGCCGCCGGCGGCGAACTGGTGCTGGATATCAGGCGAGAGCCACCACTTCACGAAGCCCACCGCTTCCTTGATTTGCTCAGGCGTCGTCCAGGTGGTGAGAACGAAAGGCTGTCCGCCGATCTGTGACGTACGATTCACCTTGCCGTCGGGGCCGCGCAGGCCTGGCGCCATTCCGAACACCAGCTTTTCGGCAACCTTCGACGTCTTGGGATCTAGCGAGGCTTCGCCGAGACCGATCCAGTCGATGTTCATGGCCACCTTGCCTTCACGGAACAACTGGTCCGAGACGAAGATGTCCATGGTGCCGGTCTTGACCACCGGCGGCATGAACTTCAGCAATTTGAGGAAATGCTCCATGCCCTCGATGGACTTCGGGGAGTTTACGACGCCTTCGGCATGTCCGGTCGGGGCCTTGGTTTCATCCCAGATGCCGCCGCCATGCTGCCAGACGAACGAGTGGACCGAGCTCGTCGAGAAGTCGTAGCCTTTGCCTGCCTGATAGGCGATGCCGTAGAAATCGTCATCCAGCACCTGGCCGGCGAGCTTGTCGCCCTTCTTGCGCTGGAAGAATTCGCCAACATGCTCGAACGTGTTCCAGTCCATGGCGTCGATTTCTTCGCCGGTGCAGGGCAGCTTCTCATTGTACTTCGCCTTGAAGGCGGCCTGCTCGTCGTCGTTGCAGAGCACGTCCTTGCGGCCGTAGGTGACCAGCACGTCCGGGAACTGCGGGAAGCCGTAGTAGTTCGGCGTGCTGTTGGGATAGGTCGAGTAGGCGTTGAGCACGGCGGGATGCATCGACTCCATCGTCGCCTTGAGTTCCGGGTCGGCATCGATGAGATCGTTGATCTTGCGGAAGTAGCCGCCTTCGACGAAGGCGCCCAGCCATTGCGAGTCCGACACGATGAAGTTGTACTTCTTTTCGCCCGAGGTCAACGAGGCGTTGACGCGGGTGTAGAAATCCGGCCACGGAATGAAGTCGACATCGAGCTTCACAGTATTGCCAGACTTGGGCTTGTACTGCTCGTCGAAGAACTTCTTCATAATGCGGGTCGGGGGCCAATCCGGCACCGCCATCGTCAACGTCACTTCTTCGGCAGAGGCATAGGTCACGCCTCCCACCAGTAGCGTGGCAGCGAAGCTTGCGGCTGTCGCTAGCCTTTTCACTTTGGTCATCGCCGTCATTCGCGTTTCCTCCCTTTGTTAACCGGATTGCTTCTCGCCGTTCGCGTCAGGTCATCGCCTGGCCACTCGCGGCGCGGAAGACGTGGATTTTCCTGTTATCGATGGCGATCGATGCCGAATCGCCGGTCCTGATGCTGGCGGCGATCGCTTCCGGCAGCACCATGCGCAACATCTCGCCGCCGGCCACGACGGAGACGATCGTGATGTCGCCGAGCGGTTCGACCAGATGCACCTTCGAGGCAACCCCGGCTTCGCCCTTGGCGGCGAGCCGAATGTCGCTCGGGCGAATGCCGATCAGCGCGGCCTCGCCGGCATCGGCAGCCTTTGGCGCCGTCGCCGGAACCAGAGTCCCGAGCGGCGTGTCGAAAGACCTGGTGTCGGCGCGCACCGAGGCCGTGAACAGATTCATGTGCGGCGAGCCGATCTTGCTGGCGACATAGGTATTGATCGGCTGCTCGTAAAGCTCGTCCGGCGTGCCGATCTGGACGATGCCGCCATCGCGCATGACGGCGATCGCCTCGCCCATCGAGAGAGCCTCGAGCTCGTCGGGCGTGGCATAGATCACGGTCATGCCGAACTGGCGGTGCAGCCGCTTCAACTCGGCGCGCGTCTCGTGCCGAAGCTTGGCGTCGAGATTGGTGAGCGGCTCATCGAGGAGAAGAATCTTTGGCCGGCGGATCAGGGAGCGGCCGAGCGCGACGCGCTGCTGCTCTCCGCCGGACAGGGTTGCCGGCTTGGCCTTCAGGCGGTGTGTCAGCTTCAGGATCTCGGCGGTCTCTTTCACCCGCTTGTCGATCTCGGCGCGCGCGGCTTTCTCCTCGCGCAGCGGATAGGCGAGATTGTCATAGACCGTGAGGTGGGGGTAAAGCGCGAAAGACTGGAAGACCATCGAGATGCCGCGGCCGGCGATCGGCGCATGGGTCATGTCGCGGCCGCCGATCTCAAGCATGCCGGAGTCGGCCTGGACGAGGCCGGCGATAGTGCGCAGCGTCGTCGTCTTGCCAACCGAGCTCGGCCCGAAGAGTACGAAGAAGCGGCCTTCGTCGACGGCGAAGCTCAGGTCGTTGATGGCGCGCACGGATCCATAGGCCTTGCTGAGCCCATCGAGGCGCAGCGCAATCCCCTTGCCGGCACTGGCGCGAGGCGACGTCTGCGTCACGATGCGCCACCTCGTGCGGACGGAACACGCGCCATCCGTATGATCCTCCTCGCCCTGCCGAAATGGACTGCGGCTGTCATTCCCGATCCGCCTTTTCTTTCCTAATCTGGTATTACCAATTTAAGATGCCCGTCAAGCGCTTTCTTGAAATTTGCCGTCACCAAAATAAGCTGAAAACGTCCGCTATATGTTCGTATTTCCTTCATTTTTGGCAGTTCTCCACCTTCATCCCGTTCGCAAAACGCCAATCCCCAAAATTACTGAAATCGCCGACCTTCGAATCTGGTCGAACCAGATTGGCGCTATTTCGCCGCTGCCGCCAGCCGAGCCGCATCCGCGTCTGTCATCGATTCCGCTATCGCCGCGCGCACCAGGGCGCCCGCCGCCCATTGCGCGACCGACCGCATGCCGCGGCTGTCGAGCCCCCATATGTCCTTCAGCACGATCAGCACTTCGACGCCGAACATCATCGACAGCGCCTGCGCCAGGCGCTTGAATTCGCGCGGCGGCAGCTGCCCCTTGAGCGGCGCAATGGCATCCTTCAGCAGTTGGACGCGATGGCCGCGTGTGAACTGCGGTTCACCCCCCAGCGTGCCCGCCTGGCGCAGCGCCCACTGGTCGAGCGACAGTTTCAGCGCTGCCTTGAAGGTTGCCTCGAAAGCCTCGATGCGCGGCATGGCCGTGTCGAACAATTCGGCGACGCGGCGTTGCGGATCTTTCGAAGCCGATTGCCAGGTCAGGATCGGCCCGAGCCCCTCGTCGACCACGGCATGCACCAAGGCTGCCTGGCTCGGGAAATAGCGATACGCGGTGGCGCGCGAGACTTCGGCCGCCTCCGCGACTTCGCTGACCGAGGGCGTGACGCCCGCCTGCATCAGCCGCGTCGCCGTCTCCAGCATCAGCCGTCTCGTGCGGGCGCGCGGGCCGCGTTCGGCAGCCCCTTTGGCGTCGTCGCCTGCTGCAGCTTGTTGACGTGAGACATCCATGTCAATACGATACGCGCGTCTCAAAAAATTGCAATGGCCTTTCGTTCAACGAAGGGCCGGGCAAGTGAGCGGCGGGCGGCTCAACGCGGGGTCAGCCGGCGACGGGAGGACGCGATGAAACGCATCTATGTGGTGGGCACGGCCGACACCAAGGGCGAGGAGCTTGCCTTCCTGGCCGACACGATTGCCGCCGCCGGCAGTTCGGTTGCCCGCGTTGACATCGGCACGCGCGGCGCCACCGTGCCGGTCGATGTTCCAGCCAGCGAGGTCGCCGCGCATCACCCGGGCGGAGCCGGCGCCGTGCTCGGCATCGACGATCGCGGTACGGCAGTGGCCGGCATGGGCGTCGCCTTTAGCAACTTCATCCAGTCGCGCGACGACATATCCGGCGTGATCGGCATCGGTGGCGGCGGCGGTACCTCGATCGTCACCTCAGGCATGCGCGCACTGCCGCTGGGCGTCCCGAAGATCATGGTCTCGACGCTGGCCTCCGGTGACACCGCACCCTATGTCGACGTCTCCGACATCGTCATGATGCCCTCGGTGACCGATATGGCGGGACTGAACCGGCTCTCCCGCACGGTGCTGCACAATGCGGCGCAGGCCATCGCCGGCATGGCGGCGAAACCGGCGCCGACTGCCACCGGCAAACCGGCGCTCGGGCTCACCATGTTCGGCGTCACCACGTCTTGCGTGACAGCCATCGCCGACCAGCTGCGCGCGAATTACGACTGCATGGTTTTCCACGCCACCGGCACCGGCGGCCGCTCGATGGAGAAGCTCGCCGACAGTGGCCTGCTCGCCGGTGTCATCGACATCACCACGACGGAGGTCTGCGACCTGCTGTTCGGCGGCGTGCTGCCGGCAACCGAGGATCGCTTCGGCGCCATTGCTCGCACCAAGCTCCCCTATGTCGGTTCTGTCGGCGCGCTCGACATGGTCAATTTCTGGGCACCGCCGACCATTCCCGAGAAATATCGGGGCCGGCTGTTTTACGAGCACAATCCCAACGTCACGCTGATGCGCACCACAGCCGACGAATGCCGCAGCATCGGCGAATGGATCGGCGAGAGGCTCAGCCGTTGCGACGGTCCCGTGCATTTCCTGATCCCGGAGAAAGGCGTCTCGGCGCTCGACATCGAGGGCGGCGCGTTTTTCGATCCTGAAGCCGACGCCGTCCTGTTCGACGCCATCGAGCGCACCATCAAGCCGAACGCCACGCGCCGCGTGACACGGCTGCCGCTGCACATCAACGACCCGGAATTTGCCAAGGCCGCGACGGTGGCCTTCCTCGACATCGCCAGACAGTGAGAGCCCAGACATGGCCGCCATACCGCGCAAGGACATACTGAAGAAGTTTAAGGCGATGATCGCCGACGGCGTGCCCATCGTCGGCGGCGGCGCCGGCACCGGCCTGTCGGCCAAGGCCGAGGAAGCCGGCGGCATCGACCTCATCATCATCTACAATTCCGGACGTTACCGCATGGCGGGACGCGGCTCGGCCGCCGGCCTGCTCGCCTACGGCAATGCCAACGAGATCGTCAAGGAAATGGCCTATGAGGTGCTGCCGGTGGTGAAGAAGACGCCGGTGCTGGCCGGCGTCAACGGCACCGATCCCTTCGTCATCATGCCGCTGCTTCTCACCGAGCTGAAGACGATGGGTTTTTCCGGCGTGCAGAATTTTCCAACGATCGGCCTGTTCGATGGCAGCATGCGGCAAAGTTTTGAAGAAACCGGCATGGGCTTCGGCCTTGAGGTCGACATGATCGCCGAGGCGCACAAGCTCGACCTGTTGACCACGCCCTACGTCTTCAACCCGGACGAGGCCCGCGCCATGACACGAGCCGGCGCCGACATCATCGTCGCCCATATGGGCGTGACGACCGGCGGCTCGATCGGCGCGACGTCTGCGAAGTCGCTGGACGACTGCGTGGTCCAGATCGACGCCATCGCCAATGCCGCCCGCTCGGCACGCAAGGATGTCATCCTGCTTTGCCACGGCGGCCCGATCTCGATGCCGGACGACGCCCGCTACATACTCGACCGCTGCAAAGGCCTGCACGGCTTCTATGGCGCAAGCTCGATGGAACGGCTGCCGGCCGAAGCCGCGATTGCCAGGCAGACGGCGGATTTCAAGGCCGTGACGCTGCACGACCAGAAGAAAAAGAAGGGATGAGAGATGACCGACAAGAGCAAGGTGTTTGTCTACCCGAAGGACGTCAGCGCCTTCGGCTTCGACTGGGGCAAGCTGGCGCTGACGGTCGCACCTGAAGTGAATGGTGCCGAGCGTTTTTCCGGCGGCGTCGTCGACCTGCCCTCAGGCAAGGGCCACACCCGCCACAACCATCCCGGCGCGGAGGAGATCATCTTTGTCATTTCGGGGAATGGCGAGCAGATGGTCGAGGACGAGAGCGGCAACCCGGTCGTCGCCAAGGTCGGCCCCGGCTGCACCATCTATGTGCCGGAGAGCCGTTTCCATTCGACGCTGAACACCGGTGACGGCCCGATGCAACTGTTCGTCGTCTATTCGCCGGCCGGGCCGGAGCTGGTGCTGCGGGAGCTGCCGGATTTCAGGCTGATTCCGGCGGGGCAGTGATGAACTTCTTATAGGGTTGCGCAGCCCCTCATTGTCCTGCCGGACATTTCTCCCCGTAGAACGGGGAGAAAGATGCCTTCATCAACGATTTCGCAAATCGCCAAAGCTGCTCTCTTCTCCCCGTTCTACGGGGAGAAGGTGCCGGCAGGCGGATGAGGAGCGGCGCCTACTTTCGGCCCTGTGAAATCCCACCCCTATTCCATCCCCGCGCCCTATCCCCGACCATCACGTAACCGGTGTCCGTCACCGCCAGCGTATCCTCCAGCTTGATGAACCCCCGCGTCGGGTGGAGCATGGTCGTCTCCACCGAGAGCACCATGTTCGTCTCCAGCGGCTTGGCCGCATAGGTGCCTTCATAGGTGACCGGATGGTTGGTCATCAGGAACGGCGCCTCATGCGTGATCAATCCCATGCCGTGTGCGAAGAAATCCGTGTAGGGCGCGACCTTTGATTTCTTCAGCACGGCCTCCGCATGCGAAATCATGTCGCCGCCGATGGTGCCTGCCTTGACCTTGGAGAAGGCCGCCTGCTGCACCGTCTCGACCTCGGCCAACAGATCTTCCAGTTCGGCATCGGGTTCACCGAGAATGCCCATGCGGCAGAGATCGCCAATATAGCCATGGTAATTGCCGCCGGAATCGATCGACAGCACCTCGCCCTTCTTCCACGCCTGCGGTGACGCCGCCCGATTGTGGCTGGAGCCGAGCGTCAGCAGGCAATATTCGAAATGCGCGCCGCGATTGGTTTCCTCGCGCCGCAGATGTTCGATAATATCGGCCTTGGTGGTGCCTTCGCGCGCCCATTGGATGGTTGCCAGCATGGAATCGGTGATCAGCTCGGAGGCGATGCGCAGCTTCTCCAGCTCGGCCTCTGTCTTGACGGCACGCATGCGCTCCAGCATGTCGGTCGCGTCGATCAGCTTGGCGTCCGGCAACGCCTTGCGGATCAGCGCATAGGCGTCCGATGGCAGGAAGGCCGGCTCGATGCCGATGCGCGCGCCCGCCTTGCCGATCTTGCCGATATGCTCCACCGCAAGATTGGCGGCATCGAGCGTGCCCCAGCAGGCGACATGCAGCGTCGGCGTCCAGAACGGGTTGTTCTGGTGTTCCGCACCCTCCATGCGGTTGCCTATATAGGCGGCATGCTCCGGCCCGCCCTTTTCGTAGACGACAACGGGCAGATAGCGGCTGTGGCCGATCGCATCCATGGCGGCGAAGAAGATGAACTTGTAGCCGCCGAGCAGATATTGCGTGTTGTGCTTGGACGTCGCCAGCAGCACATCGATGCCGGCTTCCTCCATCAGCCGGTCGACCCGTGCTTGGTCGAACGGGATATTGCTGACGGCAGTTTTGCCCGGGGCAATGTTCATCTCTCTCTCCCTGATTGCTTGGGATCGTCGGTCGCGTTGCGCCCGATCCCTTGGCTGTCGATCAAATCTGCACCATTTTGCTCACTCTGGTCCAGCCAGAAACAGGGAAATGGCGTACCGGGCCAGTCACCAAGCCGTCATTCGTCGACTACCCAGCCTATCTGGTCCTACCAGGATGATCGGTTGGGGCCACCGCTTCTAACTGGTCCAGCGGACGAAAATTTCAAAGCCAAGCAACGATGCGCCAAATCCGTCTCTGGCGAAACCCCGCACAAGGCCCATAATCGGCGCTACAAGGAGGCCGGCGGACCCGCTGGTATCCGAGGGAGATTGGCGCGCCCGGCAGGGTCGCGGAGAGGACGGAGGGTTGATCATGTCAGATATTTCCAGACGCACGCTGCTTTCGGGGTCGGCCTTGCTGCTGGCCTCCACGGCCATGCCGGCGATTGGCTGGGCGCAGACGCCGAAGAAGGGCGGCCGCCTCGTGCTCGCTGCTGATTCCGAACCGCGCAATCTCAATCCGGCGATCGTCGCCTCCAATGGCGTCTTCTTCATCTCCAGCAAGATCGTCGAGACGCTGGCCGAAGCCTCGTTTGACGGCAAGGATGGGCTCGAGCCGCGTCTGGCGCTCTCCTGGGAAGGCGCCGCCGATGGGCTCTCCGTGACGTTCAAACTGCGCGACGGCGTCAAATGGCATGACGGCAAGCCGTTCACCTCGGCCGACGTCGCCTTCTCGGCGCTGCAGATCTGGAAGCCGCTGCAGAATCTCGGCCGCACCGTGTTCAAGGACCTAGCCGCCGTCGACACCCCGGACGATCTCACCGCCGTGTTCAAATTCGCCAAGCCGACGCCGTTCCAGCTGATCCGCAACGCCTTGCCGGCGCTGTCGAGCGTGGTACCGAAGCACATCTATGAGGTCGGCAAGATCGAGGAAAACCCGGCCAACAATGCGCCCATCGGCACCGGCCCGTTCAAGTTCGGCGAGTACAAGGCCGGCCAGTATTACAAGCTGACGAAGAACGCGGACTACTGGGCCAAGGACGAGCCCTATCTCGACGAGATCATTTACCAGGTGCTGCCCGACCGCACGTCGGCCGCGGCCGCGCTCGAGGCCGAAGAGATCCAACTCGCCGCCTTCTCCGCGGTGCCACTGGCCGACCTCGACCGCATCTCCAAAGTGCCGGGCCTGAAGGTCATCTCCAAGGGCTATGAGGGGCTCACCTATCAGCTGGTCGTCGAGATCAACCATCGCCGCAAGGAACTCGCAGACGTGAAAGTGCGCCAGGCGATCGCGCATGCCATCGACAAGGACTTCGTCGTCAAGACGGTGTTCCTCGGCTATGCCGCGACCGCCACCGGCCCGGTGCCGAAGAACGATCCGCAATTCTACACCGCCGACGTGCCGACCTATCCGTTCGACGTCGCCAAGGCCAACGCACTGCTCGACGAGGCCGGCTACGCCAAAGCCGATGATGGCAAGCGCTTTGCGCTCAAACTCCTGCCGGCGCCCTATTTCAACGAGACCAAACAGTTCGGCGACTATCTGCGCCAGGCGCTGGCGGCGATCGGCATCGACGCCGAGATCGTCAACAACGATGGGCCCGCGCACATCAAGGCGGTCTATACCGACCACGCCTTCGACCTCGCCGTCGGCCCGCCAGTGTTCCGTGGCGACCCGGCGATCTCGACCACCATCCTGGTGCAGAGCGGCATTCCGGACGGCGTGCCGTTCTCCAACCAGGGCGGCTACAAGAACGATGCGCTCGATGCGCTGATCGCCAAGGCATCGGAAACGCTCGACACCACGGCGCGCACCGACCTCTACAAGGAATTCCAGAAGGAGGTGGCCGCCGACCTGCCGCTGATCAACGTGGCGGAGTGGAGTTTTATCAGCGTCGCGCGCGACACGGTGGGGAATATCGCCAACAATCCGCGCTGGGCGGTTTCGAACTGGGCGGACACGTATCTGGCGGGCTAGCACGAGCCACACGCGATGCTTGCGCATCGTTTGAGCGAATGCTCATCATCAGGGATGAGAGTTCCTTCGCGCCCCCGCTTTGTCCCGCCGGATAGCGCCGACCTCCACCCTCCCCCTTTTGGGGAGGGTCGCCGAGCGGGTGCCGCAAAGCGGCAGCCGGTCGGCGGGGTGGGGGTAGCGCCCTACGAGAATCCCCACCCCGCTCCGCTTCGCGGATCGACCCTCCCCACAAGGGGGAGGGTAAGGCATCCATGACCCGCGCCCTCGCCCTCATCCGCCGCCGTCTCGTCGGCAGCGTCTTCGTGCTGCTGATCGTCATCATCGGCACCTTCCTTTTGCTCGAAGCCGCGCCCGGTGACGCCGTCGACGCCTATATCGTCTCGACCGGCGGCGATGCCGGCATGATCGAATTGCTGCGTCATCGCTGGGGCCTCGACCAGTCCGAACTGACCCGGCTCGCCAACTATCTCTGGGCGCTGCTGCACCTCGATCTCGGCCAGTCCGTTACCTTCTCCAGGCCGATCCGCGACGTCATTCTCGAGCGTCTGCCCACCACGCTCCTCCTGATGGTCAGCGCCACCGCGCTCTCCTTCGGTCTCGGCTCGGCGCTCGGCATCTATGCCGGCGCGAAACCCGGCAGTCTGCGCGACCGCTTCCTGTCCATCGGCTCACTCGCGCTCTATGCGGTGCCCGGCTTCTGGCTCGGCCTGGTGCTCATCGTCGTCTTTGCCGTCGACCTGCGCTGGCTGCCGATCGGTGGCATCGAGAGCCTGGCCTCCGACAAGACCGGCTTCGCCCGCGCCGCCGACATCGCCGTCCATCTCGTACTGCCGGTTTCAGCGCTCGGCTTCATCTATCTCGCGCTGTATCTGCGCATGATGCGCGCCGGCATGGCCGAGGCCTGGCGGCAGGATTTTGTGCTGGCAGCCCGCGCCAGGGGGCTGTCGCGCCGCCGCATCGTGCTGGCCCACGTCGCCCGCAATGCGCTCTTGCCGCTGGTCACCATGCTCGGCCTGCAATCGGCGCAGATGCTGGGCGGCAGCGTCGTCATCGAGAGTGTTTTTGCCGTGCCCGGGCTCGGCCGGCTGGCGCAGGAGGCGGTGGCCTCGCGCGACACACCGCTGCTGCTCGGCATCATCCTCACCAGCGCCGTGCTGGTCATCGCCATCAATCTTGCCGTCGACATCGCGTACGCCTTTCTCGACCCGCGCGTCGGCGCCAGCGAGGCCGGCGCGTGAGCCCGCTCAACCGGTTCCTGCACCGGCCAGAAGCACTCGCCGGCGCGATCATCCTGGGCGTGCTTTTCGCCATGGCGCTGTTTGCGTCGCTGCTTTTCCCCGGCGACCCTCAAGCCATCGCCGGTCCGGCGCTGCTGCCGCCGTTCCAGGACTGGTCGCTGCCGCTCGGCACCGACCGGCTCGGCCGCGATGTGCTGGCCGAATTGTTTCACGGCGCCCGCACCTCGCTGGCGGTCGGGCTGGCGGCAGCAGCGGCGGCGCTCTTCATCGGCGCGGTTGTCGGCACGCTGGCCGGCTTTGCCGGTGGGCTTGTCGACGAGGTGCTGATGCGCATCACCGATGCCTTCCAGACCGTGCCGAGTTTCCTGCTGGCGCTGGCCTTCGTCAGCGTCGTCGGCCCGTCGCTCGGCATCGTCGTCGCGGCGATCGCACTTGGCGCCTGGACCGGGCCGGCGCGTGTGGCGCGGGCCGAAGTACTGTCGATCCGCGAGCGCGATTACGTCGCCGGCGCTCGCGTCATCGGCATGCATCCGATGGCGATCGCTTTCCGTGAAGTGCTGCCCAACGCTCTGCCGCCGGTGCTGGCGCTGTCCTCGGTGATCGTCGCCGCGGCGATCCTCACTGAGGCGGCGCTGTCCTTCCTCGGTCTCGGCGACCCCAACCGCGTCACCTGGGGCGGCATGATCGCCGAGGGCCGCACCGTTCTGCGTGCCGCGCCCTTCCTGTCCATCGTTCCGGGTATCGCGCTCGTGCTGACCGTGCTTGGCGTCTACCTCGCCGGCGAAGGTTTGGTCGAGACCGCGGCCGTGCGGAGGAGCCTGTCGTGACCGCGCTGACTGAGATCCGCGACCTCTCGGTGCACTATCGGCGGGATGGGACCGAGGTGGCGGCACTGGACGGCATCAGCCTTGATGTCGTTGCCGGCGAGCGCCTTGCGATCATCGGCGAAAGCGGTTCGGGCAAGAGCACACTGGCGCTGGCGATTGCGGGGTTGCTGCCTGCGAGTGCCAAGGTTGAAGGCCGCATCGATTGGCACAAATCGGAATCGTCTCATTCCTTCGCACCCCCCTCTCGAGGCGGAGTGCCCCTCCGCGGCCGCGACATCGGCTTCGTGTTCCAGGATCCTTCCGCCAGTCTCGATCCAGTCATGCCCATCGGCAAACAAATCGCCGAAGTCGCCCGCACCCATCTCAGCCTCGACTGGCCGCAAGCCTACGCCAAGGCAAAAACGCTACTCGAACGCGTCCGCCTGCCGGACCCGGCCTCCTCCGCCATGCGCGCCTTCCCGCACCAGCTCTCCGGTGGCCAGAAGCAGCGCGTGGCGATCGCCGCGGCCATCGCGGCAGGCCCAAAACTGCTCATCGCCGACGAGGCGACCAGCGCGCTGGACACGATCGTGCAAGCCGAGATCGTCGCCCTCATCCGGCAATTGGTGGGGGAGGACGGCATGACGCTGCTGGTCATCAGCCATGACATTGCGCTGGCCGCCGAACTCGCCGAGCGCATCGCCGTGTTCCGGCACGGCGAACTGGTCGAGATCGGCTCGACGGCGCAAATCGTCAACGCCCCGCGCCACGCCTATACGCGCGCGCTGCTCGACGCCCATCTCGGCCTCGACGCCGAGCCGCTGCTGCGACGGGCTTCGACATGAGCCTGCTCACGGTCTCCAACCTGGCCAAACACTACCGCCGTGGCGGCACGACCATCGCCGCCGTCGACGGCGTTTCCTTCACCATCGAACCCGGCGAGACGCTGGCGCTGGCCGGCCCCTCCGGCAGCGGCAAGTCGACGATCGCACGGCTGGTGCTTAGGCTGATCGAACCAGATGCCGGAAACATACAATTCGAAGGCGATGACTTCCTGGCCTTGAGGGGTGCGGCCCTGCGTGTGCGGCGCGCCCACCTGCAAATGGTGTTTCAGGATCCGCTCGCCGCCTTCAACCCGCGCGCCACCGTGGCGCGCGTGCTCGACGACCCCTTGCGTATCCATGCCATCGCCCCTCGCGCCGAGCGTCCGGCCCGCATCGCTGCCTTGCTCGAGCGCGTCGGCTTGCCGGCCGATCTCGCCCCACGCGCCATCCATGAAATCTCCGGCGGCCAGCGCCAGCGCGTGGCAATTGCCCGCGCCATCGCCACAAGCCCGTCGCTGATCGTGCTTGACGAGGCGGTGTCGGCGCTCGACGTTTCGGTGCGCGGACAGATCCTCGAGCTGCTGCTTGACCTGCAAGCCAGGGAACGGATCGCCTATCTCTTCATTTCGCATGATCTCGGCGTGGTGCGGGCCATCGCCCACCGCATCGTCCTTCTCGACGCCGGGCGGATCGCCGAGAGCGGCGACGCCCGCGCCGTTATCGACGCGCCGCAATCGGCGATTGGCAAGGCACTGGTGGCGGCGGCACCAAGATTCAATCGAACACATCTGCAGGACGCATCATGACAGACGCCGAAGCCCGAGCCGAAAAACTCTCGCGAGAACTCGATTCCGCCTTCCGCAACCGCGCCGATCTCTACCGTCTGCTCCTCGAGGAACTGACCGGCGAGCTGGGCGCGGAGAAAGCCGAGGCGATCATGATCCGGACCATCGAGCAGCGCGGCAAGGAAGTGGCGGCGACAGCCTTCGCCCGCTTCGGACCCAACGACGCGCCGGCCATCGGCGAAGCGTTCCTGGCCGTCAGCCCGGATGGTGGCCTGATGTATCCGACCGACGTCGAGCGCGGGCCGGACCACATCGCCTTCAAGGTGAAACGCTGTCCACTGAAGGACGCCTGGGTCGAGGCAGGTGTCGGCGATGAAAAGCTCGCCACGCTCTGCCGCATCGCCGGGGCTTTCAACCGCGGCCTGTTCGAGGCGACGGGCGTGCGCTTCGACAATGTCACCTGGACGCCGGGCCACGGCTCCGGCTGCTGCCACATCGCACTGACCAACCGGGATGCTGCGGGGTAGGCCGCGGCAACTGCTGATCAGTCGCCGGCAAACACATGCAGCTCCGTGCCCGCCTGTTCGGCGGCAGTGCGCAGGTCGGTCTTCGGTTCGCTGTCGGTGACGATATCGGCAATGTCGTCAAGCCCGCAGATGCGTTCCAGGCTGGAGCGGCCGAACTTGTCGTGGGTCACCACCAGCACCGTCGACAGTGAACGCGATATCATCGCGCGCTTGACTGCCGCGGCGCCGGAGATCATGTCGCTCGGACCGTCGGCACTTAGTCCCGACGCCCCGATGATGGCGACGTCGGCATTGTAGCGGCGCACGAACTCGACCGTGTCTTCGCCGAGTACGCTGCCTTCCCTACTGTCATAGGTCCCGGGGCAGAGCAGCACCCGGAAGGTCGGATTGGCGCCGGCCACCGAGGCCACGCCGGTGGAATTGGTGATGATGGTCAGGTCGCGCTTCAGCTGCGAAAGATTGCGCGCCACCTCATAAGTGGTCGAACCGCCATCGATCATCACGATCTGGCCCTTCTCGACGAGGCCGGCCGCGCCGCGGCCGATGCGGGCGCGCTCGTCGACCAGGGTCAGGCCGCGCTCGGAAATCACCGGTTCGGTCGTCACCAGCGAGATCGTCGCGCCGCCATAGGTGCGGTTGATGAGCCCGGCATCGCCGAGTTCGATGAGATCGCGGCGGATGGTCTCGCCGGCGACGCCAATGCGGCGCGCAAGCTTGGAGATGCGAATGGACGCCGACCGGCGCACTTCCGAAAGGATAAGCGCGTGCCGCTCCTTCTTCGTCAGTCGGCCTTGGTTCATGATTATTCCATTCCCTTTGCGGCAATCAACGCGTCGGCAAGCTCGGCAAATCCTTGCGCGCCGCGCCCGCATGTGACGAAGGCAGGAGATGCCGGAAGTTCGCCGGCGAAGTCCAGCACATTAGCGACGCCGACGCTGTTGGGGAAGAAGCCGAACATTGGTGCATCGTTTGGACTATCGCCGACGAAGGCAATGCTGTCCTTGTCGTGGTCAATATCTATACCAAAACAGTCGCGCAAGAATAGCCGGCTTGTTGACAGTTTGTCGTATTTGCCGAACCAGCCATTGACATGGATGGACGAGATTTTCGCCGTCGCTCCATAGCGCTGAAAGATACCGACGATCTTCAGCACTTCGGTTTTGGGCAGCGGCGCGACATCCTCGCGAAAATCGATCGCCAGATCGGCCTCGCGATAGGTCTGGTCGGCGGCGACCGCCGCACCCGGAATTTCCGCGAGCACGGTGCGTTCGATCTTGCGCAGGCGCGCCGCGTCGGCCTGCCTTTCTCCGGCACTCCTGGCATAGTGGCGAACGATCCGCTTGGCAGTGTCGTCATAGCGGAAATAGAACGCGCCATTCTCGCCGATCACGCCATCCACCGGCCATTGCCGCGCGATCAGGTCGCACCAGCCGGCCGGCCGGCCGGTGACCGGCGCGACGATGAACCCAGCCTGCTTCAGCCGCTCCAGCGCCGCATAGGCTTTTGCCGGCAATCGTCCCCTATCGGTCAAGGTGTCGTCTATGTCGGTCAGCACGACGGCGATCTTGCGCCGGTTCAGGGCGGTGAAGTCGGCGAGCGGGCGCAGCACCCGTTCAGGCTCCCGCCGCGACCGTTTCGAGCGAGACGGCCGCGACGTCGAGCATAGTGAACCTGTCGCGGATCAGCCGGGCATTGGCGACTGCTTCGTCGTAGAAGGCAGCCGGTATGGCGACCTCCTGCGGCGTGGTCGGCGCACCGGCGGCACGCAGTGCTGCCGCGATCTCGCGCGCCGGACGGGCCACGCGGGAAAGTCTTTCGCGATACGAACGCCATTGCTCAGCCAGCATGGTGTTGATGGCGGTCGCCCGCTCATGATCGAGCAGCTTGGGCTTGAACGCTGCCCAGCAGGAGCGTCCAAGCGTTTCGCCAAAAATCTCGATGAAGCGGTCCGGTGTATCGGCGGACGGCGCGAGCTGCAGCTCCGGCAATGCCAGCACACGTTCCTGCAGCCGCGCCATTGTCAACGTCGTCAC
Source organism: Mesorhizobium sp. CNPSo 4688 (assembly GCF_057784295.1). NCBI lineage: Bacteria > Pseudomonadati > Pseudomonadota > Alphaproteobacteria > Hyphomicrobiales > Phyllobacteriaceae > Mesorhizobium > Mesorhizobium sp. CNPSo 4688. The sequence goes on from NZ_JBWLUY010000019.1 coordinate 80,427, forward strand.
CGCTATGTGTTCGCCGTGATGCGCCTCGGGCAGTCCCTGGCCGCGCATGTCGATATAGTGGGCGATCAGATGTTCGCCTTGGCTGGCAGGATAGGAGCCGCCGCACAAAGTCATGCCGAGACCCGACATGACCAGCGTGCGCACCAGCACTTCCATCGCCGCGAGGTCGCCGGTCCTGAGTTCGCCGGCCTTGGCGATAAGCGTCTTCTCGTCCTCGGCCAGAAGCATGAACGGCGCCTGCCTGTAGGGCGTACCGAGCAACAGATGCGCCATCAGCCAGTCCGTCTGGGCGGTCGGCCGCGCCATCGAATCGCCGAAGCCGGCTGCGATCAGCCGGTGCGGCGCTCGCGCCATGACGTCGAGATCGAGGAACACACCGACCGGCAGGCTCGCCGTCAGCGATTTCTTCAGCCCGTCCTCGGTGATCGCCGCCGACACCGAGGTATAGCCGTTCATCGAAGGCGCGGTGCCGAACACAACATAGGGTTTTTGGGTGAGATGTGCGGCGTATTTGGTGATGTCGTTGATCGAGCCCGATCCGACCGCGACCAGGCCGCTGGCGTCTTTCGTGCGGGCGATCACCGATCGCACCGCGTCCATGTCCGGATGCGGATGGCGCGGCAAGATGATCTTGTCGACATCGCTGGAGCCGCGCAGCGCGATCGACACCCTCTCGCCCAGCGCCAGGCGCGTGTCGGGATCCATAACCACGGCGAGCTTGCGGCCGAGCGGCAGCGGCTTGACCAGCGCATCAGCCTCGTCGCCGAGACCGCGCCCGATCACGATGGTCTTCAGCGGCACTGCCAGCATTCCCTCGGCATCCGGGTCAGGCAGCGTGCCGGCAATGAGACTATCGAGCATTTCCTTGGACATCGGGATGCCGTTCAATCAGTCAGCATGAAGCGGGGTCAGGGCATCGAACAGGGTTCGATACCGGCAGTAACTTCTGTCGTAGGCGGCCTTGGCCGAAGGATTGGGGTCTATCGTCTCGATGCCACCGCTCAGACTTTCGGCCGCCCGCTCCACTGAGGACGAAAGGCCGGTGGCCGTAGCGGCAAGGATTGCCGCACCGATCGGAGCGGCATCGGCGGCGTCGGCGATTTCGACCGGCCTGCCACTGACATCGGCGCGGATCTGCGCCCACACCCGGCTGCGGGCGCCGCCGCCCGAGAGCCTGATGCGCCCGGTGGCGATGCCAAGTTCGTCCAGCCGGTCGACAACGTCGCGCATGGCGAAAGCGCAGCCCTCCAACACGGCGCGCGCGCAGGCCGCTTTGCCGTGGAAGGAAGTAAGGCCGTAGAAAGCGCCCCGCGCCTCGGCGATCCAGCGCGGCGCCATGGCGCCGGAAAGTGCCGGGACGAACAGCAAATCGTCGCTGCCGGCAACGACCGTCGCCGCCAACTCCGACATTGCCGCCGGAGAATCGACGCCGAAAGTGGACAGGAACCATGTCACTGCACCGCCCGAGAGCCATCCGGGGTTGGAGACGAAATAGCGGTCGCTGAGAAAACCATGCGTCTCGACCAGGCCGCCGAGGTCGAGCCGAGGCGTGTCAGACACCGCGCCGACCACTTCCGCCGTGCCGAGATTGCAAGCAACCATGCCGGGCACGACAACGCCGGCGCCGATAGCGGCAGAAAAATCGTCGCCGGTGCCGACCGCCAGCGGGGTGCCCACAGGCAGGCCGGTCAGCTCGGCGCCGGCCGCAGTCAAGGCGCCGGCGACCGCCGATGCATCGTCGATACCGGGCAATTTATCTGCATCGATGTCGAAGGCGGCGAGCAGATCGCCGGCATAGCCGCGCTCCTTCAGCCCATAAAGCATGGTCGTCGAGGCCAGCGCGTGATCGATGACGGCACGGCCGCACAAAGCCGCGACCACGAACGATACCGGCTGGTGCCAGAGTGCTACTCGGTGCACTTCGGGCAGGTTGCGCGTTGCCCAGCGGATTTTCGCCGCCATATGCGTTGCGTCCAGAACGAGACCGGTGCGCTCGCGGATGAAGTCCGGGTCGATTCCAGCAATTTCTCCCGATGCGCGCCGGTCCATCCAGATGATGCACGGCGACAGCGCCTGACCGCTGCTATCGGCAGCGACACAGCCGTCGAGCTGTCCGGCAATGGCGATTCCTTTGATGTCGGATGGCGCCAGCCCGGCCTTGTCGAGTGCGTCGGCAACCGCCGGTCTGAGCGCGGCAAGCCACAGCGCCGGATTCTGTTCGGCCCAGCCCGGCGCCGGGAAGGCCGGCTGGTAAAGCACACGGGCCTCGCCACGCAGCCGCAATTGATCATCGACGACGATCGCCTTCAGGCTTTGTGTGCCGAGATCGATGCCGATGACGGCCATTAGACACGCTCGCAATCCGCGAGGACATCCCGCAGTTGCGAGAGGATAGAACCTTTCGTCGGCGAATAGGAACCGTCGAAAACCGCTGTGCCAATGGTAAAAGCGTCTGCGCCAGCCTGCTTGATTGCCTTGATCCGATCGGCCGAAGCCACCGCGCCGGCTACGATCAGATGCCGTAACGGACCAAGGCCGCGTCGGGCGGCGCGAACCAGTTCGGCCGGGTCGGCCTCGGTGGCCCGATAGGCGAGGATGTCGCATCCCGCACAACCCTTTTCCGCAAAGGATCGGCAGTCGGCCTCGACATCTCCCGGGGAGCCCCCGAGCTTGGTCGGATGGCCGACCGGCCGTCCCGGAAAAGGGTAGTATTCGGTGTCGCTCCCCTCCAGCAGAGCCATGATCTCGTCGACCTGGGTGCCGCCAAGCAGGCGTTGGATGCCGAGATCGCGGGCGATGCGCGCGGAGTTGAGGCATGCCTCCGCTGTCGTCGAGACGACTTCCATATAGGTGGTGGCGCCGGTCCGGCGAATGGCGCCGGCGAGCTTGCGCAGCACATCGGGCGCAACGCCAATATCCTTGAAGCCGACATGCTTCAGACCGACCGGCTCGATCAGATCGACCAGGTCGAGGCAGTCCTCGACCGTGCGATCGTTTCGCGTCAGCATGAAGATGAAGTCCATCCGAAAGGTCCCTCGCCTGGTCGGGAAAGCCGGGTTACTGCCGGTCTGTTAACATCTCCCAACCATTTGTTGCAAGGTGCCACATTTTAATTTGCAGTGCCACACATTTTATGACAGAACGGGCGCCGGCCCACCAGGCACGACTTCTAGGGAGAGGGAAGAATGCTCAAGCCGCTGATACGTGGGAGTACCGCATCCGGACTCCTCGTTCTCGCCGCCCTTATGTGGCAAATCACACAAGCGGCCGCGTGGGATCTGAAAGAGGCGTCGAAGCCTTATAGCGGCCAAACCATCCGCATGGTCGGCGAGGCGCTGCCGCCGCTCGAAGCGTTGAAGAAGATGGCGCCGGAGTTTGAAAAGCAGACCGGCATCCATGTCGAAGTCGAGATGTACGAGCATTCCGAAGCCGTTAACAAGGTGCAGCTCGATCTCAATTCGCACCGCGGCCGCTACGACGTCATCATCCAGCCGCATCGCGAACTCGGCAAATTCGCCACCAACAACCATCTGGTCGAAATCGCCAAGATGATGGCCGATCCGGCTTTGCGCGATCCGACCTTCGAGCCGGAAAAGCAGCTCTACCAGACCGCCTGGCACGAAATCTCCTGGTATGACGGCAAGGAGTACGGCTTCCCCTTCACCGTGCTCAATATGTTCATGTGGTATCGCTCGGACCTGCTCGCCGACCCCAAGGAGCAGGCAGGCTTCAAGGCCAAGTATGGCTACGACCTCGCTCCCGCCAAGGACTGGAAGCAGTATCGCGACATCGCTGAATGGTTCTACCGTCCCGACCAGGGCTTTTACGGCACCGCCCTGCAGGGCAAGCGCCACGAGGCGCTGTGGTATGAGTGGCTCAACTTCCTCTATTCTTTCGGCGGCGACGTGCTCGACGTGAAGAGCGGCTCGGCCTGCGGCCCGGTCATCGTCAACAGCCCCAAGGCCGTCGCCTCACTCGAATATTACAAGAGCCTGCTGCAATTCTCGCCGCCGGACAGCCTCAACTATTTCTGGGACGATGTCATGGCGCTGATGCAGCAGGCCAAGGTCGCCGAGCTGATCATGTGGAACGACGCCACCTATGCCGTGTCGGTCGACACGACGGCCTCCACCGTCGTCGGCAAGGTCGGCTTCGACCTCGTGCCGCAAGGCGAAGGCGGCAAGATCGGCCAGGTCGAGGGCTGGACCTACCTGATCCCCGTCTATTCGAAGAACCAGCAGGCGGCCTTCCTCTTCGTCCAGTGGATGATGGGCTATGATCGCCAGCTCGAACAGCATCTCAATGGCGGCGCCTCGGGCCGGCCCGATGTCTATGCCTCGGCGGAGGTGCAGAAACTGCCCTACGCCAAGGCTTCGATGGAGGCCAACGAGCATGCGGTGCCGAAGGCGACGCTGCCGCAATCGGCCGAGATGACCGACATATTGGTGCGTGAGCTGTCGTCCTACCTCGCCGGCGAGAAGGAAGCGCAGGCTGCCCTCGACACCGCCGCCACCGACATCTCGACATTGCTCGGTTCTTGCGCACCCATGACCTATCCGGCACGATAGGTCTCAAATGTCGCGCAGAGGCTACCCGCACAAGCGGGTAGCCATTCTTGTCCGCAGGAAACGCCCGTGACGAACCGCACTCCATCGCTGCGCGGAATGCCGCTTCTCGACCGTGGGGTGGGACCGCTGCTGATGCTGCCGGCGACGCTGCTCGTCGTCGTCTTCCTGGTCGGCCCGTTCTACTACATGGTCTATACCGCGCTGACCGACCTCAGCTTTGCCGATGCCAGCCATGCGGGCGCCTTTGTCGGCTTCGACAATTTCCGCAAGCTGATGCGCAACGACCCATTCTTCTGGGCGTCGTTCCTGCTGACGCTGAAATTCGTCGTCATCGCCGTGGGCCTCGAATTCCTGCTCGGCTTCGCGCTCGCCTTCCTGATCTTCCGCTTCGTCGCCAGCCAACGGCTTTTGACCACGCTGCTGCTCATCCCGATGATGATCGCGCCGGTCGCGGTCGGTCTGATCTGGCGCCTGCTTTTGCAGGGCGATTTCGGCATGCTCACCTTCTACATGCGCAAGGTCGGCCTGCTGGCGCAGAATGCTGCCGTGCTTTCGGCACCCGACCTGGTCTTTCCGACCATCATCGCCATCGATGTCTGGCAGTGGACGCCTTTCGTTACCCTGATCATGCTGGCCGGGATGATGAGCCTGCCGCGCGCGCCGTTCGAGGCGGCGATGATGGATGGCGCCAAACCGTTCCAGATTTTTCGCGATGTCATGCTGCCGCTGCTCAGACCCGTCATCGCGCTGGTGCTGCTCTTGCGCGGCATCGACGCCTTCAAGGAATTCGACAAGGTGTTTTTGATGACCGGCGGCGGCCCGGGAACGCTGACCGAGCTGGTCTCGATCTATGCCTACCGCGTCAATTTCCGCAACTGGGACCTCGGCTACGGCGCCGCGATCGCCTTCATGATCTATCTCGTCGTGCTGATCCTGTGCTCGGTCTTCTACAAGGCCGTCTACTGGTCGAGCCGTAAACCGGCGGCTGCGTTTTGAGGGCGCGGCGATGATTGACCAATCCACAAACCGCGCCTGGAAAAGCTTTGCCTGGGCGGTACTGCTGGTCGCCATCGTGGTCGCCTTGACGCCTTATGTTTGGATGGTGCTGGCCTCGTTCAAGAACCGCGTCGACCTGTTGTCGTCGGTACCGAAATGGGTCTTCACGCCGACACTCTCCAACTATCCAGCCGTCTTCATCGACAAGGAATATTGGCCGCTGGCGATCAATTCGGTGCTGATCTCGGTGTCGTCGACTGTGCTGTGCATCCTCATCGGCGCGCCGGCCGCCTATGGCTTTGCCCGCTCGGATTTTCCGGGCAAGGAAGACCTGTTCTTCTTCTTCCTGACCACCCGCATGGCGCCGCCGATCTCGATCGCCGTGCCGTTGTTCCTGTTCTTCACGTCGCTCGGCCTGATCGACACCATCTATGCTGTGGTCATCGCCCACACCTCCTTCAACCTGTCGCTCGTCGTCTGGATGATGCGCGGGTTCTTTGCCGAAATACCCAGGGAGATTGATGAGGCGGCGATGATGGACGGGCGCTCGCGGCTCGGCGCCTTCTTCTTCGTCGTCGCGCCGCTGGCCGCGCCCGGCATCGGCGCCACCGCCGTGCTCTGCTTCATCCTGTCGTGGAACGAGTTCCTCTACGCCTTCATCCTCGTCGCCTTCGACGGGCGTCCGCTCACCGTCGGCATACCCGGCCTGGTGACGCCGCATGGCACGCTGTGGGGACAGGTCGCCGCGGTCGCCATCGTGGCGACGCTGCCGATCGTGCTTTTCACGTTCCTTGTCCAGAAACAGCTGGTCCGCGGCCTCACCTTCGGCGCGGTCAAGGGCTGAAGGGATCTCGCATGGCAATTGTTTTCGACGGCGTCACCAAGGCCTTCCCGGACGGGACGGTGGCGCTGCAGGCGCTCGACCTTGCTTTCGAGCCCGGCGAATTCCTCGTCCTGCTCGGCCCCTCGGGCTCCGGCAAGACGACAGCCTGCCGGCTGCTTGCCGGCCTCGAACGTCCGACGGCCGGCCGCATCCTAGTCGAGAGTCGCGATGTCACCGACCTGCCGCCGCGGCTGCGCGGCATGGGCATGGTGTTCCAGAACTACGCGCTCTACAGTCACAAGAGCGTCTACGAGAACATCGCCTATCCCTTGCGCATCCGGAAAATGCCGGCGGCTGAGCTCGACCGTTGCGTGCGCGCCATGGCCGAGCTGCTCGAAATCACCCGCTACCTCGACCGGCGGCCCTCGCAATTGTCGGGCGGCCAGGCGCAGCGCGTAGCGGTCGCCCGCGCCCTGGTCTGGCAGCCGAGCCTGTGCCTGATGGACGAGCCGCTGTCCAATCTCGACGCCTTGCTGCGCCTGCATATGCGCACCGAGCTGAAGCGCCTGCATCGCGAGCTCAAGAAGACCTTCGTCTTCGTCACCCACGATCAGGAAGAGGCGATGACGCTGGCGACACGGGTCGCGGTGCTGCGCGAAGGCGCGCTGATCCAGTATGACGATCCGCGCGAGATCTACCGCCGGCCGGCCAACCGCTTCATCGCCGAATTCATCGGCCGTCCGGCAATGAACACCTTCGACGGCGATGTCCGCGGCGGCGTCTTCCACGCCAACGGCTTTACCTGCCCGCTGCCGGGAAAACCTGACGGTCCCATCGTGCTCGGCATCCGCCCCGAGCAGATCCAGCTTGTCGACGCGTCCGCCGGCGATGCGATCCGGTTTGCCATCGATGTCGTCGAACCGGTCGAACCCGATGTGCTGATCTTCGCCAAGAGCGAGGCAAACGCGCTGATCGTCAGGACAGTGAATGACGATCGCGCCTACGACCCCGGCCAACCGCTGCACCTGCGCTTCCCACCAGCAGCGCTGCACACGTTCGATGCGGTGTCGGGAGCACGGCTGCCGTGAGCACGCTGCTCGCTCTGGTGCCGCTGGCCGCCGCAGCGCTGGTCTGGCGGCTGTTCTATGTTTTCAACAAGTCGAGGCGCTGGTTCTCGACCGGCGAGCTCATCTTCTGGGACGCCATCGCACTGGTCATCCTGCAACTCGTCTGGCTGATCTGGTTCTGAATCCGCGTCGAGAGTAGCCGAGCGCGCAGCCGTCCTTGCGCGGATACGAAGTTGCCCGCATCGCTTCCGTGGCGCGAACCGGCGAACGACCGGGGAACTGGAAATCACGCATGCAATCGCCTCCGATGATCCCCGCCTGCCAGCCGCAATCTCAGTGCTTGATGCGGTCGCGCATGGCGTACCACAACATGCCCAGCACATAGAGCGGACCACGCAGCGCCGTGCCGCCAGGGAACGGCATCGGCGTCAGCGTCGAGAACAGGTCGAGCCGTGCGGCGGCGCCCGTGATGGCTTCGGCCAGCAGCTTGCCCGACAGCGTCGACAGGATCACGCCCTTGCCGGAATAGCCATGTGCGAAATAGACCTCGCCATAGCGCCCGACATGCGGCAGCCGGGATGTCGTCACCGACACCAGCCCGCCCCAGGCATGGTCGATGCGGCAACCCTTCAGTTGCGGGAAAGTGGCTTCCATATGCGGCCGCACGAAGCCGGCAATGTCGGCCGGCGGCGACGGCGTGTAGCGCTCGCCGCCACCGAACAGCAACCGTCCGTCTGCCGACATGCGGTAGTAGTTGACGACGAAACGCGTGTCGGACACCGCGACATTGGCCGGGATGACGTTGCGCTTGCCCTCCAGCGGCTCGGTGGCGACGATGTAGTTGCCGACCGGCATGATGCGGCTGTTGACGCGCGGCTCCAGCCCGTGCAGCAACGCATCGCCGGCCAAGACGACATGTTTGGCCCGCACCGAGCCCTTCGATGTCGAGACCCGGATCGAAGGCTCGCGCTCCAGCTTCACCGCCACCGAATTCTCATGGATGACGACACCTGCCGCCACAGCGGCACGGGCAAGGCCGAGCGTGTAGTTCAGCGGATGCATGTGGCCGCCAAGCGGCTCATACATGGCCCCGTGGTAAGGCGTGTCGACCTTGGCCCGCGCTTCCGCCGCCGACAGGATCTCGACGTCACGAAACTTCATCACGCTTTCGAGGCATTTGGCCTCGTCTTCGAGATCTCTGAGATCGGAGCCGTTGACCGCGCCGACCAGATGACCGGTGAGTCTCAGGTCGCAATCGATGGTATGGCGCTCGATGATGTCGAGCACCAGGCCGCGCGCTTCGAAGGCAAGGTCGAACAGCGCCTTCGCCCGCTCGGGGCCATAGAGCTTGACCAGCCCCTTGGCGCCCTTGCGCAGACCGGGGATCATCTGGCCGCCATTGCGGCCCGACGCACCCCAGCCGATCTTGCCGCCCTCAAGCAAAACCACCTTCAGGCCGCGTTCGGCGGCATGAAAGGGCGGCCGACAGGCCCGTGCAGCCGCCGCCGACCACCACCAAATCGGCGTCGACGTCTCCCACCAGCGCCGGATGGTCCGGCGCCGGATTGGCGGTGGCGACATAATAGGATTTGCCGATATCGAGACCGGAATTGAAACCTGTTGAGCTGGAGGCCATGATCACACCTTCAGCAACAAATGGTCGCGTTCCCAGCTCGTCACCACGCTCTGGAAAAGGTCGAGCTCGACGCTCTTGACGCGCAGATAGGTCTGGAAGAAATCCTCGCCCAGCAACGCTCGCACCGGCTCGCAAGCGGTGAAGCGGTCGAGCGCCTCCTCCATGGTTTTAGGCAGCGTGCTTTTGATCTTGTAGGCATTACCCGACGCCTCAGCCGAGCGCGCCAGCTTCTGCTCGACGCCGAGATAGCCGGCGAGCAGCGAGCCGGCGATCGCCAGATAGGGATTGCAATCCGCACCCGGTAGCCGATTCTCCACCCGTCTTGCGGCACGCCCGCCGGCCGGCACGCGCAGGCCACAGGAACGGTTGTCGTGCGACCATTCGATGTTGGCCGGCGCGCTGTGGTTCGGCCGGATGCGGCGGAACGAATTCACGTTCGGCGCAAACAGCGGCATGATCTCAGGCACGTACTTCTGCAGGCCGCCGATGAAATGGTTGAACATTTCGGTGTCGGCATCATCAGCGCTGGCAAACAGCGCCGCGCCGGTCTTCTCGTCGACGACAGACATGTGCAGGTGCATCGAGCTGCCCGCCTGTGCAGCGATCGGCTTGGCCATGAAGGTGGCATGCATGCCGCTCTGTTGCGCGGCCTGGCGTGTCAGCCTCTTGAACAGCAGCACCTGGTCGGCGAGCGGCACCGCATCACCATGCAGCAGGTTGATCTCCAGCTGCGCCGTGCCGGACTCATGGATCAGCGTGTCGAGGGGCAGGCCGGCGGCCGCGGCATAGTCGTAGACGCGCCGGACCACCGGCTCGAATTCTTCCAGCGCCACCATGTCATAGGGATGCTGTGAGCCTTCGGCGCGGCCGTTGGCGCCGACCGGTGCGGTCAGCGGCTGGTCGGGATTGGGATTGGGCGCGGTCAGATAGAATTCGACCTCCGGCGCCACCACCGCGCGCCAGCCGCGCTGGCGATAGAGATCGAGCACGGCTCGCAGCACGTGCCGCGGTGAGGCCATCCATGGCCTGCCGTCCATGTGGAAGGCGTCTGCGAAGACATAGGCTTTGCCGGCGCCGCCGCCCGGCGCCAGGCACAGCGTCGAGACGTCAGGCACCATGCGCATATCCGGATCCTGATAGGCAAAGCCTTCATCGATCGAGCCGGAATAGCGGCCATCGATGCTGACCAGGAAAGCGCTGCTCGGCAGATAGAGAGCGCGGTCTTCCAGCGCCTTGAGAAACTTCGCAGTCGGCAGCGCCTTGCCGCGCAGCACGCCGTTCATATCGGGCACCAGGCATTCGACTTCGGTGATGCCGTGCTGGGCGAGCCAGCTCTTGGGATCGTTGCTGGTGAAGAGAGTGGTGTTGGTATTTTTGTCCTGCATTTTGGTTCACGTACCTATGAGAGAGAGTATGGCTTGCGCGGCCACATCCGTTCCAGGGGTCAGCGCCATCCGGGCTGCATTCTCCCTGAGGCGGGCGCGCATCACATCGTCGGCCAGCAGGCCGAGAATGGCTCTCTCCAGTCCCCCTTCGGTCCAGGCGTCACGACCGATATGGTCGCCGACGCCCGTCTCTCCCGCACGTTGCGCATTGTCATGTCCGTCCCAGCAATAGGGCATGATCAGCGACGGCACGCCGAAGCGCAGCGCCTCGCAAAAGCTGTTGTTGCCTCCGTGATGAATAAACAGGTCCGATTTCGCCACCACCGAAGGCTGCGGAAACCAGGCATCGAGATAGACATTGTCCGGCACCGCGCGATAGGCGTCGCGCAGGCCACCGACGTTGACGATGAAGCGCGCCGGCAGCCTGTCGAAGACGGCGAGCATGCGCTCGATCAGCCCGACATCCATGGCGCCGAGGCTGCCGAAGCTGACATAGACCAGCGGCCCGCCATTGCGCGGAAACACCGGCACCTCGAACGGCCCTTCCGAGCGCACGCAGCCTTCGAGATAAATGAAGCGGGCGGGGTCGAGCGGCTCGGCGCGCTCGCGCCGCACGATCGCCGGCGTCAGCAGCAGATTGAGATCGGGTGACGTCTCGAGGAACAGGCCCTTGGGCAAAGGCGCCAGGCCGGCATCCACGCGAAAGCGGTTGAAGCGGTCATGCGCCGGCGCCGAGGCCGCGAGGTAGCGCGCCTCGAACGCCTCGCATTGCGGGTCATCGGCAGCCATCCCGGAGAGGTAAGGCGGCACTTCGGCATCAGGCAGTTCCGTCTCGGCGCAGGAGACGACACGCACCCACGGACAGCCGGCGGCAGCAATCGCAGGGAACATGATGACATTGTCGAGCACCACCGCATCGGGCTTCAGCCGCGACAGCAATTGGCGCAGCGGCGCCTCGGCATTGACCGCGGTGTCGACGATCGCCTGCCAGGTCGGCGCGACATAGGTTTCGAGCTGGTCGATCGGGCTCAGCCGGAAATGCGGCAGGTGCCGGCGCACGAACGCCTGCCAGTAGCTCTGGCGTTCGCTGTCGCTCAGCGGCTCGTCGGTCGGCAGCTGGTATTCCTGGAACCCGTAGTCGGCAAAGACGCCGGAGAAGCCGGCATGGCAGATGAAGACGGGGCGAGCGCCCTTGGCACGCAATGCCTGTGCGATACCGACGCAATTCAACGCGGCGCCGAAACTGGCTTCGGGAAACAGCGCGATGGTCGGGCTGGCTTTACGCGTCAATTATTCCTCTTCAGTCGGGCCGGCTGATCATGCCGAACAGTGCGGGAGCCCCGCGGCTGGCCGCTTGCGGTCGCTGGTTGCGGGAGAGCCGCAGGTGGATGCGAAGCAGATCGGCAGCCACCTCATACTGCCGGCTTTCAAGATAGTCGAGTATGCCTAAGTGTTCGCGCAGCGATTGCCGCAGCCGGAAGACGTTGACGCCGGCATAGATGCCAGGCAACCGGCGCAGGCGCAGATGATCGGCCAGCGCATCCGACACAAAGCGGTTGGCGCAGCCCTCGGCGATCATGCTGTGGAAATCCATGTCCAGCCGCTGGAACTCGCGCGTGTCCAAGGTCGCGTCCGGCAATGCCGAGAGCGCTTCCATGCCCTGGCGCAACGCCGCGGCCCGCGCACCATCCAGCCGGAAGCCAGGCGCCAGGATCGCCGCGGGCTCCAACAGCAAGCGGAATTCATAGCTTTCGCCTTGCGCCTCCGGATCGTCCGGCGTGCGTCGAAACAGCCAGGACTGGCCGGGCGCACGGTCGAGAAGATTCTCATCCGTCAGTTTATTCAGCGCTTTTAGTACCGTCTTGCGATCGGCATCGTAGCGTCGCATCAGCCCGGCGACGGTCACAGTCTGGTCCAGCCTTCGCGCCGAGCGATCGCGCAGGATCGCTTCCGCAAGCTCGTCTTCCTCAGCACTGGGAAGCGCGGCGGCAATGGCCGGCTGCGCAGCGAGGTCGACCGCAAGATGATAACCGGAATCGGCCTCCCAGCGCACCACGCCCCGTTCCGCGAGCAGGCTGAGTGCTGCCCGCACCGGTGTGCGCGAGACATTGCACAGCGAGGCGATCTGCTGCTCGGGCAGGCGGGCGCCGGGCTCGAAGCCGCGCTGGCGCGCGACATCGAGGATGCGCTGCGCCAGATCGAGATGGTTGGTGCGAGGTCGTCGGGCTGCGGCTTGCATGACTGGTCTCGGCGGACGGGTGACGCATTGGTTTGGCCGATCGCCGGAACGGACGCAATGGCCAGATTCCTCGGTCGGTTGGCAAATTATGGATTGACGTACTTTTTTCTGCAATAGTACTGTCAGCACAATCGGCGAGAAAAGACCGAGGGAACAGGATCGAGGCATCGGCGCGGGTCGCCGGCTTTGGTCCGGCAAATGATTTCGACGATCAAACCGAATGGGAGTCTGCCATGACCGCTACCAGCCTGCGGCGCCGTGCGCTCAAAATATCTTCAATCGCTCTCGGCCTTGCTCTGGCGCTGTCGGCGCCGGCCGCCGCCGCCGACCTCGTCATTTCCAACTGGGATGGCTACATGGCGCCCGACGCCATGGCCGCCTTCAAGACCGCGACCGGCGTCTCCGGCGAAGTGGTGGTGCACGCCACCAATGAAGAGATTATGGGGAAGCTGATTGCCGCCGGCGGCAAGGGCTATGACGTGGTTTTCGTCTCCTCGCCCTTCGCCGAAGTGTTGAACAAGCTCGGCCTGACCGAACCGGTCGATCACGCCAAGATCCCCAACCTCGCCAACCTCTATCCGGAGGCGACCAAGCTGCCGCACGATGTCGGCAACGCTTTCTCCGTCCCCTACACCTGGGGCACGACGGGCCTCTGCTACCGCTCGGACCTGGTCAAGACGGCGCCCACAAGCTGGAGCGACCTGCTCGCGCCCTCCGACGAGTTGAAGGGCAAGACCACCATGCTGGCGACCGACCGCTGGTTGCTGGCAGCCGGGCAGCTCGACAAGGGCTATTCGGTCAACGAGACCGACCCGGCCAAGATGGCCGAGGTCAAGGACCTCTTGATCTCGGCAAAGAAAACCCTGCTCGCCTATGACGACACCACTTTCTACTCCAAGCTGGTTTCCGGCGAGGCGCTGATGGTGCAGGCCTGGGACGGCTGGTGCAACTACGGCATCGCCGACAAGCCCGAGATCAAATACGTCATCCCCAAGGAAGGTTCGGACCTGTGGGTCGACACGATGGTGGTGATGAAGGCGTCCGAGCACAAGGACGACGCCTTCAAGTTCATCAACTTCATGCTCGACGCCAAGAACCACGCCTGGGCGGCACAGAATATTGACTACAAGGTTCCGAACAAGCCGGCGATGGAAAGCCTGCCGGCCGACTTCCTGGCCAAATTCCCCAACATGGCGATGCCGGTGGCCGACCTCGTCAAGTTCGAGCAGTTGCGTGACGTCGGCGAAGCCCAGCGCGACTATTCCAAGATCGTCAGCGAGATCAAGGCCGCGCAGTAGGCGGCGTAGACATCGCGGCCGGCGGCGCTTCTGTCGCCGGCCCTGAGCGGTATCCAAGATTTGTCCCAGACCCGACTTCGCTCCTCCTTGCTGATGGCCCCGGCGCTGGTCTGGTTGACCGCTCTGATGGTGGTGCCATGCGCGCTGGTGCTGGCGCTCGCCTTCTTCCGGCGCGGCATCTATGGCGGCATCGCCTACACTTTCACGCTGGAGAATTTCGGGCTGGTCTTCGACCCGCTCTATGCCGGCATCTTCCTCAACTCGGCGCGCATCGCCGGCACCGCGACGCTGATCGCCGTGGTGATCGGCTATGCCGCTGCCTATGCGATTGCGGCCGCACCGCGCCGGTGGCAGCCAATTTTCCTGTTCTTCGCCGTGCTGCCGTTCTGGTCCAACTATCTGATCCGCACCTATGCCTGGATCGTGCTGCTCAATCGCGAAGGCCTGATCACCCAGCTCTTGCGCTGGTTCGGCTACACCGGCGAGCCACCGTCGATGCTCTACACCGAAGGTGCAGTCATCGCCGGGCTGGTCTACAACTATCTGCCCTTCGTCATCCTCGCCTGCTACGCGCCGCTGTCGCGCCTCAATCCGGAACTCGCCGAAGCCTCGCGCGATCTCGGCGCGTCCGCTGCCACCACCTTCCGACGTGTCATCCTGCCGCTGACGGTGCCTGGCATAGCCGCCGGCGCCGTCTTCGTCTTCGTGCTGTCGATCGGCAATTTCGTCACTCCGGCGCTGCTCGGCGGCGGCCGCTTCCAGATGATCGGCAACCTCGTCTACGACCAGTTCCTGACCGCCAATGACTGGCCCTTCGGCGCAGCGCTGGCCATGGCGCTGATCGCCATTATGCTCCTGGTGCTGATGGTGCAGGCGCTGGCCGCCGACCGCGCCGCGGGGCGTGCGGCTGAGGTAAAAGCCGATGGCTGAGCGCGGCGCGATCCTTGCCTTCTCCCCGTTCACGGGGAGAAGGTGCCCCGAAGGGGCGGATGAGGGGCGACGCCAGCGCCTGCAAGGTTGGGCGCTGCCCCTCATCCGCCTGGCGGCATCTTCTCCCCGTGAACGGGGAGAAGGACGCAGTTCGTTCACGCGGCTCCAAACTATCGGAGGCTCGCGATGAACCAATCCTTCACCCGCACTCTCGGCATGCGGACGATCCTCGTTCTCGTCTTCGCCTTCCTCTACATCCCCATCGCCGTACTGGTGGCGCTGTCCTTCAACGACGGCGGCTTGCCGACGGCGTGGTCGGGCTTTTCGCTGAAATGGTATGCCTCGCTGGCCGGCAATGCCGCGATCCTGTCCGCCGCGCTCAACACGCTGATCGTGGCGCTGGTGTCCACCGCCATCGCCACATTGCTCGGCACGCTGCTGGCGATCGGCGTCGAGATGCGCCGGCAATATGGCAAGGGCCTGGAAGCCCTGATCTTCGCGCCCATGATCATACCCGACATCGTGCTGGCGATCGCGCTGCTGTCGTTCTTTTCCATGCTGAACCTGACCATGGGCCTGCACACCATCATCCTCGCCCATGTCGTCTTCAACCTCGCCTTCGTCTGTTCGGTGGTGCGCGCCAGGCTGAAGAACTTCGACTGGTCGATCGTCGAGGCCTCCGCCGATCTCGGCGCCTCTGCTATCACCACCTTCAGGCGGGTAACCTTGCCGGTCATCCTGCCGGCGGTGATCGCCGGCGCCCTGCTCGCCTTCACGCTGTCGGTCGACGAGTTCATCATCGCATTCTTCACCGCCGGCGCCGGCCGCGCTTCGACCACGCTGCCGATGCAGATCTACGCCATGATCCGCTTCGGCATCACGCCGGAGATCAACGCGCTGGCCACCATCGTCATGGCGGTTTCGATCACAGCGCTGACCCTGTCGCAGCGGCTCAACCGCGGGATCATCGGCCAATGAGCGAACCGCGCACGCTGCTGGCCATCGACCAGGTGTCGAAGAGATTCGGCCGGGTCACCGCCGTCGACGGCATTTCGCTCGATATCCGCGAAAATGAATTCTTCGCGCTGCTTGGCCCCTCCGGCTGCGGCAAGACCACGCTGCTGCGCATGCTGGCCGGCTTCGAGACGCCGAGCGACGGCCGCATCCTGCTCGATGGCCGTGACATCGCCAGGACGCCGCCCAACAAGCGGCCGGTCAATCTGATGTTCCAGTCCTACGCGCTGTTCCCGCATATGAGCGTCCGCGCCAATGTCTCCTACGGCCTCGAGATGGAGCGTCTGCCGGCGTCCGAAATCCGCTCCCGCGTCGATGCCATCCTGGCGACGACCGAGCTCGTCCCCTTCGCCGATCGCAAGCCGGAGCAATTGTCGGGCGGCCAGAAACAGCGCGTCGCGCTCGCCCGCGCGCTGGTCAAGCGGCCGCGGTTGCTGCTGCTCGACGAGCCGCTTGGCGCCCTCGACAAGAAACTGCGCGGTGCCATGCAACTGGAGCTGAAGCGCCTGCAGCACGAGGTTGGCATCACCTTCGTCATCGTCACCCATGACCAGGAGGAATCGCTGGTCATGGCCGACCGCATGGCGGTGCTGAAGGACGGCAGGCTGCTGCAATGCGATACGCCGCGTGCGATCTATGAACACCCTGCCGACCGTTTCGTTGCCGACTTCATCGGCGTCATGAATTTCGTGCCGAGCAAGGTATCAGCCGATGGCGTGATCGCGGCGAACGGCGCGCGCATAGCCGGCAAGGTTCCCACCACGCTTGCGCCTGGCGCTTCCGCCGTCGCTTCGGTGCGGCCCGAACGCATCCGGCTGTTCCCGTCACTCGAGACCGCGAACCGCACCAACGGCACGGTGGAGGCGCTGGCCTATCACGGGCTCGATTTGCAGCTCCATGTCAGCACGCCCTTGTCGCCGAAACCCTTCCTGGTGCGGGTCACCGCCGATGCCGCCGACCGCCGGCCGGTCTCGTCTGGCGACCAGGTCGAACTCGGCTGGGATGCCGCCGATGTCAGAATTTTTGAGGAATGAGAGGAGAAGCCTGATGGCGCAGAAGACGATCGCGTTTTTCCCGGAAGCAGCCTATGGCCCGGCGCTCAATTCCGTCGGCATCGCCCAGGCGGTCGAGGCACGCGGCCACAAGGCTGTGTTCCTGTCCGACCCCGGCTTTGTCGATGTCTACAAAGGCTACGGCTTCGAGGCGCATCCGGTAAACCTGTCCGAGCCGATGCCGCCCGAGCAGATGGCGAAGTTCTGGGAAGACTTCATCAACGGCCACATCCCGAACTTCCGCAAATCGCCCTACGACCAGGTCGACAATTATGTGAAGGATTGCTGGACCGCGATCGTCGACAGCGCAAAGTGGGCGCAGAAGGATCTGCCGCGCGTGCTGGCCGCCATCAAGCCGGACGTGATCTGCGTCGACAACGTCATCCTGTTCCCGGCGATCAAGCAGTTCGGCAAGCCCTGGGTGCGCGTCATCTCCTGCTCGGAAAACGAGATCGAGGATGAGGACATCCCGCCGCATCTCTCGGGCTGCGGCGAGAACGACCATGTCGGCCACCAGCGCTATCGCGATCACTTCAACGCGGTGATCAAGCCGATCCATGACGACTTCAACGCCTTCCTCACCGCCAACAATGAGGCGCCCTATCCGATCGGCCAGTTCTTCGAGGCCTCGCCCTATCTCAATCTTCTGCTCTATCCCGAAGCGGCGAAATTCAAGCGCCGCCATCCGCTCGATCCGGCGAAATTCCAGTATCTCGAAGGCTGCGTGCGGCAGGAGAAGCCGTACACCGTGCCGACCTTTGCGCAGAACAATGACGGGCCGCTGCTCTACGTTTCCTTCGGCAGCCTGGGCGCCGGCGATGTCGATCTGTTGAAGCGCATCATCGCGACGCTGGGCAAGACGCGCTACCGCGCGCTGGTCAATGTCGGCGGCTACAAGGACCAGTATACGGATGTGCCCGGCAACGTCATCGTCGAGAGCTGGTTCCCGCAGCCTTCGGTCATCCCGCAGGTCGATGCGGTGATCCACCATGGCGGCAACAACTCCTTCACCGAGTGCCTCTATTTCGGCAAGCCGGCTATCATCATGCCCTATGTCTGGGACGGGCACGACAACGCCACAAGGGTCCAGGAAACCGGCCACGGCTTCGGCATGCCGCGCTACGACTGGAGCGATGCCCAGCTGATCAGCAAGATCGAAACCTGCCTGACCGACCCGAAGATGAAGGCCAAGCTGGCGAAGACCTCGGCGCAGATGCAGGCGCAGAACGGCCCGGAAAAGGCCGCTGGATTGCTGGAGGCGCTGCTGTGACTTCCTCCGCCCCGCACCTCTACCAGGCTTCCTCCCGCACCGACCTCGTCGACTGGGGCGTCCAGCCGGATGCGCTGGACGGGGCTTCGCACTCGACCGGCAGGCTCGTACACAAGGGACCGAACAACCAGCCGGAATCCGGCATATGGGTTTGCACGCCCGGGCGCTGGCGCCTCTCGATTCCGCGCGATGAATTGTGCCATTTCGTCGCCGGCCGCGCGACCTACCGCTCGGATGTCGGCGAGGTGATAGAAATCGCGGCCGGGACCGTGGTCATGTTCTCCGCCGGCTGGACGGGCGAATGCACGGTGCATGAGACCATGCGCAACGTCTATATGCTGGCCTGAAAGCATGATCCCGAAAAGTGGAAACCGGTTTTCGGACAAGATCACGCTCAAGCAAGACCACAGCAACGGAGCTTCACGACATGCCGACACCGCACTGGCCAAAAGTCTCGACCGTTGAACTGGAGGACTGGGGCGCGGGCAGCAACACGATATCAGGCTCGCCGCGTGCCTCCGGTAAAATCCTGTCGCAGAACCTGGACGGTTCGAGCGAATGCGGCCTGTGGTCGTGCACGCCGGGCAGCCGCAAGGTGACCTTCGCCGCCGATGAGTTCTGCCATTTCCTGTCGGGCCGCGGGACCTATGTCCACGACAATGGCGAAGAAATCCCGGTCGAGGCTGGCACGCTTGTTTTCTTCCCTGCCGGCTGGACCGGCACCTCCATCATCACTGATACGCTGACCAAGGCCTTCATGTGCCGCTGAGCACTTTTTCAAGGAAATCGCTGTGACCACTCCCATCATGCAATCCCCGCTTGCCATTACCGACCTCGTCGACTGGGGCGTCATCCCGACGATGATCGAAGGCGAGTCCAACACCTCGGGCAAGCTGCTCTACAAAGGGCCGGAAGGCCGCTCCGAATGCGGCCTGTGGGTCTGCACCCCGGGCAAGTGGCACTGCCACGTCACCCGCGACGAGTTCTGCCACTTCCTTGAGGGACGCTGCACCTATCTCCATGAATCCGGCGAGGTCATCGAGATCGAGCCGGACACGGCGGCGTTCTTTCCGCAGGACTGGAAGGGCATCTGCACCGTCCATGAGACGATCAAGAAGGTCTACATGATCCGCTGAGCGGATCTGAGAGGATGTCCATGGATTTCTCCGCTGACCGGCCGGCGTTCTTCGTCAATCCGGACTACCGACCGATGACCGGCGCGAAAAGACCGGTGATCGATCCGGCGACGCTCGAAAACGTCGGCACCATCTCCGCCGCGACGGATGGCGAGATCGACGCCGCGTTGGCCGCAGCGACCACAGCGCAGGCCGCCTGGAAAAAACTCGACGCCAAGAGCCGGGCAAAACACCTGCATGCGGTCGCCAATGCCATCGAGGCGGCCGACTTCACCCGCTGCGCCGAACTGATGGTGCGCGAGATGGGCAAGCCTTATCCGGAAGCGATGGGCGAGATCGCCAATTGTGCGCCGATCTTCCGCTACTATGCCGAGATGGCGCGTGATGATGCCGGCAAGGTGGCCGGCACGACGCAGGCCGGCTCGTTCCAGTATGCACGCTATGAGCCCTACGGCGTCTCCGTCCACATCATGCCCTACAACTTCCCGATCCTGTTGATGTGCTGGACGGTGGCGGCGTCACTTGCCGCCGGCAATGCCTGCATCATCAAGCCGGCCGAGGCGACGACGCTGTCGACGCTGGACTACATGACGGTGTTTCGTTCGCTGCCGGAGGGGCTTGTCTCCTGCCTGCCCGGCGCAGCCGCCACCGCCCAGGCGCTGATCGCGTCCGACCGCACCCACGCGGTCGCCTTCACCGGCTCGGTCGCTGCCGGCAAGGCAGTGGCGGTCGCCTGCGCCGAACGCATGAAGCCTTGCGTCATCGAGGCCGGCGGCAGCGATCCGCTGATCATCAGCGAACACGCGCCGCTCGACGTGGCGGCGGCCGGCAGCGTCACCGCCGCCTTTCACCTGACCGGCCAGGTCTGCACCTCGGCCGAGCGCTTCTTTGTCGTGGACTCGGTGCACGATCGCTTCGTCGAACTGTTCGCCGAGAAGACGCGGGCGCTGCGCATCGGCAACGGCATGGACAAGACCGAGATCGGCCCGCTGGTCAGCGAGGCCGCGAGGGCAAAGGTGATGCGGCTGGTCGACGATGCCATTCGCAACGGCGCCAAGGCAGTCACCGGCGCCCGTATCCCGCCGGCGCACAACACCGGCTGGTTCTACGAACCAACGATCCTGACCGGCGTCACCCCCGATATGGCGATCGTGCGCGAAGAGTGTTTCGGGCCGGTCGCCGCGATCTGCCGCGTGAGGGATTTCGACGAGGCGATCCGGCTTGCCAATGACAGCCCGTTCGGCCTCGGCGCCTCGGTCTTCACCACCGATCTTGCCGAGGCACATGAGGCGGTCGAGCGGCTCGAAGCCGGCATGGTCTGGGTCAACAATCCGCTGATCGACAATGACGCTTTGCCCTTCGGCGGCTGGAAGGCCTCAGGCCTTGGCCGCGAGCTCGGCCGCCAGGGGCTCGACGCTTTCCGCCGCTCCAAGATGGTCATCATCGACCACAAGCCGGCGATCCAGGACTGGTGGTACCCCTACCCCGACAGCTGGTTCCGCGAGACCGGCGGCCGCAAGCACGTATGAGATGATCCGGCAGAGCTTTGCGTCAGCCGATGCCATGCCGCTCGCTCGCCTTGAATTGCCTGCCTTGCCAGCCAATCACGGGCCACGTTCGCACGGCGGTTCACGCGACTGGTTGGAGAGCCGCTGGCCTATGTCGCGCGATGGCGGATGAATCTCGCGGCCAAGGCGCTCAGGGAAACCAATCGCACTATTGACGAGATCGGACGAGCGGCGACCTGAGTAGCTGACCCCTCCGATATCAGCTGGCTTGGCCGGCAGATCTCGCTGATCGCACCATTTCTTCGAGAGAGTAGACCGACCCGATCTCGGTCGAGAAATCAGGGGTCCGGGATTGGTTTGGCGGCTTGGCTCGTCCTCGCTTAGCCGATGACCGCGATCGCATCGATCTCTAGCAGGTAGCCTGGAGACATCACAGCTATCCCGACCACGACGTTTGCTGGCTTGTGGTGCCCGAACAGCTCGATCTGGGCCTGTTCGATGATTGGCACGTGTTCGTCGCGTTTGTAATCGACGATGTAAATTGTGATCTTGCAAACTTCCTCAGGCCGAGCGCCGGCGGCAGCAAGCGCACGGCCAAGATTCCCGAACGCCAGGCGCGCCTGGGCTGCGAAATCACCGTGGCCAACGAGCTTGCCGTGTATGTCTTCCGGCTGCTGGCCCGAGACGAACACCAGCTTGGTTCCTGTCGCGACGACGACCTGGCTGTACATTTCCGGAATCGGCAGATCACTGGGATTTATGCATTCTAGCGGCATTGAATAGGTCTCCTCCTATGACTGACGGGTTGCTTCGCGCAGATCAAAATACGAGGGGTCTATTTGCGGATCTGCGACATTGTCGCCGAAGCGGGCGCTCCGTCACAATCTCACTTATGCAACCGCAAGCGTCCGCATGTGAGCATCTACGCGCACTGAACCGCTTCGGGCTCGTCGGCGGCTCCGAGGGTTAGGTTAGGCTCCCATGCGCGCCTCGTCGAGCATGGCGTAATATCGTCAGCCTCGGCGGGCGGAATGTTGCCGAAAGGCTCGAGCAGGCAGAGATGTTTAAGCGCCAGTCGAGCCGACTGCCGCATACAAAAAAGCCCGCTTGTGGCGGGCTTTTTTTGATGTTGGTTGCGGGGACAGGATTTGAATCTGCTGACCTCGCTTGCGAAGTCCCTTCAGCAGACGAACTCGGTTGCAGCGCTGTATTGGCGGTAGCTCTCTTCTGACTCGTACCCACCCGTGTCGGGAGCGAACACGCCATAGCAAGCGAGGCCGCCTGGCTTACCGTCCCCGGTCCCCTCATCAGATACCATGCCGTTGCCAACATTGCCGCTACCCTTATTTAGCGGCCAGAACGCGAAATACCGCCAAACGCCATCTTGAGAGGCTGTGTGGGCGGTGCGCCTCAAGCGACACGCTGGGCCATTCAGTTTGCGAACCGCTGCCATTGTCGGGTGGCTTGAATCGCCGACCGGTTCCATATCCTGCCGGCGTCCTCGTTTCATCGCGTCGATCGCTCCCTGTAGAGGTCAGCCGCCGCGCGGAACTGCGCTGGATTGCGGTCTTGGCGTCTGCGAGATCGCGCCCCCGACAAAATTCGACTAATATTGCCAAATGAGGTGGAGGCGATGAGATGGTGCTTGAATCTGAGCTTGCAGTGTTCGGTGTCGGGGTGGGTGGAGGTGCCGCGAACGAATTGCTGCATTGGTGGGGCCTGCGGGAGAATCCCAACCTTCCCGACTATGCCAAGAGCTTGTTTTATTGGCTGATCACGCTCGCAATGATCATTTTGGGTGGCGGGCTTTCATGGCTTCAACTTGGCGGCCATGCCGACGCCCTTATCGCCTTTCAGATCGGACTGGCGGCACCGATGCTGCTGCAAAAGCTCATAAAGGCCGCCCCCGACAAGGCAGGCGGTATGGGCGCCAGTCAGTCCAGCGTTCGTGATTTCCTGAGAGGATGAGGCCGGCGACTGCGCTCAGCGTCTGCGTCGGCATATCGGCCTACCCCGCCGCCGTGCTTGAGCCGACCGAGCGACCCCTGCGATACCTCGCGAGCGGCGCTCAGGAGCTGTCGGAACTTTTTTCCAGAATGTGGCCGGACAAGGGGTCGAAGCACATCTGTGCCGTCGACGCCGGCGCAAGTTTGGTGAACGTTCGGGAACTCATCTCTTCACAGACCGGCAAGTTCGACGTCCTGATCGTCTACCTGGCTGGTCATGGCAGGGCGCGAGGCGAGGCTTTCGAATTCCTGTTCCACGGCGAGCGGCCGCAAGAGGCCAAGGCTGGCGCCGCAGACCTGGACAACTTGATTTCCGGATTTCCCGCTGACAGCATTCTCTTTCTGCTCGATGCCTGCCACGCAGGGCTGTTCGGGGCCGAGACAGCCTTGTTCAGAAGGCCCGACTCGGGAAGCGGGCAATTCTGCCTCACCTCGTCGAAAGCGGATCAAAAGAGTTGGGAGGACTCTTTTTTCCGGCGGTCGCTCTTTGCCGACGCTCTCATCAAGGCGTTGACCGACCATCCAAATGCTGCGGGCCGCACCAAGGTGGTTTCCGGCGACTTTTTCAGCGAAGTTGCCAGTGACGTTGCCCGCCACGCCTTTGGGCTGAAGGGCAGCGCCGCCCAGGAACCCTTGATCTTCGGAGCAGCAGGCGAGCTTCTCGAACTGGCGACTATCACGACTGAGGCCGGGCGGCAGAAATCCTTGACGACCTACCAGACGCTCTTGCTCAGGTCTCGTCAGATCGGTCTGGCGACAGCATGCGTGGCAGCACTGGCGATCGCCACGACCTCGGCAGTCGCCTGGCGCCCCGCCATAAACCCGTCTGGCTCCGTCGAATTGCGAGCCGGGCCGAAATGGCTATCGCCGCTGAACATCGGACCTTGGGCACGGCGGGTGGAAACTGATGCGGCGCAATCGCAGCTGAAGGATGCGGACCTGCAGGCGGCGTTGCTTGACGAACAGGGAATACATGCCTGGCCAGGCCTTGGCGCCGGCGGTACCCGGCGATGGGCCGACGTGTTTGTTGACGATTATCTGGATGACGAGACGGCGACCCTCTGGAGGGTGCGTCTCGGTTTTGCGGACGCCATCGATCATCTGACGACGACGAGCCATGTGATCATCCCGACGCCGGCGCCGGCATACGCCTCGTCGACGGAAATGGCAGCCGAGATCGCAATCCTCCAACCCGAGCGCTCCTTGCCTGATGTCTGGAAACTGCAATGGAAGGACTATCTCGCCCCGGGCTCTTGCAGTGCAGAAGAACCCGCCGGCACCGCTTCCGACCTCTTCTTGACTTACCTGATCTCGGATCCCGCGGACTACAAAGTCTGGATGCGCGGCCTGGCGGCGGCGGCGCGGACCGACGCTGCAATCGGGTTCGATCAAGTTGCGGATCTGGTACGAATGTTCACGACCGCCAATGCGATGTGGAACAAGCGATATCGCGAGACCCTTGGCGCGCCGGGGGAACCTCTGACGGCCGAGCGTGTTGCGGCTCGCTTCACCGAGCGGCCGACCTCTTCGGAGGTGGCTGTTATGGTGGAGCTTGCTTCGGCGGTGGCCGCTCGCCGGGCAGCGCTATCCCTGGAAGCGGTCACGCCACAGGAACGCAGTCAACTGGTCTCGTTGATGGACGGCTGCTCGGACGTCGCGGTGCATGTTCTGGCAAGCCTGGGGGCCGCAGGGTCCCCTGCGAAGGTCGTCGCATGGGCGCACGCCCGCGCGAAGTCAGATCAAGGGCGGGTTGCGCTGCGCGAGCTTGCCGCGCATGGCGCATTGCCGGACGCTGAAATCGCATGGGTTCTCGACAGCCTGGGATTTTCCGGTGACCAGGCGTCCCGGCGACGCGCCTTCGTCAACGCGCGTGGTTGGCTCGAGGCGATCGCAGCCTATCGGTCGCTGCCCTCTCCGGTTCTGGTCAGACTGCTCGACTATGCTACGGAACGCGGGGCCGCCAACGACCCTGGCGGGCAGCAAGAAGCCCTGCGGCTCGTTCTAGGCGACCCTGCCGCGGGAAGGCCTCCGCTTGCAACACTTATCGCTGGCAGGGCGGCTCCCGATAGCAATACCGGTCCGTTGCCGCCAAATGATCTACAGGTCGAGCAGGTTGGACTGATCGCCCGATCGGGCGCGCCGATGACGGCGGGCGAGAAAGAGGTCCTGCGCTCCCTCCTGGCGGACGCAGCATCCCCCGAGACGGCGAGGATTTCCTACACAAATGAGGATAAAGGTGAAGCCGCGGGCGAGATCGAGCTCGCCGCGGGGCTGACGTCAACCCATCTCGTCGCGATCTCGCGCGCCGTGATCGGCGGCAAAGCCGATCGCGATCTTCAAACCCATCAGGCCATCCTCAATTTCCTCGAGACAGCGTTGGCCGACGCAAAACGGTTCGGCGTCCAGCCGTCACGCCTCCAGGAGACTGTGGCCGCGGCCGCCATGCTGCTGGCGCAAGACAGCCCCGGCGGGCTTGACGCTGAAGCCCTCTATCGGACGCTCGCTTGCTGCGCGCAGGACATGGCCGCGCGCAAGACCCGGGCCGACGTCGCCGTCACCGCTCTGCTTCGGATGCCTGTCAAACAACAAGACGATGTCATTGCGATGCTGAGGACCGCGTGGCGAAGCGAGAGGGAAGTCGAGCTGAAACTGGCGATTGCCGATGTCATCGTGCGCGCCATCACCCAACAAACGCCCTGACCGCAAGGCTTCAGCGATACTCGCTCGTCAGCAACGACCTCCTGAAGGCGGTATCGACGGCAAGAGCCCACGGGCAACATTGATGGGCGAAACGCGAAAACGCCTCAACATTTGGAAAACAACCACCTAGAGGGGCTCGCGAGAACTTGGCCGCTAGACTAGACTTGAAAGAAAAGGTTCAATCACGACAGCATCCAGGACAAGCACGTTGGCCGGAACAATTCAAAGGAGGGTTTGGATGGACGAGAGCTCGACAGGGTGGCAGCAGCTGGGCGATTCCGGTGTCTTTATTGAGGTCGAGCTTCGGGGTGGGCGTGAAGACGTAGGCCTTCTGGATTCAATACCCTTCGAACGTGTGACGACCCTGGTGGGAGAAATCGCGCACCACATAGGGAGCGCGATCAAAAAAGCCCAGCCCAGCAAGGCGGCGGTCGAAGTCGGCATCGAGTTCGGTCTCGATGAGGGCAAGCTCGTCGCCCTGATTGCCCGCGGCAGCACAAAGGCGAACCTCAAGATCAGCATGGAGTGGGCTCACGCCGAGACCTAGACCAGATCAATACGATGTCTGATCCTATAGTCGCCCATTTGCGCTCATGTTGCCGCCAGATCATGGGGAAGCGCCCAGGTGCGGGCTTCTTCATCACCCCAGACATCTTAGTGACCTGCCATCACGTGGTCGGCGACATTGAGGGCAACACCCTCCCTGTGCGGCATTGGCGAAGCGACGCTTCTCTCCACGCAGAAGATGGCGAGGTGATCGCGCGGCTCCCTGGTGATGACATCGCGCTCGTCAAGGTCGGGTCAACCGACAACGATTTTGTCGAACTCGATCCCAATATGCTCGTGTCCGACCAGGTCATCGGCATCGGCTTTCCGGCGCGATCCGGACGCGAGGAGTTTGACCAATTCAGCGCGACATTTGAGGGCGAAACGCTCTATCGCCGCGCCGGCAGCGCCACGGAATCCGAGGGGAAGATCAAAGGCGGACAGATCGAACCGGGATTCAGCGGCGGACCCCTGCTCAACATGAACACACGGGCCGTGTCCGGAATGGTGGCTGCCACGCGCGACCGCCGCACAGACCTTGGCGGATGGATCGTCCCAGCCGAGCGGCTAGGTCGAGCGCTGGACAGTCTCGGCGTGAAACGCATTGGCGCCAACCCTGCGTGGCAGCGTGCGGTTGATGCCCAAAAACGACTTGAAAACGACAATGCTCGCGGCGCACGTGGACCGGAGGCGGGGCGCTTTTCCCAGCAGATACCGCCCTTGCCGTCCCACTATGTCGAGCGAAGCGGCGACCTGGACGATTTGGTCGCAAGACTTGTCTCCGATGAGAGTCCAAACCACGCGCTCGCGATTGCCGCGGTGCACGGGCTGGGTGGCGTCGGAAAGACCAGCATTGCAATCGCTGCCGCACGCTCGGACAAGGTACGCAAACGTTTCCCCGACGGGGTGCTGTGGACCAGCCTTGGCCAGACGCCGCATCTACTCCAGACGATGACCTATTGGTTGCGCTCGCTCGGTGAGAAATTGGACGTGCCGCTGTCGCTGGAAAGCGGCAGCACATATCTGCGCACCCTGCTTCAAAACAAGTCGATGCTGATCGTCATCGACGATGCATGGGACGAGGCCGACGCTCAGCCGCTTCTCGTCGGAGGTTCGGCCTGCCGCACCCTGTTGACGACACGCCTCGCGCACGTGGCCGACCGCGTCGGTGCCAAGATCTGGACGCTGAACGCGATGCGCGACGACGAGTCCCTGATGCTACTGAAGAAGCGCTCGGCTGGCGCATCGCTCGATGCAACTGGGGAAGAGGACGCGAGGTTGCTGGTCAGCGAACTCGGACACCTGCCGCTTGCCCTCGAGCTTGCTGGAGCTCTGGCCGGCCGTGGCTATTCACTGTCGGACATTCGCGACCAACTTCTCGCTGTCGAGGTCGATGAAGAAGACCACGGCGTATCATTGCCAGGGCGCCTGGCGATCGACAAGTGCCTAGCGCTCAGTATCAACCTGCTGGCTGCTCGCGACCCGCCTCTGTGGGAGGCATTCATACGCCTGGGCATGATGCCGGATGGCGTAAAGTTCGATGCGGCGATCGCTGCCCATTTTCTTGGTAAACCCTTAAAAGCCGCGGCGATGATGTTGAACGCTCTGCAGGATGACGCCCTCTTGCAGAAGGCCGACGATGCCTACGCCATGCACGCCCTCCTCAGGGATGCCGCACAAAAGCGGCTCGGTCTGCCGCCGCCTAGCGGGCTTGGTATTCCCAGGCCGGAAGCACATGCCGGCGTTGTTCGCAATTACCGCAAAACCCATCCCGGGCCGCTCACCGCCATTCCCGATGACGGCTATATCCACGATCATCTCGCATGGCATCTTGCTCAGGCAAACGATTTTAGCACCCTGCGTGACCTCCTCTGTGCCGAAGACGCCCGTGGCCGTAACATCTGGTTTCAGATCAAAGACCAGCAAGGAGAACTTGCCAGCTATCGGGCCGATCTGGAAAAGATGCTTGCCCTTGCGATCAAGCGGGGCCCGGAATTCGCGGCCGAGCAAATGCTATGGGCATTTTGCCTGTCATCGATATCCGGTGCTCGCCGCCTGTCTCCTGCGGTGCTTGGCTCACTCGTCAGAAGTCGGATATGGACAGCTGCGAAAGGCTATTATTGGGTTGTAAGCGAGGATAGCAACGACAAGCGACTGGAACTCCTGGTAAGCCTTGCCAAGGCAGTCACCAGCCTGCTTGACAACGGACCGCAAGACCAAGCGGATTTGCCCGATATCGTAGGCGCCGCGATCTCGCGCGCAAAAGAGACCTTGCTCGGAGAGGCGCCCACCGCAAGGCGCACCGTTCTTGCCGCGGCGCTTGTGGAGCTCGTTCCAACGGCGCAACAAGAGGCGCTGCTGCGTGAGTTTCTGCAGTGGTGTTCTGGCCCTTCAAATCAGGTCACGTTCCTAATCGCCCTACCGGAGTCGCTGAGGGCCCCGGTCATGGCGCTCAGCCTAGCAAAGATCGGCGATTGGCCTGTCGGGTTGGCCAAGGCGGAGATCTTGGCGAGATGCATCCCTTATTGCCCGTTGCCGATGCTGCAAAGGCTGTTTGTGGAGACGTTTTCGGCGATCGACGAATGCTTCGCGTTGGCTCGCCCACTGCCGCAAGGACAAGGCCTTCCCCAAGCGCGCGATGGCATCGGCCAGAGTTTCCCGAGCGACCAGTTCGACGCGACCCGTGCCCACCGGCAGCAGCAAAACGGTTCCATCCAAATCGCCACTCACGAGGACAAGTCAGCTTCCGAAAGCTTTGACCTCAGCGGTTTGATCGTCGGCGACCGATCGCAAAGTGAAAGCCTTGCGGTCACCGTTGCCACAGCCCTGGCGACGAACACGCCGCATGAGTTTCGGGCGGAGGCGCAAAAGCGCCTCAACACATTACACAGGATTGGCCTGATTCCGGAGTTCGAGGTTCGTGACCTGGATATCGCCAGCGACGCGTCGTCGACGACAACCTCACCAAATGACTTCGTCTATGAGATTGGTCTTTTCGAAGCTCTCGGGAAATTGGCAACCCTGGACGCTGACAGCGACATTGAAACCCTGGCTGGAACCATCAGCGCCGTCGACTTCAGGACGGACTTCTTCGCCGC
The DNA here is from genome assembly GCF_057784295.1 of Mesorhizobium sp. CNPSo 4688. NCBI lineage: Bacteria > Pseudomonadati > Pseudomonadota > Alphaproteobacteria > Hyphomicrobiales > Phyllobacteriaceae > Mesorhizobium > Mesorhizobium sp. CNPSo 4688. Next base: position 109,699 of record NZ_JBWLUY010000019.1, read on the forward strand.
CCTCGAGACGGGTCGGCTCGAGGGGTCGAAGCAGGAAAAATTGCTTTCTTGCCTTTCGAGGCATTTCTATTGGTCCTCGGAGTTAGCCCTCTATTCACTCCGGCCCGATCCAAAGGCACTTTGGACGGAAGCTATGTCCAAGATGCGGCTGGCGGACTCGGATTTTGAGTATGACTCAATCATGCGAATAGGCTTGTATGTATTGAGAGATAAAGAAATGCTGAAGTCCCTTCTTGAAGAATATTTTCTAAATAATGACTTGAACCAGCAGACTGCGGCCGTCTATAAGCTCATGCCCTTCCTTCCGCCACGATATCCCGAAAATCTGCTGGCAACTTACGCAGATCGGGAAGCGGTCGGACGACAGCTCTCCAGCTTGACCGAGATCATGATCGACTTGATCGGGGCAATCAGCGCCGGTCGGTTGTCAGCGTTCGTCGAGGCTGCCTCCAACCGCCATAGCGAGTGGTGGGTCGTCGAGGCACTGACGCTGACGATGACCAAGCTGAAATCGCCCGACGAGCTGGAAGCAATGCTTTCTGCCGCAGCCCGCATCCGAAACTCGGACCTGCACGCGCGCATCGTCGGCCGCGCCGCACGCCGCGCTGCAGATCTGGGCTATGTCGAGCTTGCCGTAAACGCCGTTTCCGGCATAGACGCTCCGGCGGCGCGGAACGATGAATTGTACGAGTTGGGTTTACGACTTGCCTCCGCGGGCAACATTGAGGCGTCGGGGCAGGTTGCGGGGAAGATCGGTCCAATCGAGACGAGGGCGCGCGCCTATCTCGGCATCGCCTTGGAGATGGGAGCGCTTGGCCGGCGCGAAGACGCTTACCGGGCCCTGGATGAAATACCGCTTGCAAGCGTGCGCGAGTTGGGCGCCAAACTGCTTGGCCCAGAGACGGTCCATCGTGCGGTTCCGCTTGACGACCGGCTTGCGCTGCGCGCCGAAGTGGCTGAAAGCGCATCGTTTTGCGAGAGCGTGTCAGGCGCAATCGAGGCACTTTCACGCGAAATCCCCGAGCAGGCGTGGATGAAGCCAATGGGCGAGGCTGCTGCGAAGGGAGACGCACCGGAGGTTGCGCGGCTGAGCGAGATGCTCTGGACGGCCACCGCGAGCAAAAACAGCCTTGCCCGAGCTATCGCGCAGCGGCCTAGGATCGGGGCCCTGAAGCTCGCCGGCGAGGCGGCGCCCATCATTGGCGCATCGGCGGGCGGCGCGAATGTCACAGGCGCGATAGAGGCCATGAAAACCGTCTCGCGATGGTGGCCCTAGGTTTTGCTCGCAGTCGGCCATGTTCGCGGGGATAGTTTGATCCGGCCGGCGTATTCGACCAAGGGTCGAAGGCTCGCCTTCGACATGCGATCATGGCGGCGACCCGGCGCCGCATCGGCTACGATCCCCCGCGCAAGGCATATCCAAGCGGCACGGACATCCGTTGAAAGAACCGCACTGACGTGCCCCCCGTTTTTCGGACCGTTCCGGGGCGATCCAAAGACGGGAGAACCTCAACCGTGAACAGAGCTAACTTAAAGACGCGGACAGAACGGGAGCATGTCACAGGTCAGGGCGGTTGCGTGCACATCCAATAAAAAACCGCCCCGGTTAGACCGGGACGGTAATTGATTTATGATGAAATTGGTTGCGGGGACAGGATTTGAACCTGTGACCTTCAGGTTATGAGCCTGACGAGCTACCGGGCTGCTCCACCCCGCGTCACCATTGGATGTAAGCGCAAGCCTACAAATAGGTAGAAGGCTCACCAAATGAAAGGGCCGCTTGCGCGG
>NZ_JBWLUY010000020.1:0-98328 GCF_057784295.1 Mesorhizobium sp. CNPSo 4688
CGTTCTCATGGCGGACTGAGTACCAAGGTCCACGCGCTCGTCGATCAAGACGGCCTGCCGATCCGTCTCCTCATCTCGGAGGGAAAGGCATCCGACAAGACATTCGCCCCGCAACTGATCGAAGGGCTGGCGCCAGCAAAGGCGCTTGTTGCCGACAAAGGCTATGACAGCTGGCCGTTCGCCGCCCTTGTTGCCGAGACAGGCGGGTGCGCCCACATCCCGACGCGCCGGCACGTAAAGGCAAAGAGATTTGTCGCACCAGATCTCTATCGCGAGCGAAACCGTATCGAGCGCTTCTTCTGCAAACTCAAGCAGTTCCGCAGGGCCGCCACCCGCTTCGACAAGCTTGGTCGAAACTTCCTGGCAACCCTCACCCTCGCGTCCCTAAGGATTTGGCTGCGACACGTTGAGTCCACGCCCTAGGATCCATTCCGTGACCGCAATCGAAGCGCGCGGCGGGGCAGAATTCTGCACCGTTTCAACGCCTTAACGTCACGGCATGGATCCTATGGTCTGCGCCGCGTCGCTTCGCTCCTTGCTTCGCCATAGGATGACGACGCGACGGGCGTTTCGGCTAACCTTCAGCGATGCGGCTGGTCAACAGAGTTCAGTTCCGCCCATGCCGGGCCGCGTCCGGCCCTCAACCGGGCGTGGCTTCGATCGTAACCCTGTTGGGGTAGAACGCGCCGTGATCGCGAATCTCGGCCATTTCGTCGAAGGGCTGCTCATAGGCCCACATCGCGTCCTTGCCGGTTTCGCCGGCCGGCCGCACGCTCCAGTAGCTGGCGTCACCCTTGTAGGGGCAGTGCGTCGACAGAGCGGTTTTGCCAAGCTGGGTGAAATCGATGTCTTCGAAGGGGATATAGAAATGCTGGGGGTAGGGCGGTTCGGACAGAAGCTTCGCCCGCGTCGATGAGGCGATAACCGTATTGCCGGCACGCACGACCACGGTGCCGCGATAGGGTTCGACAGTGATGACCTTGCCGGGATTGCTCTGGAAGCCGGGGGCGGGGTTGGCGATCTGGTCCATGCGGGGGTTCTCCTTGTCCGATTGGGAGCACGGGGATTGCTTCCCACGTTCTTAAGTGTGTCCGGAGAACCAGTTGCGCAAGGCCATCGTGACTGGCCAGGCGTGCCTGGTCGGTCGTTGAACGATCACGTATGCGAGAACGTCAGGCCGCGGTCTTGAACACATCCATCAGGCCGGCATAGGCGGCAGCAATGCCAGCCACCGGGTTGGTGCTTCTTGACGTGGTCTCGACCTTCAGCGCGCCGCCGCCGGTCGGCAAAGTGAGCAGCAGGAACTGGCGATTGCCGCCATCGCCGATCGATGCGGCAGCGACATGCTGGCCTTCGCCTTCGTTCTGGACGCACATTTTGAACAGCAGCGTGCCGCCGACCGCCTCGAGGGCGCCGCCGACCACCTCGACAAATTCGTCTTCGGAAACCTTTTTGGCCTCCGGCACCAGATCGGCCAGACTTGCGGCCAGCGTATCTTCAAGCTCTTTGTCGTCGAGCTGAATGTCATCCAACTGCACGTCGTCCACCTGCACGTCTTCGGCCTGGCTGTCGTCCAACGGCCTGTCGTCGAGCTGCGCGTCCATGCGAACCTCTTTCAGTCGCCTATCGCACCCCTTGCCCCGTTAACGAACGTTAACACCGACGATGGCCGGATTGTGGCGGTTTTCCCAGGGATTCGATCACTGCTTGCTTCAGCCGTTAACGGTTGGAGACTTGATGACTGGACAATCTGTCCGTTCGTCTCACAATGGAACAAAAAATCGGCGGCAACGACATACCAATGGGAGGAACCGGATGCTCGGACTGATGCAGGAATGGCCGCTGCTCTGCCACAAGCTGATCGACAATGCCGAGCGGCAACACGGGACGCGAGAGATCGTGTCGCGCTCGATCGAAGGTCCGATCGTTCGCACCACCTATGCCGAGATTCATCGCCGCGCGCTGAAGGTTGCCCAAAGGCTCGAACGCGACGGTTTTGTGCTCGGCGACCGCATCGCGACGCTCGCCTGGAACACGGCGCGCCACATCGAGGCCTGGTACGGCATCATGGGCATCGGCGCCATCTACCACACGCTGAACCCGCGTTTGTTTCCCGAGCAGATCGTCTGGATCATGAACAATGCCGAGGACAGAGCGATCTTCGTCGACCTGACCTTCGTGCCGCTGCTGGAAAAGATTGCCGGCGCGGTCAAATCGCTGAAAAAGGTGATCGTGCTGACCGACAAAGCGCATATGCCTGAGACGACGCTGCCGAATGTGGTCCCCTATGAGGACTGGCTGAACGAGGCCGATGGCGACTTCGCCTGGAAGGTTTTCAGTGAAAACACCGCCGCCGGCATGTGCTACACCTCCGGCACGACGGGCGATCCCAAGGGCGTGCTCTACAGCCACCGTTCGAACGTGCTGCATGCCATGATCGCCGCCATGCCCGACGCCATGGGCATCTCCGCGCGGGATACGATCCTCCCCGTCGTGCCGATGTTCCATGCCAATGCCTGGGGCCTTGGCCAGAGCGCGCCGATGATCGGCGCCAAGCTGGTCATGCCCGGCTGCAAGATGGACGGCGCCTCGATCTACGAAGTGCTCGACACCGAGAAGGTGACCTTCAGCGCCGCCGTGCCGACAGTGTGGATGATGCTGCTGCAGCATCTGGAAGAGACCGGCAAGAAGCTTCCGCATCTGAGCAAAGTCGTCATCGGCGGCTCGTCCTGTCCGCGCGCGATCACGAAGAAATTCCAGGACAATTACGATGTCGAGGTCATCCACGCCTGGGGCATGACCGAAATGTCGCCGCTCGGCACGCTGTGCACCATGAAACCGCAATATCAGGAGCTCGAGGGCGAAGCGCGGCTCGATGTCCAGGGCAAGCAGGGCTACCCGCCCTTCGGCGTCGAGATGAAGGTGACGGATGACGACGACAAGGAACTGCCCTGGGACGGCAAGACCTTCGGCCGGCTGAAGGTGCGCGGTCCGGCCATCGCCCGCGCCTATTATGGCGGCGTCGGCTCCGAGCAGTTCGACAAGGACGGCTGGTTCGATACCGGCGATGTCGCCCATATCGATCCGGGCGGCTACATGCAGATCACCGACCGCGCCAAGGATGTCATCAAGTCGGGCGGCGAGTGGATCTCGACCATCGACCTGGAAAACCTCGCCGTCGGCCATCCCGACGTCGCCGAGGCCGCGGCCATCGGCGTCCATCATTCGAAATGGGGCGAGCGGCCCTTGCTGGTCGTGGTCGCCAAGCCGGGCAAGGAGCCGAGCAAGGCCGACATCCTGGCCTTCATGGAGGGCAAGGTGGCGAAGTGGTGGATGCCCGACGACATCGCCTTCATCGGTGAAATCCCGCATACCGCCACCGGCAAGATCCAGAAGACCACCTTGCGCAAGCAGTTCAGCGACTACCGCCTGCCGACGGATTGATTTTTTTGGGCGGCACACCCTCGCCGAAACGTTGGAGCATGTCGCCCAAAAGTGCGAAGCGGTTTTGGGACAACGACATGCGTGGAAACAACGAGCAAGGGATGTTCAATTTGAGCGTGCTTTGCTCTAGAGCAATTCCAGGAAAAGTGCGCAGCGGTTTTCCGTCCGGAATTGCGCGCGAAAAAGAAGAGCTGGAACGGTTCAACGGTTCCATCAACCGTTGAACCGTTCTAAGCCTCTGTGCGGGTTGGGGCGGTGCTGAAGACAATGGAAATTGACGAGCGGCAGACATCGAAGGCGGCCGGCTGGTCGCGGCGCACGGGTGCTTTTGCCCTGGTGCTGCTGCTGACCGTGCTGGCCGGCCATCATTTCGAACTGGTCGAAACGCCGGCCTTCCTGTGGGTGCTGGCGATCGTCGCATTGCTTGCCGCGTTCGCCTTGCTGTTTGCCGGCCTCGCTTTGTCCAGGCTGTGGCATTTCGGCGACCGCGGCGGCCGCGACCTCTCGGTCGGCGCCTTGCTGGCGCTGCTGGTGCTGACGCCCTTCGGCATCGCTGCCTATTGGGCGGCCACCACGCCGCCGCTCAGGGATATTTCGACCGATCTCGACAATCCGCCGGTGCTCGATACCAACGACCGCACCAAGGACATGAACGTGCTCGCGCCGCCAACCGCGGGCGAGGCGCGCTTGCAGGCCGATGCCTATCCGCTGGTCACCGGGCACAGCTACAATCTGCCGTTCGAAACCGTCGTCGACGCCGTCGAAACCGTGCTCGACCGCCGCGACTGGCAGCTTACCGCACCTTATCCGGTGACAGACGGTCAGGACGAGGTGACGATATCGGCCGTGGCCCGGAGCTTCGTCGTCGGCCTGCCCGCCGACGTTGCGATCCGGGTGAGCAATGATGGCGACACGATCGTCGTCGACATGCGCTCGGCCTCCCGCTACGGCCGCTATGACCTCGGCGACAATGCGTCGCGTATCGTTGGGTTCCTTGCCGAACTTGATCAGGAGGTGGCGGGCCAGGTGGGTGCTGCGCCGGCTGAGTGAGGGTTGGCGCCAAGCCACTGCTAGGGGTGGGCGCGGGCGCCGCTTGCGCTAGCGGCGCCCGGTGATCTCGGCATCCAACGCGCGCGTCAATGCCGCCTCGGCCGGCGCGTAACCCGCCGTGACCAGACTGACGAACTACCAGCTGGGGCGTTTGGATGATGCACGCCAACCGTCAACGATAGGCCCTTATCCCATGGCATCGATAAAACTTTAGGCTGTTCATAAATAATCCGTCGATTCAGATTCAACAATAGGGACAGGGTCACCCGATGCGGTTCAGTATCACGTATTATGAATAAAGAGAAAGGTCGTATGAATGAGAAAGAAAGGAATATTAGCGATAGCTATCGGACCTCCAATGCTGATTGTGGCTATTGGTATAGCATCTTGGTATTCGGGTGAGATAAATGGTTACTGTAGAAAAACCAAAGTTCTTGCCTCTGACGCAGAGCTGGTTGAAAGTGCGCTGGTTCTTGAGGCTCGACAGCCAGAGTTTCCCTATGCAATTTCAAGCCCAGCAGTTGCAAGCGAGTACCTAAAAAATAATCCCGACTGCTGCAAGGTAGAGCGATGGGATCATCCGCTGATGACGAATCCATTTTTAGCAGCGCTGAGTGGGCAACGTGGGTTTGCTGTCAGTTTGGTTTATCCAAGAAAACATCCTGATTTGGATGGGGCGCATCAAGAGACTATAAATATATTAAATGGCTGCGGTGCGTCAATCGACAGATACTCAATGTCTAAGAGATGATAGTAAAAGTGCGTAATATAGCCTACAATACAAAACTTGGAGCTTTTCCGGGTTGGTGTCGTTGTGGTTTTACGAGCTATCATCGTTGGGTTCCTCGCCGAATTGGACCAGGAGGTCGCGGGGCAGGCGGGCGCCGCGCCGGCGGAGTGACATCCAGAGCACCGGACAGCCAATCGGAATCGCTTGGCGCCGCAACAATGCGGCTCGAGTCTGCGCACAGACTATTCGCCGGAGTCGAATTCACCCTTTAACAAGAAGGTCTCCACCGGCCCGGCCGGATTGATGATCCGGCGCTCCAGAACCTCGATAAGTTTGCGTCCGACACCGGCCATGTCTACAAAATGAACCTCAATCTTCGCCGGCAGGAAGCGTGCAAGCCGCGTGCTGTCACGAGTGACGATGTGGACGTCACGGCCAGGCTCAAGACCCCGCTTGCCGAGAGCGTGTAACGCTCCCAGAAGGCCCAGTTCGTTGGCACATGCCAGGCCCGTCGGCGGATCTGACGATGCCAGCAGGCGATCGAACCAGGCCGCACTCGATTCCATGGTGAACATGCCGTGACCGATCAGCGATTGGTCGATTGCAATACCGGCCTCGGCCATTGCCCTTCCGTATCCGGAAAGACGCATGGCGCTCGCCTGGTCCTTCGGAACGAGAAGTTGCAGCGCAATGCGTCGACAGCCCTTGTCCATGAGCCGTCGGGTCGCCTCGTAGGCAATCTGTTCATTGTCGATATCGACATAAGGATAGGCGGTATCCAGGTCGGTTCTTCCAAACGCGACGAACGGCATGCGTTCATGCAGTAGCAGCTTGACGCGCGGATCAGCCGACACCATTCGGGTGATGATCAGTCCGTCTGAGCTGCGCGCCTGAAGCTGTCGCTGCACACTCTCGACGGGATCGTCGTCGGGCGTGGTCGAATAGATGGACAGACTATAACCCGCTTGCCGCGCCGCCAGCGTCATGCCTTCGATTAGAGGAAGCTTCAACAGATCGGAAAGGTAGTCGCGCGTCTCCATCGGCAGCACTGCCGTCAACGTCTGGGTTCGTCCGGTTTTCAGCGCGCGACCATGATGGTTTGGGACATAGCCGAGCCGCTTCGCCGCCTCCTTGACCCGGGCTATGGTCGAAGGCAGCACTTCCGGCCCATCTTTCAGAGCGCGGGACACCGTGGTCACCGAGAGGGAAAGTTCCGCCGCGATCTGTTTTAGATTGGCCATATCGCCCGACTTCATTTGCGAGAGCGCCGGCTGATCTTGCTGGGCATCGCAACGTTACCGGATTCGAACCGAGGGTCAAATCCAGGCGCGGCGAACCAAGCGAACCTGCCTGGCGCCAGCTTGACTCGCGGATTGTTTTCGGCAATCGTAACGTTACGATTAACAAAAAAGCCGGTCTTATCGGCATTTTTCTGAATCCGGAGGAGCAGAAACCATGTCCCGTTTACTACGCATTTCCCTGGCAGCGATCGCGGTCTCGGTTGCCTTGCCCGCCTATGCCCAGACAGTCACCATCACCACCGCGGGCGGCGACTATGGCAACGCCATAAAGGAGGCCATGTGGGCCCCCGCTGCAAAAGAGCTAGGCTATGATGTCCGTGAGGAGACGCAAAGCGACGGCCTGGCCGCGCTGAAGATGCAGGTGACTTCGGGTGCGGTTACCACCGACATCATCCATCTCGGCTCGCCGGAAGGCGCGCAGGCGGCCGCACAGTCGCTGCTGGAGCCGCTCGACTACAAGATCATCGATCCCAACTCCGTGCCGGCCGGCGCAAAGTCCGACTACTGCTATCCGTTCGACTCCTATGGCACCGTCATGTCGTGGAACACCAAGACCTATGGCGAGAATTCGCCGAAGACCTGGGCCGAGTTCTGGGATGTTGCCAAATTTCCGGGCCGTCGCGCCCTGCGCGCCAATGCGCAGGACCTGATTGAAATCGCGCTGCTCTCCGATGGCGTGGCGCCGGCGGACGTCTATCCCGTGCTCAGCACGCCGGACGGCCTGGAGCGCGCTATCAAGCGGCTTGAGGCGATCAAACCGAATGTCTCGGTGTGGTGGACCTCGGGAGCTCAGTCGGCGCAGTTGCTGAAAGACGGCGAGGCGGATTTGCTCGTTACCTGGAATGGACGAGCCCAGACCGTGAAGGCGGATGGCGGCGCGGCCGACTACACGTTCAAGGGTTCCGTCATCGGCACGGACTGCCTTGGCGTGCCGAAGGGAGCGCCTAACAAGGAAGCGGCCATGAAGCTCATCGCGGCGATGACACAGCCAGCACGCGTGGCGAAGCTGACCGACTTCATTGCATACGGCCCGGTCAACCCTGCCGCATATGAGGGCGGCCTTATCCCGAAAGACCGCCTGAAGACCCTGGCGACCGCTCCTGAAAACGCTGGCACCTCCGTGTACTCGAATGCCGACTGGTGGCTCAAGAACGGCGAGGCCGCTCAAAAGGCCTTCGATGAGATGATGGCCCGCTGAGTCTCAGCCAGAAGGCTGGAGCACATGATGAAGTCGCTCCCGATCACCATCGACAGCGTGCGCAAGACCTACGGATCTTACGTCGCGCTGGATGATGTCTCGCTCGACATTCAGGCTGGCGAATTCCTCACGCTGCTGGGGCCGTCCGGGTCGGGCAAGACCACGCTGCTTATGGCTCTGGCCGGTTTTGTCCGGCCCGATTCTGGTAAACTCCTGTTGGGTGATCGCGACATTACTCGCCTGGCCCCCAACAAGCGGGACATCGGCATAGTGTTCCAGAACTACGCCCTTTTTCCCCACATGAACGTTCTGGCAAATGTCGAGTATCCGTTGGTGCTGCGCAAGACGCCGAAAGCGGAGGCCCGTCAGCGGGCGCTTGATACCTTGGCCCGCGTGAAGCTGGAGGGTCTGGCGGAGCGCAACATCGCAGCATTGTCCGGCGGCCAGCGCCAGCGGGTGGCGTTGGCGCGGGCGATCGTCTTCGAGCCACGCGTGATGCTGATGGACGAGCCGTTGTCGGCGCTCGACAAGAACCTGCGCGAGACCATGCAGTACGAGATCCGGCGTCTGCACGACGGTCTGGGGATCACCACGATTTATGTGACGCATGACCAGCGCGAAGCACTGATCATGTCAGACCGGGTCGCGGTGATGAATTCCGGCCGCATTCAGCAGATCGATACGCCACAGCGGATCTATGATCGTCCATCCACCCGCTTCGTCGCGGAGTTCATGGGTGAGGCCAACATTGTGGCCCCGGGCGCGGTGCGCAGAATAGACGGCGCCGATCCGTCAAGCGAAGCTCTGATGATCCGCGCGGAAAGCTTCCATCTTGATGCGAAGCCCGCCGGGCGAGACGGGGTGGCGCTCGAGGGAACGCTGCGCGCCAAGGCGTTTCGCGGCGAGAACTGGCTTTTGACGCTGGCGCTTGACGGCGAGCAAGAGATTCTTGTCTGCATTCCAGCGGCGCTGGCCAGTGGCTGCGCAGAGCTTCACACCGGTCAGCGGGTGACCGCATACGCGCCGGCAGCGAAAGTTCACGCGATACCGGGAGCAGGAGCGTGACCGTCATCGCCGATCCTGCGCTGGCGGCAGACGCACGACGCGAGAGGCGGTTCTTCCTCTCGCTTTCGCTGCCCGCGCTTTTCATCGTCGGATTGGCGGCGATCCTGCCCATCGTCTGGATCATCCGGCAATCCTTCCTGACCACCGGGGGCGCATACACCGTCGGCAATTACGAGAAGGTGCTATCGAGCGGACTGACATGGTCGGCGCTCATCACAACGCTTGAACTGTCCCTGGGCACGCTGGCGATCTGCATTCTTCTCGGTACCCCCCTGGCGCTCGCCCTGGCCAGCGCCAGACCGAGGGTGGCCAATTTGCTGATGGCCTTCGTCATGCTGCCGTTGTGGACTTCCATTCTGGTGCGTACCTATGGCTGGCTCGTGCTCTTGCGGCGCGATGGCCTGATCAACGCGGCTTTGACGGGTTCGGGCCTGGCAGCGGAGCCATTGCCGCTGGTCTACAACTTCACGGGAACGCTCATCGGCATGGTTCACTACATGCTGCCGCTCTTCCTGCTGCCCGTTTATGCCGCGATGCGCGATATCGACGCAAACCTCGTCCGCGCGTCGGCGAGCATGGGCGCAACGCTCGGGCAAACGATCCGCACCGTCATTCTGCCGCTTTCGGCCGGCGGCATCTTCTCGGGCTCGATCATCGTCTTCATCTACACCATAGGGTTCTTCATCACGCCGGCGGTGCTTGGCGGCGGCAAGGTAAATCCTCTCTCCATCCGGATAGAGCGCACGCTGTCGACCTTTCAGGATTGGGGGTCGGCAAGTGTCCTGGGTATTCTGCTCCTCGTTCTCATGGCGTTGGTGGGTGTGATGTTCCTGGCTGCACGGCGGCTGATTGCCGGGGTCGGTGCAGCCCATGCTTGAAGCCTATCCAGACAACAGGCTGGCCCGCATCCTCCTGTGGAGCTTCTGCGCGCTCGTAATGGCGTTCCTGATACTGCCGACGCTCGTCGTCGTCCCGCTCTCCTTTTCAGCGTCCAATCTTCTCGAGTTCCCGCCGCGCGCATACTCGTTGCGCTGGTACGAGGCTTTCTTCAGTTCGGCGACATGGATGGCCGCACTCAGGACGAGCCTGATCCTTGGCACATTGACGGCGATGATCGCAGTGCCCCTGGGGCTGCTGACCTGCATCTCGATGAACAGGCTCGGCGGAAAGGCCGCCATGGCCATTCAGGGCGTTCTGCTCACCCCGTCCATCGTGCCGGGCATCCTGCTGGCGATCGGTCTGTTCTTTGTTCTGGCGGCGCAACGTCTGGTCGGAACGCTGTTCGGTGTCCTGGTCGGACATGCGGTGCTGGCCATTCCGGTCACGTGCATTGTGCTGTTGCCCGCTCTGGCCCGCTTTGACTGGAACCAAGTTCAGGCGGCACGTAGCCTCGGCGCAAACTGGGCGAGAGCCATTGGCGGAATAATTGTCCCACAGCTTCGGATCAGCCTGTTGTCGGCCACGCTGATGGCCTTCCTGACTTCGCTCGACGAGTCCGTCATTTCGATCTTCGTAGCCAGCGGTCAAAACAGCACGTTGCCGAAGCTTATGTTCCTGTCGCTGCGCGATCAGATCGATCCGACCATTGCGGCGATCTCGACATTATGGACGGTCATCGTCGTGGCCGTAGTCCTGATCGTGACCCTTCGCCAAAAATCCTGACCGAGACTGGAAACATGCCCACAGATCATAACGCAGCCGGTGCTCCGGCGGATCAATCAACGGACATACCTCAGGTAGGGTTGGCCATCATCACCGGCTCGGCAAACTGGGGGCTTGCCTTCCCGGAAGATGTCGAATTCGAGGGCGTGCGCACCTTGCGGCGGGACATGAGTTTCGAAACGCCTTTCGGTCGCACCGACAACTGGAAGCTGCTCGAGTTCGATGCGTCGATTACCGCTGAAGGCAAAGCGAAACGTGCCTTGTGCATGTATTCGCACGGCAATCCCCGCGACCATATCGACCATTCCTACCATCGCCGCGCGTTCTGGGTATTGATGAAGGCGGGTGTACGGCAAGTGCTGTCCTGCTCGACCATCGGCGCCGTCAACAAGGCGATAAAGCCCGGCGACATGGTGGTGAATGCCGATATCATCGAACTGACGCAGACCCCGTTTTCACTGCTTCCCGGCCGCCAGAGCTTCGATTGCTCGGGCAAGCAGATCGTCTGCCCAAGATGTGCGGCAGTTCTGGTCGAAACCGCCCGCCATTATTGGCCGGCCGAATGCCGCGTTCATGGCATCGAACAGCAGCTGGTCGCTGCCCACTGTTATGGGCCGCGGCTGACCACCCCGGCCGAAGCCCTGGCGTTTCGAAACATGGGGGCGGATGTGCTCAACCATTCGATCGCCCCAGAGGCGACCTTGTCGCGCGAGATCGGTGCATGCTTCGTGCCCTTGGCATTCGTAACCGCCGGATTCAACGACTATATGGACCGCAATCGCCAGAAATTGCTGCAGGATGACGTGTTGCCGAGTCTCTCTATGACAGCCTCGCGGGTCGCGCTGGAGACCGCGGCACGACTTCCGGTCAATCCGGAATGCTCTTGCCACGGTTTGAAATCGCCTCAACCGGAAGAACGTTCCAGCCGTTTCTAGCCAACCGGCACAAAAACGCCGTCGATGGCCGGATCCCCCTCGGTGCTGACCAGGCCGCGTGCCACCAGATCCTCGAGATGGGCAAGCACTGACAGGCCGGCAGCACCGTGCAGGCGCGGGTCGGTGTCCCTGTAGATCGCCTTGACCATGTCCGGGATCGTCCGGTCGCCGCCCCGGATCCGCTCCAGGATCGCGCGTTCGCGCATCTTGCGGTGGGTTTTGAGCCCGCGCATGAAGCTGCGCGGCGCGCTCACCGGGCCGCCATGGCCGGGCAGCAGCAGGCGGTCTCCGCGCGCGATCAATCTGTCGAGCGAGGCCATGTAGTCGGCCATCGCCCCGTCCGGCGGCGCCACGATCGAGGTCGCCCACGCCATCACATGATCGGCTGGAAACAGGATGCCGGTGCCTTCTAGCGCAAATGCCGCGTGATTGGCGGTATGGCCCGGCGTCAGCACGGTTCGGATCGCCCAGCCGTCACCCTCGATCAGCGTATCGTCGGGCAGCGCGATGTCCGGGACGAAAGCCGTGTCGGCGCTGGCGTCGAGCGGGTTGATCTCGCCGATCCGCAACGGCCGTGCCGGGCGATGCGGGCCCTCGGCCAGCACCGGAGCTCCAGTATGCGCTTTCAGCCGGGCGGCCAGCGGAGAATGGTCGCGATGCGTGTGGCTGACGAAAATGTGGCTGACCGGCCGGTTTGCGATCACCTCGAGCAGCGTCTGGAAATGCGCATCGTCGTCCGGACCCGGGTCGATCACCGCCAGCGTGCCGCGGCCAATGACGTAGCTGTTGGTGCCGTGAAAGGTGAACGGACCGGGGTTTTTGGCGGTGACGCGCTGTACGGCCGGCGCAACGGTGACGCCTTGGCCATAGGCAGGATCGAAGCTGGTGTCGAATTTGAGCGCCATGGCGGTGTCGTTGAGCTCAGGTCAAGGGGACGGCAAAAGCGATTGCCGCATAGCACGGAAGCCAATATAGGAAAAAGCGAGGCCGCCATCTGCGGCAATCCGGATTGGGGAAGACCATGGCACTTGCAACGACGATGCGCCCGCTTGTTTCTCTCGCTTTGCCTCAGGAGGGGGCGCTGCGCCTTGCAACCCAGCTTTTGCTGGCGATCGCCGGAACGCTGCTTTTGACCCTGTCGGCCAAGACGAAAGTCGTGCTCGGGCCGGTCGACATTTCGATGCAGACGCTGGCCGTGTTGCTGATCGCCACCGCATTTGGCCTGCGGCTTGGCGTCGCTACCTTGCTTCTCTACATGGCCGAAGGCGCCATGGGCTTCCCGGTCTTCCAGAGCACGCCTGAAAAGGGCATCGGCATCGCCTATATGCTCGGCGGCACCGGTGGTTATCTCGCCGGCTTCGTCGTCATGGCGGCCATTGTCGGCTGGGCCGCCGATCGCGGCTGGGACCGCAACCCGATCAAGCTGTTCAACGCCATGCTGGTCGCCGAAATCGTCATGATGGCCATGGGCTTTGCCTGGCTGGCCACCCTCATCGGCTTGGAAAAGTCGTGGCAGTTCGGCGTCCTGCCGTTCATCGTCGGCGACCTGATCAAGGTTGCGCTCGCCGCCAGCCTGGTGCCGGCGGTATGGTCGCTGCTGCCGAAGCAACCCTGAAACCTGACAACAGAATGAGCCGGCGGGTCCAAGGCCCGCCGGCTTTTTGTTGTCACGCGTCCACCAGCCGGTGGCGGAAATAGGCGACGGTTTCCTTCAACCCGTCTTCGAGGCCGACTTTCGGCTCCCAGCCCAGCGATTTTCTTGCTAGCGAAATGTCCGGGCATCGCTGCCTGGGGTCATCCTGCGGCAACGGCCTGAATTCCAGCCTGGAGCGGCGGCCGACGATGCCGAGCACGAGTTCGGCAAGTTCCAGCATCGTCGATTCGATGGGATTGCCGACATTGACCGGACCGGTGAACTCTGCCGGCGTTCCCATCAACAGCACCATGGCTTCGGTGAGGTCGTCGACATAGCAGAAGCTGCGTGTCTGGCTGCCCGTGCCGTAGATCGTCAGCGGCTCGCCCCTTATGGCCTGGACGATGAAATTGCTGACCACGCGCCCGTCATCGGGGTGCATGCGCGGACCGTAGGTGTTGAAGATGCGCATCACCTTGATCTCGAGCTGGACCTGGCGCCAATAATCGAAGAACAGCGTCTCGGCGCAGCGCTTGCCTTCGTCGTAACAGCTGCGGATGCCGACCGGGTTCACCCGCCCCCAATAATCTTCCGGCTGCGGATGGATGTCGGGGTCGCCATAAACTTCCGAAGTCGACGCCTGCAGGATTTTCGCTCCGCGGCGGGTGGCGAGATCGAGCATGTTGATCGCGCCAATCACGCTGGTCCTTGTCGTCTGGATCGGGTCGCGCTGGTAATGAATGGGCGCTGCCGGGCAAGCGAGATTGTAGATGCCGTCGACGTCGGCATCGAACGGCAGCGTGACGTCGTGACGCATCAGTTCAAACAGCGGATTTTGGGAGAGGTGGCGGACATTGTCCAATGATCCGGTCAGGAAATTGTCGGTGGCGACGACATGGTGCCCGAGGCCGACAAGTCGGTCGCACAAATGCGATCCGAGAAAGCCGGCGCCACCGGTCACGAGCAATCTGGCCATGGTATTCCCTTCCCGGGTGCTGGCAGAATGACGAAATTGCACCGAGACGCCGTCTGTCGCTGTGTAACACTGGACAGCTATTTGCCCAATCGCGATACCCCGGTTGTCTGCGCTTCCAAGAGAAGTCCTGTCGCGACCAGACGGAGCTTTGCGAACGCCCTAAGACGCGTCGCGTTGAAACGGATTCAGGCGACGCGCTTTAAGTCTTTGTTTGTATGCATGTCGTTGCCCTAAAACCGGGGCCACTTTTGGGGCGACATGCGTTAGCGGCGGTGGTCGGCATGTCGAAGTATGCAAGTTGATGCCCCCCTTGCCGGAGGCTCTGGAACACAGGCATCTAATCCGATGATGGCGACCATGCGGGACTGGTTCACCGGCTCCTGCAGAAGCAAGGCTGCCTTTCAGCGTCGGTTGCTGTCGAGACGATGATAGAGCTCGACGTAAGACTTCCCCATTCTGTCGGCGGTAAAAAGACGAGCGTACCGATCACGCGCGGCTTTCCCCCATTTCTCCGCTTCGGCCGGCGAGGCGATCAGCCGGTTGATCGCCTCGGCAAGACGGTCCGGATCCGAAGGCGGAACGATCAGCCCGGTCTTGCCGGCTTCGTTCACATAGCTTGTGCCCGTTCCGAGTTCGCACGAAATCATCGGCTTGCCGCACATCGCTGCCTCTACCAGCGAAAGCCCGTAGGCCTCCGACCGTTGGTTCGAAGGGAAAACGAACCCGAGGCAGTTGTGGAGCAGCGCCATCTTGCGCGGCTCGGTCACCTCGCCAAGAAAGATCACATTGTCACGGCGCAGTGTCTCGGCCTGGAGCTTGAGTTGCCGTTCAATCGGCCCGGATCCGGCGATGACAATCTTACATCGCACCTGGTCGGCAGCCTGGATCAGGATATCCAGTCCCTTGTAGTAGCGCAGGACACCGACGAACAGCACGAACGGTTCCGTGATCATCGCTCGGCACCAGTCGTTGTCGGCTTCGGTTGGCGCAGGATAGGCGTCTTCCTCGATGCCAATGGGAATGACTTTCGACTTTGCCTTGAATGCCCTGAGAACCGGGCTCGATTCCAGATAGTCCGGCGATGTCGCCACGATCGCATCGACATCCCCGAGGAAGCGCGTCATCAGCGGTCGGTAAAAGGGCAGGATGAGCTTCTGCTTGACGATGTCGGAATGATAGGTGACGAGCGTCGGCTTGCCGTGACCGGAATGAAAATGGACTAAGTCCATGAGCGGCCATGGAAAATGACAATGGATCAGGTCGGCTGTCTTCGCTAGCGCGGCGAATTTCCGGAAAACGTCGCGTGAGAATCCGGTCGACGCTATCTCGAAATCCAGTTTGGCTTTTCGGGCCACATGTCCGTCAAAGTCTTGCGTGGCCTCGTCGGGAGTTCGGCTCAGCGACAGCACTTCCGTTTCGATGCCATGGCGGGCCGTGCTCTGGGCGATGGCGTGGATCGTCCGCTCCACGCCGCCGAAGGAATCTGGCCAATAGGTCTTGAAGAAGTGCAGGACTTTCAAGCGGAGGTCTTTCGTCTTTGCCCGATGGCCTGCTCGAAGATGTCGAGCATGCCCTTGGCGTGGTTTTCCCAGGTGAAACGCGCCGCGTTGCCGCGTGCGCCGGCCGCGATCTTCTGGCGCAATTGCGCATCGACGCAAAGCTGATCGAACGCGTCGGCAATCGCCTCGGGGTCGCCCGGGTCGACAAGCATGGCGCTATCGCCCGCGACTTCCGGCATCGACGATGTGTTCGATGTCAGCACTGGCTTGCCGAAAGATTGCGCCTCGACGATCGGAAAGCCGAAACCTTCATAGAGCGACGGCATCGCCAGGAACAGGCAGTTGGAGTAGAGCGTGGCAAGCATCGCGTCGTCGACGAAGCCGGTGAAGACGACATTGTTCTCGAGCCTGCCAAGCCGCACCTCGTCGACCAGGCTGGTCTGCTTCCAGCCGCTGCCGCCGACCATGACCAGATCGCAATGCAGCCGCGTGCTTGCCGGCAACAGGCCATAGGCCTTTATCAGATTGCGCAGGTTCTTTCTGGGCTCGAGCGTGCCGACGAAAAGCGCGTAGGGCCGGGTTATGCCGAGCGGCTCCAGGCTTGAAAAACCGCCCGGAGCGGGCAGGGGGGACGTGCCGGGGGCGATCGTTCTGACCGGCGATCGCAACCACGGAAACTCTGTCTTCACTGCGATTGCCGTGGCACTCGAATCCGCCACCACGATATCGGCTTTTCGCAATGCGGGCTTCATCAACAGGCGCTCGCCCAGCCAGGTCCGGGTGCGCATGGTTTCCGGCGCGTGCAGCCAGACAAGATCGTGGATTGTGACCACCCGCGCGATCCGATCGTCCAGAATGAGGGGCAGGCGATGGGAGGGACCCCACAAAACCTCCACTTCGTCGCGCGCGGCCCAGGAAGGCAGCACGGCTTGTCCCCACAGCGCGCGCGCAGGCAGCGGCTTGAAGCTGCCCGTTCGCAAGGCTACGTCGCGCGGGAGCTCATAGTTGGCGTTGATCTCAGCGGGAGCGTAGACACGCACCTCGGCGCCGAGCGCCGAAAGTGCTTTGATCGACTTGTGGACGAACCTGCCGATCCCGTCGGTGGCTGATCCCAGGTTCCTGCCGTCGATACCGATTTTCAATCTTTTCTCCGGAAATGAACTGAACGAAGGATTCCGGACACTTGCACCGGTAAGGGAAGCGCGCTCCGTCCGCAGCGTGTTGCGAGACTAGCCCTGACATAGACCTCGCCAATTCGATACACGAAACTAGAAAGGCAGTCTCGCGTGGGGAAACCGCTTGCGCCTCAGCCGGATGATGGTAGATGCACGGTTATCCCAACCTTCCATTCGAGAGCGAACTTCTGCCAAAACTGATTATCCAGATTCCTTGCTATAACGAAGCCGAAACACTGGCGATAGCGCTAAGCGATCTGCCGCGGACCGTCACAGGTTTCGACAGCGTGGAATGGCTGGTCATCGACGACGGCAGCAGCGACGAAACCGTCAGGGTCGCCGAGGAAAACGGCGTAGATCATATCGTACGCCATACAAGCAATCGCGGTCTTGCCTACGCCTTCATGACCGGCATCGAAACCTGCCTCGCACGAGGCGCCGATGTCATCGTCAACACCGATGCCGACAACCAGTATCATGCCGGTGACCTTCCGGCCCTCACCAGGCCGGTCCTGGAGGGGCGCGCGGACATGGTTATCGGCGCCCGGCCGATATCGGAGATTGAGCACTTCTCGCTGGTGAAGAAGCTGTTGCAGAAGATTGGCAGTTGGGTGGTTCGCGTCAGCAGCGGCACTGATGTGCAGGACGCACCAAGCGGATTTCGCGCGATCTCGCGCAACGCGGCCCAGCGCCTGATCGTGTTCAACAACTACACCTACACGCTCGAAACCATCATCCAGGCCGGCCGCAAGAACATGCGCGTGGTCTCGGTGCCGATCCGCGTCAACGGTGATTTGCGGCCATCGAGGCTGGTCAAGAGCATTCCTTCCTACCTCAAGCGCTCGATCTTCACCATCGTGCGCATCTTCGTCATCTACCAGCCGGCACGGTTCTTCGGCATGGTGGCGGCGGTCCTGTTCGGCCTCGGCTTTCTGATAGGCCTGCGCTTCCTCTATTTTTATCTCACCGGGACTGGCGGCGGTCACATACAGTCGGTGATCCTGGCCGGCGTGCTGATGACGATGGGCTTTCAGTCGCTCCTCGTTGCCTTCCTGGCCGACGTGATAGCGGCCAACCGCAAGCTGCTCGAAGACATCCGCTATACGCAGCGTACGCAGGGGGAGGCTGGCAGTACCGCTTCCGTCCGGCCAGGCAGGAAAACGGGATAGGTCGATGAAAGTAGCCGGCGGCCAAGCAGAGGACGGTATTGTCATAGGCAACACCTATGACAAATACGGCACGCGAAACCCGATCGCCCGCCGGATGGTCGCAGGCTTCGACGGCGCGTTGTCCGACCTTGTGGCAAAGGTGAGCCCCTCCAGCATCCACGAGGTCGGATGTGGAGAGGGCTATTGGGTCATGCGTTGGCTTGGCGAGGACATCGATGCGCGCGGCACTGATTTTTCCACGCAGATTATCGGCATGGCAAAGGAGAACGCCCGCGGGCGCGGCATGGATCCCGGACGTTTCGAGGTGCGCAGCATTTATGAAGTGACGCCGGAACGCGATAGCGCCGATCTCATTGTCTGTTGCGAGGTGATGGAGCATCTCGAGGAGCCGGAAAAGGCGCTGGAGGGACTGCAGCGCATTGTACGTGCAGATCTCATTTTGAGCGTACCCCGAGAACCGCTTTGGCGTGTGCTCAACCTGGCGCGCGGGAAGTATGTTTCGGCGCTGGGAAACACGCCGGGTCATCTGCAGCACTGGTCCCAGCGCGGCATCGTCTCGCTGGCATCGCAGTTCTTCGATGTGACGGAGATCCGGTCGCCGCTGCCGTGGACCATGCTGCATTGCAAGTCGAAGAAGGGGCGCTGACGATGGCGCTCGGCCCGAGCGCCAGGACCTGGCTCAATCGGAGCGGAGCCCTGCTGGGATTGGCGAGCGTCGTTTTCGTGGGGATCAGGCTCCACAGCTACGCCGGCGAGATCGATTTTCATCAGGTTGGGGCTGGCGGCTTTGCCGCAATAGCCGCCTTGGCCGCCCTGTACGGAGTCTCTAACCTGCTGCTGGTTCTCGGCTGGCAGCGGCTCCTGCATCATCTTGGTGTGCCGGTCTCTCGGTCTTGGGCGATCCACGCCTATGCAGTTTCGCAACTTGCCAAATATGTCCCCGGCAATATTTTCCAGTTCGCGGGGCGGCAAGCCATTGGCGTGGCGGCGGGCATCGGCAATGGGCCGCTAGCCAAATCGACTGCTTATGAACTCGCCATCCTCATCGTTGGTGGAGCTCTCTTTTCACCGCTTCTGTTGTCGCTGATCGTGGCCGGCACTCCGGACTGGCTCGGCTGGATTTCTTTCGCTGCGATAGTGGCGGTCGCGCTTTGGTTGGCCGCCATTAGAGGCGCGGACTTCGCCACGGCCGCTATTTCCTATCTCGCTTTTCTGGCATTTTCCGGTCTGGTTTTTGCGGCTGCTTATGATCTCGCTGGCGGTTCCGGCGATTTTGCACTCTATCCCGCAATCGCCGGCGCTTATGTGCTGGCGTGGCTCGTTGGACTCATAACCCCAGGCGCACCAGCAGGAATTGGCGTCAGGGAAGCGGTTCTGCTCTTTCTGCTCGCAGGGTTCAGTTCCGGCCCCATCATTCTTCTGGCGGTGGTGATCGGGCGGACGATCACCGTCCTGGGCGATCTTCTCTTTTTTGCTGGCGGGCAGATCGCCGGTCGGTGGTTGCGCCGCCGGGATCGATAAGGCCACCATGGCGGGCCAATCGTCTTGATTCTGCAGATGATGTCGTGCTTAGACGTACCATGAATACATCCGAATATCGGCCAGACATTGACGGGCTTCGCACAGTCGCGGTGCTGTCCGTAATTTTGTTTCATATTGACGTTTGGCCGTTCAAAGGCGGTTTTGTTGGTGTCGATGTATTCTTCGTAATCAGTGGTTATCTGATCACGAGAATCGTTGCTGAGAGCGAAAGAATCGGGAGGTTGTCATACCTCGACTTTTACGCCAGACGCGCGAGGAGACTGCTGCCGGCACTTCTGGCAACCATCGTCGTCACGTTTGTCATCGGAACCGCGTTGCTTCTACCCGAGGACTTGTCTCGGCTTTCAGGGTCGACGGTCGCGGCGATGGTGGCGGGCACCAACATCTTTTACTGGAACGAAAGCGGTTATTTCGATGTCGGATCGACGTTGAAGCCGCTCCTGCACACTTGGTCGCTGGCCGTCGAAATTCAATTCTATCTCGTCTGGCCGGCGTTCATTGTCTTTCTGGCTAAGCGAAAGATGATGTCGGTTGGGATATCGGCTGCGGCGGCTGGGAGTTTTGTGGCCTGTATCTATGTGATGACCGTCGCGCCAACCATGGCGTTCTATTTCACCCCGTTCCGCGTATTCGAATTTGCCATCGGTGGCTTGGTCACCGTTGCCCCTCGGATCAAATCCAAATTGCTGACGGAGAGCGCCTACGCTGTCGGGCTTGCGGCGGTTCTTTGGTGCGTCGTCAGCTACACCAACCTGACGCCCTTCCCGGGCTGGACGGCACTTCTACCCTGTGCCGGCACAGCCCTGGCGATCTACGCAGGAAATGCCCATTGGTCTGTTTTGCTGCGCGCCAAGCCTTTCGTCTGGATCGGGCGCATCAGCTATTCGCTATATCTCGTGCATTGGCCGCTGATCGTGTTCGCCCGATATGACGCGCAAAAGCCGATTACAGGATCGGAACAAATCGCCCTTATCGCATGCACTTTCGGCCTCGCCATTCTGTCTTTCTACATAATCGAGGCCCCGTTCCGAAAGAAAACGCGCCGAGCGTCGTATGTGGTCGCAGCCATGGTCGCCGCGATCATCTCCTTGACCGCAGGCCAGAGCTGGGCGACCGGCTGGCCGTGGCGATTTTCAGAAAGCACACTCGCTCTCTATACACCTGATCAAACTGCCCTTGCGAAATATGTATGGGCGAACCACGTGCAGAGATCGATTGCCGAGGACTTCAAATCCTCAAAGGTACGGGTTCTGATCGTCGGAGACTCCCAAGCAGCGGATCTTACAAACATATTTGTTGAGGCCGGCGAAGAGCGCACGGCAGAGATCATCACCAGAACCGTGTACACCGAATGCGGGATCCCGTATCTCCCACCAAAGGCCGCAAAGCAGTTTGTGACGGCAACGAACTTCATGACGATGAAAGACAAATCGTTCGTTGCGCCGTGCTTGTCCCTGCAGGAGCGGCTTATCGCTTCCAAGGCTCTCGCGTCGGCGGATTATGTGGTGATCGGCTACTTCTGGCGTGATTTCGCCCTGCCTTACGTTGACAGCATGATCGCCGCGATCAAGCAGCGCACACACGCAAGAATCGTGATTGTAGGCGCCAAGGCGTTCTCTTCCACCCCTGCACAAATGGCGCGTCAGAATGGCGGCCTTTTCGGTTTGGAGCAGTATGCCTATGCGCATCGTGACCAGAAGGCCATGCAGGCTAACGACTACCTGAAGAGCAGAGGCGAGTCGTTCCTAGACCTCATGCGGGTCGTCTGTCCTCGCAACGGCTTCTGCAACGTCGTATCGAGTGCGGGCAAGCCCCTTTATTTCGAGGTTACCCACTTGACCCAGGAAGGGGCTCGATTCATGTCTAAACCCACGACAAGCGCTTTTTATCAATCGATCGGCAAGAGCACGACCATTGCGCAGCCATAGTGTTGCGCCCGATCGCCCGCCACGTGTTGCCACTTCGTTTGCAGTTAAGAAAAGACCGCTCAATGTCGGCCTGCGATTTTGTTGTGCTAGGCGTTTGCGCCATTTAGGGAGAAGACATGCTCAAAGCCGCTGCGCTCAAAATACCGCAGATCAAGCGGCTGTGGCAGGATCGCGCCGCTCTTTTGGCGCAACGCGATGCCCTGCTCAGCGAAAATCAGCAGTTGCGGGCGTCCGCGGCGCCGGGATCGGGCAGTGTGTTCTTCCATTACAACTGCAGCTTCGATGCGATCGGCACTCTGAACAGCCACGCGCGAATCGACCTGCAGGCGCATCCGTCCTACGTCACGAACTTTCTCGGCGTCAGAGTTTCCCCCAGGTTTTTCCCGGGTATTCTCGACGACAGGGCCGGCACCGTCGAACCGATACCGATCCCCGCCAACTGGCATGCAGACATTGCTGAGTGGGCAGCCGCACTCAGGGCCGTTGACCTGGCCTCGGGACGCTTCCGCGCGGTGGAGCTCGGCTGTGGCTGGGGGTGCTGGTTGAACAACACCGGCGTCGCCGCACGCAATAGGGGCCTCGCGGTTGAATTGATCGGCATCGAGGGCGACAGCGAGCATGTCGCCTATGCCCACGAGGCGATGGTAGCCAACGGCTTTTCTGACGACGAGTTCCGTATCATCCATGGTGTTGCGGCGCCCGAAAAAGGCGTGGCTCTCTTTCCGGTAGTCGACAATGCCGGCGCATCCTGGGGCTCGGAGCCAATCCTGAATGCGACCGCAGCACAGATCAGGGAAGCTTCAGCGTCAGGGCAGTATCAGCAGCTTGGCGCCTTCCCGCTGTCGGAGATCGTCAAGGGCGAGCCAGTTGATCTCCTTCACATTGATATCCAAGGCGGTGAGGCAGACTTCGTCGAAGCCGCTATCGGCGACCTCAATAAATTCGTCCGCTACATTGTGATCGGTACCCATTCACGCCCGATCGAGGGACGGATCATGAGCATCCTGTTGAATGAAGGCTGGAAACTCGAGATGGAGCGGCCGGCAATCATTCGGTTGATCGACGGGCGCCCACAGATCTCGGTTGATGGCGTCCAGGGCTGGCGGAACGCTTCCCGTTCTAGACAGTAGCAAATCCTGCGCAGGCCGGTAAATCGAGATGGGTGGACAAGATGGCGGGAGCGGCAAGGAGCCCGAGTGCCACCGCGAGAAATCGCTAGCTATTGGTGCCCATTTTCAATTGTCCCGCCGAGGTGTTTGTCTCTTGCCAGCCGCGAAATTCCGGTCGTGGTAGAGATGGCGACAATCCGATATCCGCCGGCGCACTGCGGTTTTTTGTAACGGTAGCTGTCAAGATCGACAACTTCGCTGATGAATGTCTCCCCGCCGTTCACGCATTGCGCCTGCAGGTAAGCGAGGCTGTCAAACGGGATGATGATCTCACCGCCGGCAGCGTCTCGATAGGTGACATCAACGGCACACGATTCCCCGACGCAGGTTTCCGCAGCATCCATCGACGCGATATGCGTGCTCTCGATGCGCGGGAACCCAAGAGTCCAAGGCATGACTTGCAGGCCAACAATCGAGATGGCGAAGACACCGCCGACAAGCCAGTTTTTCTCCCATCTGGTGAGATAGTCGCGGCCGGTTAGGATCAGGACGCAGACCATGAGAAAGATGGTTGAGGTGAATATTTCTCGCGAAAACCCGTACTTCAGTTGGTCCGCACCACCCATGATGTAGCTGGCATAGCCGACCGGAACGGCGATCGCAGACCCTAGACCGATCAATATGACCCTGTCGGTAAATACGTTCCCTATGAGGGCCGGACGCCTGACAAGCAGGAGAAGCCCGACGACAACCGTCGCGACATAGAATGGTACCTGCAAGGCGAATGGCATGCGCCAATTGCTCAGGGTGGGGTCATCCTGAACAACGAGCATCGTGGCCTTTTGATAGTCGACCTCTCTGCAGACGGAATAAAAGCACGGATCGGCGAACATCTGAACGAGCTTGATGGGTAGATCGTCAAGCCGGATGTTTGACCCTCCGGCGCTTTCGTGATCCATCCCCCCGGCGTATTGATGATAGAAATTGAACTGGCCAAGCACGAAGAAATGCGCGGCGTATCCAGCAACGAACGCGCCGGCGAAAGCAGCAACCAAATCCCACTTGATGCGGCGGCTGATCGCGACATCGATCAGAAAGGCAACGATGAGAAACGCGGCAATCACGTAGGTATCGAACAGTCTGGTTGTCGCCATGATACCGAGGCAGATACCCGCAAGCGCCGCCGTTCGCCATGATTGCTCTAGAGACATCGCGATCAGGAATACCACCGCCGGCAGGCCGTAGACGAAATGCGACCACGGGATTGATGACATGAAGATATACGGCGTCGAAAGCACAAAGGCGGCGAACGTGAGCCCGACGAGGACATTCCTCCTGTAGTCATGCGAGAGAGCCATTGCCGCAGGGACGGCAATCGCCAATGCGACGCACAGCCGGTTGAGCAGAACAAAGGCTCCGATTGAATCGAGGCCAAACAGTCTTTTCAGCACCGCGACAGCGGCAATATAGCTCGGACCCATGTATTCGAAATCGAGGGCCGTTCGTGCGTCTCCGCTACCGACCGTGTCCATGATGCGCATATAGAACGACTGATCAGCCCAACCGTTCATGGCCTCATAGGTCTGTTTGAAGTGCGGGAAAAGAAGGATGACCAAAGCCAGTGCCAACGCGATGATTACCCTGTGACCAAATCCAATTGGGCTGTCATCTTGCATCGCCACCGGCCCCGTTACTTCCCGAGCCTCCCATTGTCATGAAAGACCAGCTAGCGCAACGGCAGGCGCGATGTCTAATCGCCGACCTCGGTGAGCATATCAGTGCCAACTTCAAAGAACTTTTGATTGCCGTTTCACAGGATGGTGTCGGCGTCAGGACCATTGCTGCCAAGACGTTCTGCGCAACGACCAACGAGGTCAATGTCAACGAATGCGCCGCTGTACTCTCGCACAAGGTGGGACACTGGCCTTCGCCGCCTAGCTAATCCGAAGAGCACGTTCTATTGTTCAGCCCGGTTTGCGGGCGATCATTATCCAGCCGATCGAGCTCGGCTCTTCCGCGAAATGCTCAACCTCGAAACCGCATCGCTTCACGCATTTTGAGATGAAATCGGCGCTCCATCCGCTTTCGAACCAGCCGAACTTGCGGATGCAATAGATCGAAAGCGGGTCGGTGCGAATGCCCCAGTGGTTCCAGATATCGTTGACCGGTTCGCCCGCCAGCATGAGCTTGCCGCCGGCCTTCAGCCTGCTGTGGACGAGCGACAGCGTCTCCCACGGTTTTATGGCGTGATGGAGGCTCTCGTAGTAAAGAACGGCGTCATACAACCCGTCACCGGGGATCTTCTCGAATGTGCCTTGAATCGCGTCGACCTTGTGGCCGATCCGCTTCGCCCTGGCATTCACCAGTTCGACAAAGCGCGGATTGATGTCGAGACCGGTGACTTCAAGACCACAGAAGGCCATCAGTTCGCAACTCGTGCCCCAGCCGCAACCCATGTCCAGAACATGATCGCCGATCTGTAGCCCTGAGTATTGGATGGCGCGCGCCACTCGCCCGGTGTGCAACGCTACCGCCGTTGGCAGTTGATGAGTGTACGGATTCGCGCCGGCAATGTGGTCCGCCATTGCGAAGTCAGTTAGCTCGTTTATATCCTGGTCGACATCGCGCCGCGCGATCTCCCGATAGACAGCAATCTGCTGCGCGGTGTATCCCTCCCCAAACGGATCCAGCTTCTCGTTCACCTTGGTGTCGGGGATGTATTGCAGGCCACGCCAGAACTGCTCGACCTGCGGAGAGCTTGGCGGTCCGAGGCTGTCCGAGAAAGCGATGAAGGAATCGAGATTGTCCGGTGTAATTGCCTTCCCGTGCCCCCACTTCGACGGCAGCGCGGGCGAGGCTAGGTTTCGGGCCAAGCCGCCGTTTTTCGTTTGATATTCAGGCGATTGCCTGATGCTCGCGCGAAACGATTCGACGTTCTCGTGCGTCGCTTGGTGCGCAGAAATCACCTCATCCGATTCAGGCAGGCGGTCGAGGAGTTCCTTGTAGCCCGCAATGACATCGCTACGTGAGATCATGCGTTTCTGCTCCCTATTCAGCCAGCCCATGAAACCAACCGGCTATAAGGCCACGCGAAGGGGGCTTCCGAACCAACGGACACCCTCTTGGACAAGTTCGATGTCGACGAACGCGCCGCCGCGCTCTTTCAATGACACGGGTACGTTAAGGGCCATATAGTGCGTATCACCTGGCACCAGCACGAACGGAATGCGAGCGCGCGCGTTGTCGTACTGGAAGCGCTCGCCCGCAGCGTCGACCGCATAGTAGCCCAATGTAACTCCCAAATGTCCGTCAGTCGGGCCGAGACTCGACCAAACTGTCCCGGAGAGGTTGGTCACGCTGACAACGATCTGCCAAGCGGCGCCGTCATCTGTTCTGTGAGGGCCTTCCACAAGTTCGAGGCGATGGGTGCACTGCTCCTCCTCGAGGACGGCCGTCATCCGCGTGTCGCCAAGGTCGGTCTGCGGTGTGAAAGGCCTGGGGGATTGCGGTTCGTAGACCTTGTACCAGTTCTGCCCGGCGACGACGTTTTCAAGCTGTGCCGCGCTTTCGGACCAGGTCGGCCACGACGTATTGCGGATCTCGGCAGGAATGCGCTTCAGGAAAGTCTTGACCGCCGTGGCCAGCGCGACAGGGGAACCGACCTCGAAGAAATGCGCCTCGGCCGCACCCTTGCCCACCTCGCGGAACACCGGAATGTCGCTGGCAAGCACTGGCTTGCCGAAATGGCCTGCCTCGACGATGGGCAAGCCGAAACCTTCGGCAAAGGAGGCCGCAATCAAGGCGTCGCACTCCTTGTACAGGGCGCCCAACTCGCTATCGCCAACCTTCTCGTGCAAATGCAGACGCTTGCCAAATTCCCCATGGCGCCGAATGCGGTCGGCAAGATGCGAGATGCCCCATCCAATTTTTCCAACGATAACCAACTCGATATCGACGCCGTCGGCCCACAATGCCTCGAAGGCATCCAGCGCAACGCGGTGGCCCTTGCGGGGTTCTAGCGTTCCGACCATCAGGAAATAAGGACGCGCCGCGCTCTTGCTTCGTCGAACCGGCTTGGAAGCGGACGGCTCGGTCGCGAAATCAGCGCCGAGCTGCCAGTAGCCGACCTTCATGCGGCGCGGAAACCCGATGCCGGCGAGCAGATCCAGCAATTCGTCGGCAACTGCGCGCGAGATGCAGACGATGCCGGTGGAATAGACAAGCGCGGTTTGAAACCACGCACTGAAAATGGGCGGCATGCCCTCATGGCAAAAGGCGGCCGAACGCAGGGGAACCGTGTCGTAAAGGCAGGATATGACGTCGCCGCCTTTGAGCAAGACCGGGCGAAGAAATGCCGGATGGAGGGTGTGAAAAGGCCAGGAACTGTCGAGCATCAAAACCGTATCGCCGGCCTGCGGCCGGAGTCGGTTCGACGACTGCTTCGAAGGCGGCCGTCCCGTCCACTCCCTTGCAAAGTACCAGCCGGATGCGTCGTCGCAAAACGAGATGTACTTGCCCTCGTCGCTTGAGCGCTGCGGGAACATGTTTTCGCAGATACGTCGGACCACGCGTTGAATGCCGGTCCTGTGGTCGTCTATTAATGTTGCGCTTGCGTCCACCAGCAGGCGCGGCCTCGTGGCTTCAGGCTCGGCGAGGGCCATCAAGGTCGACACGTCTTCCTCTTCATTTCTCTTGATGGTGCCAAGCGCATCGACCAGGTCGAGCCGTGGCGCAGTCGTGTGGCGGTCGAGTCCGTGCAGGCCCTGGACCAGACGGTCTGCTACGTTTCGCCAAGTGAACGTGTCAATTCTTTCCCGCGCGAGTTCTTTCAGCCTTTGCGCATCGAGCTTGTCTGCCGCTACCGTTTCGATTTTCTCCGCAAGGTCCGAAGGTGACGTGGGGTCAAAGAGCAGTGCTCCATCTCCGACAACTTCTGGAAGCGCGCCCGCTCTGGCCGCGATTGCAGGTGTTCCGCAGGCAATTGCTTCCAGTGCAGTCAGCCCGAAGCCTTCCATGAAGGATGGTTGGATCAGTGCAAGCGCCCCTTTGTAGAGACGAACCAACGTTTTGTCGTCGACCGCGCCTGCGAATACGATTCGGTCAGCGGGCAAACCATGAGATTGCCAAATGTTGGAGTATTCAACCTTTTCACGGGCGTTAATCTCCCCGGCGATGACGAACTTTAAATTATCTTGCAATGATTTAGGAATTTTTCGAAACGCTTCCGGTATTACTTCAAGGTTCTTTCGCCAGTCCAGGCCACCGACGTATAGAATATATCTACCATCGATTGAATTCTTATCTACACCATCGTCGATAAGTTGAACAAAACTTTCAGATATGCCGGCGCCAATGCATATCCCTGTCTCTGATCCAGAGAACAATCGAAATTCCTGAGAGGAGAAATCTGAAATGGTGAACACCAGATCAAAATTCTTGTAGCTAGAAAGACGCCGATAGTAATACTCCCGTTGACGGGGGTCTATAATGTATTTGTTAGGAAACCTGAACGGGATCGCATCATAGAACATGGCTGCGGTCCTAACCGACGCCAATGAGCCGCCGAGGTATGGAACTGCAGGGTCGACGGCGCCTTCGAACGGACTCGCAGACAGGGCGATGTCTGGACTGAGTTGATTGACGTGATGGACGAGGGCCAATTCGCTGCGGCTGCGCCATGCCGTGTGGCCGTAGTCGGCTTCACCGCCTTCGACTTTACCATGCCAGACGTGAATGCGGTCCGGTGACACGATGCCGGAAAGCAGCGATCGCGCAGCAATTGTGGCCTCAGGCATCGCGGCATTAAGCGAAACCGAGAGCTCGATGCCGCTTTCGTGGGTCGAAAGGGCGCGGAGCAAATCCAGTATGTAACGCCCAATTCCGCGCTTTCGGCTATGCGTCTGCAGGCATTGGCCGTCAACCCAGAGTCTTAATGGCTGCGAGGTCATGCCGACTTTCCAGCCTTGAGGCGTTTGCGCCATGCGCTAAGGACAACGGGGTCCGGATCGAGCTTCCAGCGCGTATCGATAGCGACCAAATCGCTGCTTGCTCGTGCGAAACCTAGAAGACGGCGTTCGAGCGGTGGCGCGAACCGTACTGCGCGTTGGACAAATGCCGCGGCGCGAGGCCTTCGGCGCAACCACAGCAACCCATGCTGCATCACAAGCTTGGCATTTGACCACCGTATGATGGCCAGGGTCACGAACTTTGCGCCCCGAAGGGGGGCTGTGACTCTCCATGAGGTCGAATTCTGAAAAGCGTCTGTCAGCGCCGTAACGCTTTCCAGTTGCCGGGCGAGAGAAGTCACCGTGTCCTGAAGCGCAATATTTCCCGTTCGCATCAACTCTGCCTGGGCGGCTAGTTTGTCGGTCAGTTGTTGGAGCTGATCCGCAGTGGAGGACATATTTGCCTTGACCGCTTCCGATATGCCAACGATCTCGTCATCGGCGGAACGGAGCCACTCTTTTATTTTTCTCGTGTCAGTAGGGATCGGTTGTGACGCTGCTTGGACAAAGGCGGCAAGCGAGCCGGGCTCTTCCGCAGGTTGTTTGTCGTGTTTCTTGGCCAGACAGGCATAATCGCGCGCTACTTCGAACATGAGATGAATGCTACGCTCAATCGGCCCTGCTTCGATCATTGGCGCGCCGTTCAGCCTCAGGATTGCTGTTTCCCCGAAACCGGCCTCTCCCACCAGGAATTCAAGCAAATTTGGTGGCAAAGGGCTTTTGTGTGTCGGATCCAGATGGAAAGTATGCGTGCCGACCGAGATATTCTCCGGATTGGGCGTCTCGAGGATCAGCAGCCCGTCGTCGACTAGCACTCTGTTACATTCTTCCAGTAGTTCGATCAGGTAATCCGTCGGCACATGCTCGACCATGTGGAAGGCCGAAATCACGGCCACACTGCCGGTCGGCTGCCCTCCGAGATATTCGAGCGCGTCGTGCAATACGATGTTGAGGCCACCCTCAATGGCTTCTTGCGCCATGCGCGCATTCGTATCCACGCCCGTCGCAGCCAGACCGGCTTCGCTGAGTATCTCCAGCCATTCGCCTCGCCCGCAGCCGAGATCGACCGCCGGGGTCGGGCCCTCAGCCTGCCGAGGAACTTGCGCTAGCAAGGGTTGGTAGATCTTGAGCCGGTCCTTGACGACCCCCCTCGAGCCGCGAAAGCGGTCCTCGAAGGCCTTATAGAGTTCGTCGAAAGTTTTCTTCATCGGACGATTTCGAATGCATGTTCGAGCCGGCTCGTCCCTATAAAGAATGGGCGGCCAGTATTGATGACGTCGAATACTTCCACGTTTTCAATCCAGTCGAAATTGTTGTCGATATGAACGTCTCCCGTGTGGAGCGACACGGAAAGGCCGTATGAGCCCTGGCCAAGAGCGCAGGAGAGTCGCAGGCGGCATTCGACCTTGTCCCCGGCCGAGAGGTTGGAGAGAACTTGGCCCGTATGCCAGGTGTTGGTTCCCCAGACGATATGGCCGGCGCGGTCCTTTAGCATGAAACCGATGACAAGCTCCGGAATATCCTCCTTCGCGACTATTCGGGCTCGAACCGTCATGCTTTGTCCTGAAACGGCGGTCTTGATCGGATCCCCGCTATCACTGTCGAGCAGCGCCACCGATTCAACCGCCACCGCCTTGGTCCCACTTCTGCTGTAGAGCCAATCATCTTTTTCCCGCCGTTGCTCAATTGTCAGCTTCGCGTTCTCCTTGGTCGCGATCAGGGCGTTGTAATAGTCGGCCACCTCGTCGGGCGGTCCGTCCTTCAACACATGGCCCTTATCCAGCAGGATCACCCTGTCGCACAATGATCTGACGTCGCCCATGCTATGAGTGACCAGAATGATCGACGTGCCTCCGGCCCTGAAACTGCGTATCCGGTCGAAGCTCTTGTGCTGGAAATAGCTGTCGCCAACCGAAAGCACCTCGTCGACAATCAGCACATCCGGCCGCTCGGCGGTGGCGAGCGCGAAGGCCAGCCGCGCCTGCATGCCGCTCGAATAGGTTCGCAGCGGTTGATCGAAGAACTCGCCGATCTCGGCGAAGTCCTCGATATGCGGCATCAGCTCGGCCAGACGCCCCTGTGAAAGGCCCATCAGCCCGCCGGCATGGAAGGCGTTCTGCCTTCCGGTGAACTCGGGGTTGAAGCCGAGCCCGAGCTCAAGGATGGCGCTGATACGGCCGCCGACATGCGCCGCACCTTCGGTCGGCCGCACCGTGCCGGTGATCAGCTTCAAAAGGGTGCTCTTTCCCGCGCCGTTCTGTCCGATGAGACCGAGCGCCTCTCCGGCCGCCAGTGAGAACGAGATATCCTTGACCGGCCAGAATTCCTCGGTTGGCTTGACCGGCGCGCCGAACCAGCCCGCAAATCTCTCGAGGCTGCTCGCATAGTTTGCATAGCGTTTCGACAGGTGACTGACGGAAAGCACGGTCATGGCTACAACACGTCAATGAGTTCGGGGCTTGCGCGACGAAAGAAAATCATCGCGAAGGTCACGCTCAGGAGCCCCAAGACCGCTGGCATGATCAAGCTTTCCGGATTCGGCCAGCGGTTGAACAACAGCGCATCCTGATACAGCGCCACCAACGGCGCAACCGGATTGAGACCGATCACAAAACTG
Organism: Mesorhizobium sp. CNPSo 4688; assembly: GCF_057784295.1. Taxonomy (NCBI): domain Bacteria; kingdom Pseudomonadati; phylum Pseudomonadota; class Alphaproteobacteria; order Hyphomicrobiales; family Phyllobacteriaceae; genus Mesorhizobium; species Mesorhizobium sp. CNPSo 4688. Next base: position 31,039 of record NZ_JBWLUY010000020.1, read on the forward strand.
TACTTCTCGGGCAGTACATTGGCCGGGTAGACAATTGGCGTCAGCCAGTACCAGAGCTGCAGCACGATCGTCATCACCTGCGCGATGTCGCGGATGAACACGTTCATCACCCCGAGGATGACGCCGAGACCGAAGCCGATCGCCGCAATCAGGACGATCCCGATCGGCAGCAGGATCAACGCGCGGCCCGGAATATGTCCCAGGAAGATGAAGATGATGAACAGGGCGACGAGCAGCAGCAGATGATTGATCAACGCCGTGCCCCCCACGATCACGGGCAGGCACAGACGCGGAAAGGCGATCTTCTTCATCACCGGTGCCTGCTCGATGAAGACCGTCATGCTGCGAGTGAGAATTTCGCTGAACAAATTCCACGCGGCCATGCCGGACAGAAGATAGATCGGATAGGCAGCTGGGCTGTCCGTATCCGGAAGCCGAGCCTTGAGAACTTCCGAAAGGACAATCGAGAAAATAAGCGCCTGCGCAAGTGGATGAAGGATGAACCAAAGGCCGCCCAAGCGTGAGCGTACGAAACGTCCCTTCAGTTCGCCTCTGATGGAGGAGATGATGAAATGGCGGTATTGCCATAGGCTTCGGAACATGTGCTCGGTCCTTGCGCCCTGCCGCGACAAAGTCAGCGGGCGTTACATAGCCGGTGCCAATATCCGAAAACGTCGGCGATTGTCTGCTCGAATGGCACCAAAGGCGTCCAATTCAGCTTGGCGCGTGCCTTTGACGCATCACCCCAGGCAACAGGGATGTCGTTCGGACGAAGTTTTTTAGGGTCGGCGCGGACTTCGATGTCGATGCCCGACTGCGCAATCAGCGCGTCCAGGATATCCCGGATCTTCCGCGGTTGTCCGGATGCCAAGTTGTAAACATGGTCCGGTTCGGCATCCAGGTCGAGAATCGCGGAACTCGCATACGCGCGCACCACGTCGCGAACATCCAGGAAATCGCGCTCGGCTTCAAGATTTCCTACCTGAATGATCGGTTCGCTTTTGCCGGACACGATCTCGGCGATCTGGCGTGCGAAGTTGGAGACCACGTAGGTATCGGACTGACCAGGGCCGGTGTGATTGAACGGGCGAAAGCGGACAGCGCGCAGACCGTCATATGCCATTTGCCCGATCATCAGGTCTGCGGCCGCCTTGGTGGCGCCGTAGACGTTCATCGGCCGAAGCGGCGCGCTTTCCGTCACCGGGCCGGCTACGTCGAGGAACGAAGCGCCATAGGCCTCCGAACTCCCAACGTAAACGAACCGTGCCTTCGGCGCGTGTCGCAGCACAGATTCGGCAAGATTCATCGTTCCCGTAACATTGACGTTCCAGGCGTGTCGTGGCGCGTTGCGTGCATCGGAAGGTGCGGCGACCGCTGCCAAATGGATAAGCGCAGTTGGCTGTACCTCGCGGACGGCGGTGCCAACCGCTTCCCGGTCCAGCAGGTCGATTGCGTTTTGTTGCTCTTTGCCATGACCAAGCGCGAACACCTTGCAGTCGCCATGGTCCCGTTCCAGCAGCTGCAACAGTGCCGAGCCGACGAACCCGCTTGCCCCGGTTATGAGGATGCGATGCGTGAACCTATCGACCATAACGCAAATGGGGCTTTCTGCTCAACTCAGCCTCTCGACGGGTTAGTATGGCGTTCGAGATCGGCATCCACCATTTCACGGATCATCTCTTCCAGCGAGATCGTCGCTTCCCAGCCCAGCTTTTGCTTTGCCTTCGCAGGATTGCCGAGCAGGATTTCGACTTCGGCCGGTCTGAACAACGCCGGATCGATGACAAGATAGTCATCAATCTCGAGTCCGACATGTTGGAAGGCGATCCGGCACATATCGCGCACCGTCGTCGTCCTGCCTGTCGCGATGACATAGTCATCCGGCTGGTCCTGTTGCAGCATCAGCCACATGGCGCGGACATAGTCCTTCGAGTGGCCCCAGTCGCGCTTCGCGTCGATGTTTCCGAGCCGCAATTCCTTGGACATGCCCTTCTTGATGCGTGCGACCGCGTCCGTGACTTTGCGGGTCACGAACTCGATGCCGCGAAGTGGTGATTCGTGATTGAACAAGATGCCGCTTGAGGCATGCAGGCCGAAGCTTTCGCGATAGTTGATCGTTATCCAGTGGCCATAGAGCTTCGCTACGGCATAGGGGGAGCGAGGATGAAAAGGCGTCGTCTCCGATTGCATTGGTTCCTGGATAAGGCCGTACATTTCGGACGACGAGGCTTGATAGAAGCGCGCCTCGGGGATTTCGAGGCGGAGCGCCTCGAGAACGTTGGTCACGCCTATTCCGGTGACGTTGCCCGTCAGGATCGGCTGCTGCCACGATGATTTGACGAAGGACTGGGCCGCAAGATTGTAGACTTCGTCCGGCCTTATGTCGCGCATGGTTCGAGCCAGGCCTGACAGATCCGTCAGGTTTCCGTCAACGATCCGGACGTCTTTCTCGATGCCAAGCCATTTCAGTCGCGTGGTGTTCACGTCTGCAGTGCTCGATCGCCTGGCCAGCCCGTGAACTTCATAGCCCTTGGAGAGCAGCAGCTCAGCCAGGTAGGCGCCGTCCTGCCCGGTGACGCCTGTTATCAGTGCTGTCTTTGTCATCAATTCTCTCGATTGTGTCTGATGATTGCTCCGCCCCAGCCCAGAATTGATGTTTGCTCGCCCCAGCCCTGCGAGCCAAATGAATTGTCAGGTGCGACCGTATACGTCGTCGAACCGCACGATGTCATCCTCGCCGAGATACTCGCCGCTTTGGACCTCGATCATCACCAAGCCGATATTGCCGGGGTTCTCCAGCCGATGCTTGTGGCCGCACGGGATATAGGTGGATTGATTGGTGGTCAGGAGCAATTCCTGGTCCCCGTTGACTATCTTCGCTGTGCCGCTGACCACGACCCAGTGCTCCGAACGATGATAGTGCATTTGCAGGCTCAAGCGCCCACCCGGCTTCACCTCGATGCGTTTGATCTTGAAGCGTTCGCCTTCCTCCAGGACCGTGTAAGTGCCCCACGGTCGGTGCACGGTGCTGTGAAGCAAATGCGCATCATGTCCGGAAGCCTTGAGGGACTCGAACAGCTTCTTGACGTCCTGGACGCGGTCGCGGGACGCCACGAGCAAGGCATCCGGGGAATCCACGATCACCAGGTCGCTGATGCCGACCGTGCCGATGACGCGCTTGCCCGAACTTATGTAGCTGCCGGTTGTGTCCACCATGCGAACGTCGCCGCGAATCCTGTTCCCGCTCTCATCGGCGGCGACCAGTTCGGCCATCGCGTTCCACGATCCGATGTCGTTCCAGTCCATGTCGCAGGGGACGACGGCCAGGTTTTGTGCCTTTTCCATCACCGCATGGTCGAGTGATATACGCGGAGCCAAAGCAAAATGTTCCGATGAGAGTTCGATGTTGGCAAAGCCTTCGCCATGGCTGACGCGACCGTTCTCGTAGCTGTCGAGAACGGCGTTGATCACTGCGGGGCAATGCGAAGCCATCTCGTCGAGCATTACCTGTGCTTTAAAACAGAAGATGCCGGCGTTCCAGAAGAAGCGCTTGGACGCGACATAGGACTTGGCTGTTTCGATGTCCGGTTTCTCAACGAATCGGACAACTTTTTCGCCGTCTGCCTCGATATAGCCGAATGCCGTGTCCGGCCGGGTCGGGTTTATGCCCAGGGTTGCGATACGTCCTTGCTTCGCATGTTCGATTGCCCTGGCCATGACGCTTAGAAATGCCGGCACGTTCCCGATCATGTGATCGGCGGGAAAGATGCACAGAATGGCGTCGGGACCTTGCGTTGCCTTGACGTGGATCGTGGCCGCTGCCACAGCGGCGGCAGTATCGCGCCCCTCTGGTTCAAGCAGAAAGGTGCGCGGCAGGATGACTGATTCCAGCTCGTCGAAATCGTCTTTCGTGAGGAAAAGGTGTTCCCTGGACGTCACGGTGACAAGCTCGACGACATCCGGGATCGAGGCAGCTCGCAACACAGTATGCTGTATGAGCGAATGTCCGTCCGTCACCTTGAGGAAGGGTTTGGGATGCGACTGCCGGGAGGCCGGCCATAGTCGCGAACCAGCTCCACCGCTGATGATGACCGGAACAACTTTCATCGAACGACCTCAGTGTCTGTGGACGCGGTTGCCCGCACCTTCTCCAGTGTCTGCGCTACGAGCGCTGTCGCCCTGTCGAAGTCCGCAGCCTCCGAATAACAGCGCAATTCCGGCGCATTTCCGGACGGCCGCAAGTGTATGATCTCGCCTGTATGCATCCGCGCCCTGATGCCGTCGGTTTCATCGACGTCGGCAACAGTGCCAAACGGAGCTAGAAACTGCTGGAGCGAATCCGAGCTCGCCAGGTGGCGCAGCAGTTTGCGCGAGCTCTCTAGGGGAAAGTTCTCAAGTCGTTCGCTTGCGCAGGATGGGAGCTTCCACATCTCGCGTAAGCGAGACAAGGGAGTTTTTGTCGATGCCACAGTGCCGAGCACTGCCAGAATCGGGAGGAGCGCGTCCCGTGTCGGCAGTGCCGTAAGCGTCTTGTCATTCAGCTGGCAATCCGATCCCAGGAGCACGCCGCCATTGGCCTCGAAGCCGACGACAATCTTGTCATCGTCGTATGCAGCTTCCATGCCGGCAATAACAAATGGCGATCCGACCTTTGTTCTTCTCACCTCCAAACCCAGGGCATTTGAAATGCCCGAATTGGAGGTCACCGGTGTCACGACAGTATCCGCGGTCACGAAAAGCGCCGTGGCGAGCCCGATCAGGTCCCCCCGAAACAGATCACCGTTCTCGTCAGCGACAAGGGGTCGGTCGGCATCGGCGTCCGTGGACACAATGGCGTCAAGCTTGAATTCGTGGGCCCAACCCTTCAGCTTCGCAAGCGTGGCCGCATCCACGGCTTCGGTATCGACTGGCACGAAGGTTTCAGTTTTTCCGACGGGAACGACGTTGGCCCCGAACGATTGAAGAACCTCTACCAGCAACTCCGCTGCGACCGAACTGTGCTGATAGACACCGACCTTCATGCCCGAAAGAGAGCCCGGCTCCAATATGCCATTGGCGCGGTCTCGATAGGACGCGACCGCTTCGTCATGACAAACCGGCCACGTTCCGCACGCGGGCGGCCATTGGTACACATTTGACCGTTCGGCGACATAGTTCGTGATCGCAGCCTCATCTGCTTTGTCGATCTCACCTTTCAGGCTGTAAAACTTGATGCCGTTGCGATCCGCGGGGATATGCGAGCCAGTCACCATGATGGCCGCGGCACAGTGTTTTTGGGCATATAGAGCGAGAGCCGGCGTAGGGAGGATGCCGCAATCCAAGGGCTGAAACCCGCTTGCGGCCAAGGCTGCCATGCAGTTGTCTGCAATTGTCTGACTGCTATCGCGTCGATCACGGCCAACGAAGACCTGGCCATTGGATTGGAATCCACTGGAAACCAAACGCTTAGCAAAAGCTTCAGTATAAAGGCCGGTTGGCTTTCCAACCAATTCCGAAGCCAAACCCCGAACACCGCTTGACCCGAATTTCATAATTCTGCTTTTGTTATTTTAAGTTCAGGCCGCTACTTATTGAAGTCAGCTCACCTGTCAACAGCAAAAATGGCTTCGAAATCCGCGTCTTTTCTAATATGCCAAGGAAATATCTCGTTGCCAGCAGCATTTTCGACGGCGCCCAGCGTCTCCTCTAGGTCTGCGGAGAAGCACTGGCAACGGCTTAGCGGGCGCTTCCGTATCATCCGCCTGAAGGCCTCCGTCGAGCCCCACAGCAAAGGCCGGCCTCATGATCGGTGAACGGCCATGAGAAGGCGGCTGCGCGGAAGGTCATCAGCCGTCCGGCCTTGCGCCCATCACCCGCGGGCTGCCAGTACTCCTGGATCGTTGATGGCTGCTCCTTTGGCATCGGACGGGATGCCAACAGAGCAGCCACCATTCGTCCGCTGTAAAAATGCGGCCACCGGCTCTATCCTGTGTTACCTTTTGCGGGCGGCGGGAAGCAGGCGCCGGGCAGAGGCTCGGCAACCGGCAGGCCCTGTTCGGTCAGCACCTCGCGATAGGCACGGGCGCGCTCTGATCGGCTTGGGTAACTCAAGGAGATTCGGTTGAAGGGGATTATACTTGCTGGAGGCAGCGGAACCCGCCTTTATCCTATAACATTAGCGATATCTAAACAAATTCTACCGATACATGACAAGCCGATGATCTACTATCCGCTGAGCGTATTGATGCTCGCCGGAATTCGCGAGATTCTTATCATCTCGACGCCACGCGACTTGCCGATCTTTCGCGAGTTGCTGGGTGACGGTTCGGAATTCGGGCTCGAATTGTCCTATGCCGAACAGCCGCAGCCCAACGGGCTTGCCGAGGCCTTCATCATCGGCCGCGACTTCATCGGCAAGGACAATGTGTCGATGATCCTCGGCGACAACATATATTTCGGTGAGGGCCTGTCGCAGCTCTGCCGCGCTGCCACGCAGCGGGAAAGCGGGGCGTCGGTGTTCGCCTACCATGTCGAGGATCCGCAGCGCTATGGCGTGGTGTCGTTCGACAAGCTCAGCGGCACCGCTTTGACGATCGAGGAAAAGCCAGAGAAGCCGAAGTCCAACTGGGCGGTCACCGGCCTCTATTTCTACGACAACGAGGTCGTCGACATCGCTTCGACGATCAAGCCCTCGGCGCGCGGCGAGCTTGAGATCACGGCGGTCAACAACGTCTATCTCGAGCGCGGGCAGCTGCATGCGCCATGCGCCTGGGCAAGAACGAATACGCCGCCTATCTGCGCCGGCGTGTCGCCGAGCTGACGGAGAATTAGAGTGCTGGAAGTCAGGCAGCTCGGTTTGGACGGCGTGCTCGAGATCGTGCCGAAGCGGCACGGCGATGCGCGCGGCTATTTCATCGAGACCTGGAATGCCGAGCGCTTTTTTGAAGCCGGCATCGATTTGCGTTTCGTCCAGGACAATCACTCCTATTCGGCGGCCGCGGGTGTCGTGCGGGGGCTTCACTATCAGCTTCCTCCACGCGCGCAGGACAAGTTGCTGCGTGTGATCAGAGGCAAGATTCTCGACGTCGCGGTCGACATTCGCCGCAGCTCGAAAACCTTCGGCAAATGGGTCGCGCTCGAAATATCGGCCGAGAAAGGCAACCAGATCCTGGTGCCGAAGGGTTTCGCGCACGGCTTCGTCACGCTCGTGCCGGACACCGAGGTCCTGTATAAGGTCACCGACACCTATTCGCCGGCGCACGACCGATCGATCCGTTTCGACGATCCCGACATCGGCATCGATTGGCCGTCGCCAGCCGGCGCCTTCGAGCTCTCGGCCAAGGACCTCAAGGCGCCGACGCTTGCCACGGCCGAGGTGTTCGCATGACGCGCGACGATGTGAGGAGAGCGCCATGAATTTTCTGGTGACAGGCGGTGCCGGCTTCATCGGCTCGGCGGTGTGCCGGCATTTGTGCGCCAATCCGGCCTACCATGTGACCAATCTCGACAAGCTTACCTATGCCGGCAATCTCGCTTCGCTGCGCACGATCGAGAATGCGCACAACTACAAATTTGCGCAGGCCGACATCTGTGACGAGCGGGCGGTCCTCGACATCCTCCACCGCGACGAGATCGACGTCGTCATGAATCTCGCCGCCGAAAGCCATGTCGACCGCTCGATCGACGGACCCGGCGCCTTTATCGAGACCAACATCGTCGGCACCTACCGGGTGCTGAATTCGGCGCTCGAATATTGGCGCGGCCTTGGTGAGGACAGGAAAGCCCGCTTCCGCTTCCACCATGTCTCGACCGATGAAGTGTTCGGCGATCTGCCCTTCGACGGCGGCATGTTCGTCGAGGAAACGCCTTACGCGCCGTCCTCGCCCTATTCCGCCTCAAAGGCGGCGTCCGACCATCTGGTGCGGGCCTGGCACGAGACGTATGGCCTGCCGGTCGTGCTCTCCAACTGCTCGAACAATTACGGGCCATATCACTTTCCCGAAAAGCTGATCCCGCTGGTGATCCTCAACGCGCTCGACGAAAAGCGGCTGCCGGTCTACGGCGCCGGCGCCAATGTGCGCGACTGGCTGTTCGTCGAGGATCATGCCCGCGCCCTGGAGCTGGTCGCCACCAAGGGGCAGCCGGGCGAGAGCTACAATGTCGGCGGCAATTCCGAGCGGACCAACTTGAGCGTCGTCGAGACGATCTGCGATCTGCTCGACGCCAGAAGGCCACGCGCCGGCGGCAAACGCTATCGCGATCTGATCAGCTTCGTCACCGATCGCCCGGGTCACGACCGCCGCTACGCCATCGACGCCTCCAAGATCGGCAGGGATCTCGGCTGGGCGCCAGCGGAGAGTTTCGACAGCGGCCTGGCAAGGACGGTTGACTGGTTCCTCGACAACAAATGGTGGTGGGGGCCGATCCGCGAACAGCGCTATGCCGGCGAGCGGCTCGGGCAAGTGCAGTCCCGGGGCCAGATTGAAGGCAGGAAGGGCGCGGCGTGAGGCTGGTTGTCACCGGACGCGACGGTCAGGTCGCCACCAGCCTGCTGGAGGCCGGGCAGGGGCGTGATGACGTTGAGGTCGTCGCGGTCGGGCGGCCGACGCTCGATCTGGCGCGGCCCGACACGGTGTTCGACGCTCTCGCAGCAGTGCGGCCGGACACCGTGGTGTCGGCTGCCGCCTACTCCGCGGTCGACCAGGCCGAGGATGAGCCCGACCTTGCCTTCGCGGTGAACGCCGTAGGCGCCGGCAAGGTCGCCGAGGCGGCGGCACGGCTCGGCGTGCCCGTCATCCATCTGTCGACCGACTATGTCTTCGACGGTTCGAAGGACGGCGCCTATGTCGAGACCGACGCCACCGCGCCGCTCGGCGTCTACGGCGCCTCCAAGCTCGCCGGCGAACTGGCGGTGGCAGCAGCCAATCCGCGCCACCTGATCCTGCGCACCGCCTGGGTCTACAGCCCGTTCGGCAGGAATTTCGTCAAGACCATGCTGCGGCTGGCCAGCGACCGCGACGAGATCGCTGTCGTCTCCGACCAATGGGGGAACCCGACATCCGCACTTGATATTGCCGATGCGATCCTGCAGGCGGCGGCGATGTTGCGCGATGACGACAGCTTCGATGGCTATGGGATCTACCATCTCGCCGGAGTTGGCGACGTCAACTGGAGCGGCTTTGCCCGTCACATGCTCGACACGAGCGCGCGGCACGGCGGCCCCACAGCGCGGGTGCGGGACATCGCGACCAGCGACTATCCGACCAAGGCACGGCGCCCTCCCAATTCACGGCTGTCGACGGCAAAATTCGCCACGACTTTTGGCTGGAATGCGCTGGATTGGCCGAAATCGACGCAAAAGGTGGTTCTATGTCTCCTTCGGCCTGCTTGATGATGCCGTTGCCAGGATCTGTCCATAAAAGGGGCGCGAATCGGCAAATTCGCGGATTCTTGATCGCGAACAGAGGCGCAGCCTCGCCTCGCCGATGCCCTCCTGCTTTTGTTGCCCCAGTTGCACCTGTCGTCCCAGCGGCTCGACTTTTTGCGAAAATCTCGCGAAAATATTAGCCGATTGATCTCCCAATCCCTTAACCAAGCAGCTTGCGAAAAAAATATCTGGCGACGCCCCCAACTCCACGCTATGCGATACAAAGCGGCGGGGCTGGGGATTGGCACTCCAAACAGGTGATTGGTGACGGGTTTCCGTCGCTCTCGCACTACGTTAGTGTCCAAGTCCTTGCGCCTGGAGTTCAGTACTACCCAATGACATCCTATGTAGAAGCCGTATCGGGACTTCGGCCGAAGATGCGGCGCGCCATTATAATGATCCAGGACCTGGTCATGGTCTTGGTCGCGGTGGCGCTGAGTCTCGGGCTTTCGCAGTCGAGACTTTCATTCGATGCGCTCTCCTGGCCGGGCCTGGCGTGCTGGGTGAGCATTGTTCTGCTCAGCCATCTCTTGTTTCGCTATTGCGGTCTCTACAACACCGTGTGGCGCTTCGCCTCCACCCCCGACTTCTTCAACATCCTGAAGAGCTGCGCGATCCTGACCGTCACGCTCTATGTCGTCTCGCTGGCGGTTCGATCGTTTCAGCCGGTGACCGGCCTAAACGAGCGCCAGTTTATCGTCTTTTTCCTCGTCTCCTTCACCATCATTTCGGCGCCGCGGCTCTACTACCGCTTCCTGCGCGACGGGGCGAGCTGGCGAATCCTGAGCCGCAATGCAAACAATGTGGCGATCAAGCAGGCGCTGTTCGTCGGCAGGCTCGGCGAGGCAGACGTCATCATCCGGTTCACGCGCACGGCACAGCCGCCCGAGTATTCCATCGCCGGCATCATGGCCATCGAGAACGGCGCGCCGCTGGGCACGCAGATCCAGGGCGTCCCGGTGGTGGCCGTGCGGCCCCACCTGGTCGAGGTGCTGGAAGAATATGCAAGAGGCACCAAAAGCCTCGACATGCTGATTTTCGGCAATGGCACCGAACGCGAGATCGAGTATTCGGAGCTGGTCCGTGTCGCCCGCCACAGCGGCATAACCGTCGTCCAGTTCTCCGGCGTCTCGGAGCTCGGGCAGGGCGGCAAGCTGGTCCTCGACGCTGTCGAGATGGAAACGATCCTGCGCCGCTCCACGGTTCCGTCGGACGTTGAGCGCATTGGCGGCTTCGTCAGCGGCAAGCGCGTCCTGGTGACCGGCGGCGCCGGCTCAATCGGTCGCATCCTGGTCAAGCGGTCGCTGGAACTCGGCGCCGAGGCGGTTCTGGTTGCCGATATCTCGGAGTTCGGGATTTTCCAGCTCGACCAGCAGGTCGACGAGAAGGATCATGCCCGGCTCAAGAGCCGTATCGTCGATGTCACCGACCGGCGCCAGATCACCCGCGTCGTCAGCGACTTCAAGCCCGACATCATCTTCCACGCCGCCGCGCTCAAACATGTGCCGCTGCTCGAGGAGAACTGGGAATCGGCGATCCAGACCAACATTTTGGGAACCCTCGTCTGCGCCGAGGTTGCCGCCAAATGCGGGGTGCCGCAGTTCCTGCTGATTTCCAGCGACAAGGCGGTCGATCCGACCTCGGTGCTCGGCATGACAAAGCGCGCCGCCGAGCAGATCGTCTCTTCGCTGCACGAAACGCACGCCACCGAACCCAATGGGCGTCACTCCGGCACCAAGTTCATTGCCGTGCGGTTCGGCAATGTCTTCGGCTCCAACGGTTCGGTCGCCACCATCTTCCAGGCGCAGATCGAGGCCGGCGGTCCGGTCACCATCACCGATCGCCGCATGACCCGCTACTTCATGACGGTGGCCGAAGCCGTCGACCTCGTCATCATGTCGGCGGCCGATGCCGAGCGGCGCCAGGGCAAGGACGATTACGCCATCTACATGCTCGACATGGGCAAGCCGGTGCCGATCCTCGAAGTCGCCGAAACCATGATCCGCATGGCCGGCAAAAGCCCCTACACCGACATTCCGATCCGTTTCACCGGGATCAGGCCGGGCGAGAAGCTTCACGAGGTGCTGCATGGCGGCAATGAGGAGATTGTCGCGCTCGATATCCCCAAGATCTTCGGCCTGCGAACCGATGTCGTGGGGTGGTCCAGGGTCCAGGCAGCGCTGACGTCGCTGCAGGCGGCCATGCGCGACCAGGACAAGGCCGCCGCGCTTGCCGTCATGGCGGGGCTCCATCAGGCGGAAGAGCCTCAAGCCGACGCGCGCCGCGAAACCGTTGCGAAAACAGTCGGGCAAGCGGGTTAAGCCTGTCGCGAGCGGCTGTGATTGGGCCGGCCATGATCCGCGGCCGTTGGTGCGATACAGACGGCATGAGGCAAATCTGATCGGGGCCAACGTGTCGTGCTTTCCTTGTGCGGGGCGGATGGCCGCGTACTACCCGACCGTCATTTTGCCTCCGGCGTTGGCCGGCATTGTTGTGAACCTGGGAGCATGCCGGCATGGCCGTGAAAGGGCCGAAGCGAGTTTTCGACCTCGTCGTGGCGGCGGTTCTCTTGCCGCCGACCTCGCCCGTCATCCTGCTTGCCATGTTGGCAATCAGGCTGTCGTCGCCTGGACCCGCATTGTTTTCTCAAACCCGGGTCGGACAGAATGGCGCGCTGTTTCGTTGCCACAAGTTGCGGACGATGGTTGTGGGAACGCCGTCTCTGCCCTCGCATCAGGCGCCGGCAAACTCCGTCACTGCCGCCGGCGCGGTGCTGCGAAAATTCAAGATCGACGAGCTGCCACAGCTGTGGAATGTGCTGAAGGGCGAGATGAGCCTGGTCGGACCGCGTCCGTGCCTGCCCACGCAAACGGAGCTGATCGAACGCCGTAGGCAATTGGGTGTGCTTGCGGCGCTTCCGGGCATTACCGGGCTGGCGCAGATGAAAGGCATCGACATGTCGGACCCGAAACTTTGCGCCGAGACCGATGCCGAATATCTCACGATGGCCTCGATCGGCCTCGATATCCGCATTCTTGTAGGCACGATCTTCTATCGCTGAGCAGCACCCGATTTGTAGCGGCGCGCGAGTTCGGTCAATTGTTCGAGCGTATCGGTCCGCGACGCCCAGCCTTCGGAGAGCAGCAGGGATGGATCGCAAATCTGTGTCGCTGTGATCGCGTCCCATGCTTTGCGTTTGCCCAGTAAGGTCAACACTGCCCGCATCAGGCCGGCAGGCACTCTAGACAGCCGCAATGAGTAGCCAAAACCGTTCCGGAACGCCCCGATGATTGCCGAGACCGGGAGAGGAGGGTGATCGCAGGTGACATAGACGGGGCGAAGCGGCTGCTGACGGCTCAACAGATACACCGCAGTCCGAGCTGCCGCCTCGCATGACATCAGCGATCGTACGCCGCTGAAGGCCGCCGCCGGCAGCGACAAGGCCATAGGCATGCCGCCCAGGCGCATCAGCGTCGCCAGGTTTCCCTTCATGCCTTCGCCATAGATCGACGGCAGGCGCAGCGCCGTGGCATCGGTAGGTCTGGACGCATAGGCTTCCAGCACCCTGATCTCGCCTTCGCGTTTCGAGCGCCCATAGGCGCATTGCGGGGCTGGCGGTGTCGCCTCGCTGATCGTCCCACTGAAACCGGGACCGACTACTGCCCGGATCGAAGACAGATAGATGAAGCGCCCGCTGGCCTGCGCGGCGGCCGCGCGCGCCAGCTGTTCGGTCAGTGTCGCGTTGGCGGCCAGGAAGTCGGCCTCGCTCGCCTTGCGGTCATTGTTGAGAGCCGCACAGTGGACGACATCGGTGATATCTCGCATCAGCGCCTGGAATGCCTGGGCCGGTGCGCCGAAGTCCGGCAACAGCACGGCATCCCTCGCGGGATCGAGCCGTTCCGGGTGACGCGATGCCATGCGCACCTCGAACCCCGCTTGGCCAAGCTGGTTGACGACCTGCCTGCCGATGAAGCCCGTCGCGCCTGTGACCAGCACTTTCATGGCTGGCTTGCCTGCGGCGTCGAGGCCAGTTCGGGCAACGCCTGTTGGCGGCCCGAAGCAAGATAGGTCCCGGATACCAGGAACACCATCAGTGTCGAATCGAGGATGTCGTGGCCGACCAGGATGCCGGTCAGGCCGCCGATGAGATAGGTGATCACGGTAACGACAATCATCGTGGCGCCGAACCGCTCGATCGTATCGGCGCTGGTGCGCAGCACGACGGCCGCATTTCTTGCGACAACGACGAAAATAGCCGCCAAGGTTATGGCGCCAAGCAGCCCTGCCTGCACCAATGCGGTGAGGAAGCCGTTGTGGAAATGGCTGAAACCCACGGACGGCATGTTGAACTGATTGCGGAATCCATCCTCTATCAGCTCACGGCTTGCAGCAATGCCGTGACCGAAAATCGGCATGTCGCGGAAGGCGCTGAGGCCGATCTGCCAAAGCGCAGCACGGAAGCCGAGTGCCGTGGTGTGGTCACCTTTCGTGGCCAGTGCATTCCAGTCGCTGAAAAGGAAGGCTGCGCGCTCGGAAATGATGGGGAATCCGACGGCGGCGATAACCACGCCGATCGCGCCCGCAATCAGCAGCAGACGAATGACATTTCGGCTGGTGAGCCTGCGACGGTTGATAAGCGGGACGGCGATGCCGGCCACCAGCATCGCCAGCCAGATGATCCGCGACTCCGAATAGAGGATGGCGACCGTCCCGGCCAGCGCCGCGCAGGCCAGCAAGGCTTTTTTCTTTTCGATGCCAGACAAGGCGCCCGCCAGGCACATCATCACACTGAGGCAGGTGACCGTTGCAAACACGATCGCATTGCCGGCGCCGCCTTCGGCCCGCATGCCCAGCCAGTAATATTGGACGATCGCCAGCAGCAGGGCGCCAAAACAGGCGGCAGCACTCGCCAGCACGACGATGCGCGCCAGCGTGGTTTTCTCGGTAATGCTCCAGGTCGCGTATGACACGGGGAAAAACAGGAAGGTGATCAGTCCCGCCAGATGCGGCACATCCCTGGCGATCGAATTGTTGACGATGGAGGCGAGCACGCAGGCTGCGCCATAGGCATAAATGGCGACCGTCATGGCGGTCATCGGCTGGTCGATGTTGAAGTGCCGTCTTTTCAGCGCAAGCAGAAACACCGACCACAGGCCGCCGCCATTGAACACAAAGCTGACCGCCGACCCCAGCACAGGCGGGCAAAAGAAGCAGAGGATGGAGAAGGTGATGTTGATCCGTGACGGCGAGAGGTGCTGCTTGATGGTGGAAATCGGGGTCAATGCTCTGGTTCACAATGCGCTGGGGTCGCTTGGCGACGGACGGTGTTTGGTGGCGACTTTTTTGCAGCATCCCGCCCGGTGCGGGTTCAGGAGCCGGTATAGCGGCTGGGTCCGGTTTTCGATAGTGCGGCGAGGATCTTGCGGCCATCGAAATCGGCGGCGTGGCCGCATCGCATAACGAAAGCATCTATCGGCCCGACCGTTTTCCCGAGGGTTCCGCCAAGATTTTTCACGGCCTTTGAGGGCCATCAATCTGTCGGGCAGAAATTTCCGGATTTCGGGCTTTTCGTGGAAAATTCGTTCCTTATCGGGTTGGCCGCCGACCTTTCCAGCGTTGTTATATCAGGTGGCGATCTGCTAGAACGCCGGCACGAACCGATAGTGTCCAGCGGTGAAGCTTGAACCGGGCGGCTGAAAAAGACGCCCGATCCATCTGATGCAAGGTCTGGATGGCACGAGAGAACGCTCACAGTCCATGAACATCGCGCTTACGCATTTGCAGCGGCTCGAGGCCGAATCCATCCACATCTTCCGTGAGGTTGCTGCCTCCTTCTCCAAGCCGGTGATGCTCTATTCCGTTGGCAAGGATTCCTCCGTGCTGATGCATCTGGCGATGAAGGCCTTTTATCCGGCCAAGCCGCCTTTTCCCTTCTTGCATGTCGACACCACCTGGAAGTTCCGCGAGATGATCGCCTTTCGCGATCAGATGGCGCAGAGGCTCGGCTTCGACCTGCTCGTCCATGTCAATGAAGACGGCGTGCGCGACGGCATCAACCCCTTCGACCACGGCTCCAACACCCACACCCATGTGATGAAGACTGTGGCGTTGCGGCAGGCGCTCGACAAATACGGTTTCGACGCCGCCTTCGGCGGAGCGCGGCGCGACGAGGAGAAGTCGCGCGCCAAGGAGCGCATCTTTTCCTTCCGCAACGCCCAGCATGTCTGGGACCCGAAGAACCAGCGGCCGGAAATGTGGAAGATCTTCAACACCCGCATCGCGCCGGGCGAATCGATCCGCGTCTTTCCGCTGTCGAACTGGACCGAACTCGACATCTGGCAGTACATTCTGCAGGAGAACATTCCGATCGTGCCGCTCTATTTCGCCAAGGAGCGGCCGGTGGTCGAACGCGACGGCATGCTGATCCTCAAGGACGATGACCGCATGGCGCTGCGCCCCGGCGAGACGGTGGAGAACCGCCTGGTGCGCTTCCGCACGCTCGGCTGCTATCCGCTGACCGGCGCTATCGAATCCGACGCCGACACGCTGGAAGCCATTGTCGGCGAGATGCTGACGGCACGCACCTCCGAGCGCCAGGGCCGCCTCATCGATCGCGATGAAGCCGGCTCGATGGAAAAGAAGAAGCGCGAGGGGTATTTCTGAGCATGCGCCACATCCTGGCCAAGAGCCTCGCCCCAACCGACGGCATCCGCGAATACATGGCGGCACAGGAGAAGAAGTCGCTGCTGCGCTTCCTCACCTGCGGCTCGGTCGACGACGGCAAGTCGACGCTGATCGGCCGCCTTCTGTCCGACACCAAGCAGATCTTCGAGGATCAGCTCGCCGCGCTCGAACGCGATTCGCGCAAGCACGGCACCACCGGCGACGACATCGACTTCGCGCTTTTGGTCGACGGCCTCGAGGCCGAGCGCGAGCAAGGCATCACCATCGACGTCGCCTACCGCTTCTTCGCCACGCCCAAGCGCAAGTTCATCGTCGCCGACACGCCCGGCCATGAACAATACACCCGCAACATGGCGACCGGCGCCTCGACCGCCGATCTCGCCATAGTGCTCATCGATGCGCGCCAGGGCGTGCTGCGCCAGACCCGGCGCCACTCGATCATCGCCTCGCTGCTCGGCATCCGCCACATCGTGCTTGCCGTCAACAAGATCGATCTCGTCGGTTTCGACCAGGCGGTGTTCGATCGCATCGTCGAGGATTACCGCCAGTTCTCGCACGAGCTCGGCTTCCAGACGATCGTGCCGATCCCGATGTCGGCCCGCTACGGCGACAATGTCACCAGCCGCTCGGACAAGACGGCGTGGTATTCCGGCCCGTCGCTGATCGAACATCTCGAAACCGTGTCGGTCGACGAGGCTGCGGTCGAATTGCCGTTCCGGTTTCCGGTGCAGTATGTCAACCGGCCCAATCTCGATTTCCGCGGCTTTGCCGGCACCATCGCGTCCGGCCAGGTCGCGCCGGGCGACGAGGTGGTCGTCGCAAAATCCGGCAAGGCCTCGCGGGTCAAGCGCATCGTCGCGCACGGCGGCGATCTCGCCCAGGCCGTCGCCGGCCAGGCCATCACCCTTGTGCTCGACGACGAGGTCGAGGTCTCCAGAGGCAACTTGCTGGTGTCACCCGCGGCACGGCCGCAGGTCGCCGATCAATTCGCCGCCAACATCGTCTGGTTCGACGAGGCAGCGCTGCTGCCGGGCCGCTCCTACATCCTGCGCACCGAGACCGACCAGACCAGCGCCACCGTCACCGACCTGAAATACCGCGTCAACGTCAACGACTTTGCCCGTGAGGCGGCAAAGTCGCTCGACATGAACGAAGTCGGCATCTGCAACATCTCGACCCGCGCGCCGATCGCCTTCGACACCTTCGCCGACAACCGCACCACCGGCGCTTTCATCCTGATCGACCGCATCACCAACGCCACCGTCGGCGCCGGCATGATCCTGCATACGTTGCGCCGCGCCGAAAACATCCACTGGCAGTCGCTCGATGTCGGCAAGCGCGGCCGCTCCGACCTGAAAGGCCAGCGCCCTGCCGTGTTCTGGTTCACCGGGCTTTCCGGCTCGGGCAAGTCGACCATCGCCAATTTGCTCGAGAAGAAGCTGTTCGCCTCGGGACGCCACACCTACATTCTCGACGGCGACAATGTCCGCCACGGCCTCAACCGCGATCTCGGCTTCACCGATGCCGACCGCGTCGAAAACATCCGCCGCGTCGCCGAAGTGGCCAAGCTGATGGCCGATGCCGGGCTGATCGTCATCGTCTCCTTCATTTCGCCGTTCAGCGCCGAGCGCCGCATGGCGCGCGAACTGATGGCCGATGGCGAATTCGTCGAGGTGTTCGTCGACACGCCGTTCGAGGAATGCGCCAGGCGCGACCCGAAGGGCCTTTACGCGCGGGCGCTGAATGGCGAGATCAAGAACTTCACCGGCGTCGATTCACCGTATGAAGCCCCGGAAAAACCGGAAATCCATCTTAAGACACTCGGCAAGACGGCCGAGGAGATGGTAGAGGCTCTGGAACACTGGCTGAACGAGCGCGACATTGCTGAAGACCAATACGAAGCCGGCGGCGGCATCTGACGACGAGGTGATGCTGGCCGTATTCGAGCGCCTGGCGCTCGAAGCAGGACGCGAGGTGATGCGGGTCTTCAAGGCCGGCTGCGCGGTCGACAGCAAGTCCGATGCCTCGCCGGTGACGGAAGCTGACCGCGAGAGCGAGACGATCATCCTTGCCGGCCTGCGTGCGGCTTATCCCGACATTCCCTGCGTGGCCGAGGAAGAGGTCGCCGCCGGCATTGTGCCGCCTGATCTCGATGGCGCCTTCTTCCTGATCGATCCGCTCGACGGCACCAAGGAATTCGTCAACCGCAGGACCGATTTCACCGTCAACATCGCGCTCATCCGCGACGGGGTGCCGGAAGTCGGCGTCGTCTTCGCGCCGTGCAGCGGCCGCTTCTTTTCGGGACGGCCGGGCAGGGCGGAAGCAATCGAAGTCGACGACGATTACCGGATCGTCGGCCGGCGGCGTATTTCGGTCAGGACGGCGGTGACGCCGCTCGCTGTCGTGGCCAGCCGCTCGCACAACACGCCGGAGACCGAAGCCTTCATCAGGGACCTCGGCGCCGCCGAGATCGTCTCGGTCGGCTCATCGCTGAAATTCTGCCTGCTCGCCGCCGCCGAAGCCGACATCTATCCGCGCTTCGGCCGCACCATGGAATGGGATACCGCGGCCGGCGACGCCGTGCTGCGCGCCGCTGGCGGCATGACACGCACGCTGGACGGCGAGCCGCTCACCTATGGCAAGCGTAAGCAGAGCGACGATGCGGATTTCGCCAACCCGCATTTTATCGCCAGCGGGAAGGCGACGGAGGCGGCGTAAGAATTACGCTGCCGCGACATGCGCCGAGTTCGAGCCGATGTAATTGCGGATCGTCTCGATGATGCGGTCCTGATCGGCTTCGCTGAGATAGGGATGCATCGGCAGGCACAGGATCCGCTTCGGCAGTTCCTCCGAAACGGCAAGCCCGGTCGGCGTGCGCGGATAGTCGCGATAGGCGACCTGCTCATGCAGCGGCTTCACATAATAGATCACTGACGGGATGCCCTTTTCGCCGAGATGCGCCCGCAAGCCGTCGCGGTTCGGCGTCTCGATGGCGTATTGCGCCCAGGCCGAGCGGCCGCCACCCAGATTGCGCGACGCCTTGACGATGTCGCCGAGACCTTCGGCATAGCGCTTGGCCACCGCCTGGCGGGCGACCATCTCGTCTTCGAGGATGGCAAGCTTCTCGATCAGGATCGCCGCCTGGATCGTGTCGAGGCGTGAATTGATGCCGACGCGGACATTGTCGTACTGCGTTTCGCCCTTGCCGTGGAAGGCAAACGAACGAAGCTGGTCGGCCAGCGCATCGTCATTGGTGAACATCGCGCCGCCATCGCCGTAGCAGCCGAGCGGCTTTGCCGGATAGAAGCTGGTCGAGCCGACATGGCCGAAGGCGCCGCACATGGTGCCGTCGGCTGAGCCGCCGATCGACTGCGCCGCATCCTCGATCACCAGCAGCCCTTCGCGCTTGGCAATCGCCATGATCGCATCGTAGTCGGCGGCAAGTCCGAACAAATCGACCGGAATGATCGCCTTCGGCTTCAGCCGGCCTTCCTTCTTGATCATCGCGATCGCCGCCTCGAGGCTGGCGATGTCGATGTTGTAGGTCTCGGCGTCGACATCGACGAACACCGGTTCGGCCTTGGCCAACGCCACCACTTCCGCCGTCGCGGCGAAGGTGAAGCTCGGCACGAACACCGCGTCGCCCGGGCCGATGCCGGCGGCAAACAGCGGCAGCAGCAGCGCGTCGGTGCCGTTGGCGCAGGCCACGACATGCTTGGTGCCGACATAGGCGGCGAGCTTGTTTTCGAATTCGGTGACCTGCGGCCCGAGGATATAGCGGCCTTCCTCGACGACATTGTCGATCGCGGCCTTCAGCCGGTCGCGGATACGTTCGCGCTGCGCGCCAAGATCGATGAACTGCATGTCGGCCTCAAAACGGTAATGCGCGCGGTCCAGGGAACAACGATACGCGCAGAAACAACAACTTAACCGGCCCGCTGGTACCAGAGTTGGGCCGGTCGAGAAAGCCGGACCGGCCAGGCGGCCGGCAGCCGAGGTGTCGCAGCCCGTTACCTCAGGTTCTTGCCGCACTGCAGCAAGATGCCGGAAATCCGGGCTTTCCAGGACGTGACGTGGCTGATTTATCGCGTCTTTCCGGCTCGCGGAAACATAAAGTGATCGGCTCTCATGGGCGGCTAGCGGCCGGATAAAGCGTAGATCAGGCGATTTCATGCCGCCAGGGCGGATTGGCGCCGGCTCGTGACACCGTCACCGCCGCCGCCTTGGAACCGAGCGCAAGCGCCTGGCGGATGGCGTCCTCGGAAAGGCCGCCCATCTCAGCCTTGGTGAGCAGGCCTTGCTCGTGCAACGAGGCCAGAATACCGGCATTGAAAGTGTCGCCGGCGCCGACCGTGTCAACCACCTCCACCTTTTGCGGCATTACGGTGACCTTGTGCTCGCGGCTGTAGCCGACAGCACCCTCGCTGCCATGGGTGACGACGATCAGCTTCGGCCCGCGGTCCAGCCAGTTGCGGATGACATCCTCATGCGACCCGGCCTCGCCGAACCAGTGCAGATCCTCATCCGACAATTTCACGATGTCGGCCATCGCCATCATCGAGCGGATGCGACGCAGATGCCTGGCTTTGTCGGGGATGAAATTCGGCCGGATGTTGGGATCGAGCATCATGACGCGGCGCTGGTGCTCGCGCTTCATGAATTCCTCGTAGGCAGCACCCGCCGGGTCCGAGATCAGGCTGATGGCGCCAAACAGCATGGCTTCGATCTCGGCGCCGAGTTCCGGTAGGTCTTCGATGGTCAGCATCCGCCCGGCGGTGTTCTCGTCGTAGAAAGTGTAGGTCGCCTGGCCGTTGGTGAGCCGCACGAAGGCCAGCGTGGTGGGGCGAGGGGAGGTGTGCGCATAGGTGGAGCTGACCTTGCTTGCCCCCAGCGCCTCGCGGAACTGGCCGCCGAACAGATCCGACGACAGGCCGGAAAAGAAGCCGGCGGGCGCGCCGAGGCGGCCAAGCGCGATCGCCGTGTTGAACACCGCGCCGCCGACATAGGGGGCAAAGGCCGGCTCGCCCAGCGTGGTGGTGCGCGGCAGCATATCGATCAGGGCTTCGCCGCAGCAGAGGATCATGTCTTAGGACTTTCCGGCGGATAGATCACGCCTTTGCGGATGATGATGTTGGCGTAGAGCCTGGGTTCACCGGTCGCGACGATCGCATACGCCGACCGGACGCGTGCATAGAAGTCAGCGCCGGCCAGCGCAACCACCTTGCGGCCCGGAGCTCGCTTGGTGCAGATCGCCTCGATCTCGCGGTGGACCGGATCGGCAACCGAGGGATCGCCTTTGACCGAGGCGCGAAACAGCGCTTCCGGCACGAAGTCGTCCACCGGCAGCACGCTCAATATGGCGTCGAGCACCGGTATCAGGTGATGACCGTCGGCTCGCACCAGCCGGTTTGCCTGTTCTTCCGCCGGGTAGTTGCCGTCGACGAGCGCAATTTCGTCGCCATGGCCCATGGCGCGCAAGGTCGCCAGAAGCTCCGGACCGAGCAGCGACGGAATACCGATCAGCATTCAGGTGCTCCTGGAAATCGTGGTCGAACCGATGAGGAAGCGTTCGGACAGCGGCAGGCTGGCGCCACCCAGCGCGCGGGCATGGATGCCGACGGTGCCTTCGCGCACGTCCGGCAGCTTCAGACCTTCACCGTCGATCGTGTCGATCGTCTGCCTGACGGCGTCGACGAGGCGACGCCGTACCGCGAGCGGCATCCAGCCGTCGATCACCGCGGCCTCGAAATCAATCACCGAGGACGCCGCGACAATGGCGTAGGCAAGCGCCCGCGAGGCGCTGGCGATCCAGTCGTCCAGATCGGCGCCGATGTCGCCCCATTCCTGCGGTGAGGTCCAGAGATAGGAGCCGTCGATGCCGCGCGCGCTGAGCGCCTTTTCCAACATGGCGATCGAGGCGACGTCGATGAGCTGCGTCGGCTTGCCGTCCGGCCCCGGAACCGGCATCGAACCCAGCGCCCCGGCATTGCCGGTCGGTCCGCCAAAAAGCCGGCCGTTGAGCACGATGCCGCCGCCGGCAAAGGCGCCGATATAGAAATAGACGAAGTCGCGCGCGCCGCCGGTCTGACCGAACACCAGTTCGGCGCCACAGGCTGACGTCGCGTCGTTCTGCAGATAGACCGGGAATTCGCATTGCGACTGGATGTCGGCGCGGATGTCGCGATGGCGCCATTCGTCCATGATGTCGCGCGGCGCACCCGCCGTATCGGCCCAGTTCCACAGTTCGAACGGCATGGCGATGCCGAGCCCGGCAATGCGCTTGTCCTGCGCCGGTGTCAGTTCGGCGCGCATCGTCTTCATGCCCGACGTAACGAACTCCACCGTCTCGCGTGGCGCCGGATAGCGGTAGGAGTGCTGCAGCATCGAGCGCACATGCCCAAGGAAATCGATCAGCACCAGTTCGGCGCTGCGGCGGCCGATTTTGAGGCCGATGAAGAATGCGCCTTCGGGGTTCAGCGCCATCGGGATGGAAGGCTGGCCGATCTTGCCGCGCAACGGCGCCTGGCGCACCAGCAGGCTGTCTTCCTCCAGTTCGCGCATGATCACCGAGACAGTCTGCGCCGACAGGCCGGTCATGCGCGCAATGTCTGATTTGGCCAGGCTGCCATGCTGGCGCACCAACGACAGCACCAGCCGCTCATTGTGGTCGCGCATGCCGCTCTGGTTGGTGCCACGGTGGAGACGGCTGGCGGCCGCCTCGGGCGAACCGTGCCTCGCAATGCCGGTCTCCACCCTTGTTCCTTCCCTTGGTTTATTCTTACTGCTTTTGCGGCAGAATGGGTGAACCATGCAATGCTGTCAATAATAAATAAGAGTGATTTAATTATTGACAGCCCCGGCTGACTGGTGTCTTTTGAGGGCGCGTCCACACTGGGAGAACTTCAGTGGATGCGCTCGAGATGCCGGTTGGCGGCATCCGCATGGTTCCATGGGAGGAAGATCGTGACCAAAGCATTATTGAAGTCCACCGTGTTCGCCGCGGCTGGCCTCGGCCTGATGGCGTTTGCCTCTACGGCATTCGCCGCCGGCGTCGGCGCCTGCCTGATCACCAAGACCGACACCAACCCCTTCTTCGTCAAGATGAAGGAAGGCGCGACCGCTAAAGCCAAGGAGATCGGCGTCGACCTCAAGTCCTATGCCGGCAAAGCGGAAGGCGACAACGAAGGCCAGGTTGCGGCAATCGAATCCTGCATCGCCGATGGCGCCAAGGGCATTCTGATCACCGCGACCGATACGGCGGCTATCGTGCCGGCGGTGAAGAAGGCACGTGACGCAGGAGTGCTTGTGATTGCTCTGGATACGCAGCTTGAGCCTGCCGACGCCGCCGATGCGACCTTTGCCACCGACAATTTCAGGGCCGGCGAGCTTATCGGCTCTTGGGCCAAGGCGACGCTGGGCGACAAGGCCAAGGATGCCCATATCGCCTATATGGATCTGATCGCCAGCCAGCCCTCAGTCGACGTGCAACGCGATCAGGGCTTCATGAAGGGCTTCGGCATCGACCTTGGCGACCCCAAGAAAATCGGCGACGAAACGGATGCACGCAATGTCTGCCACGATCTGTCGAGCGGCAACGAGGATGGCGGCCACACCGCCATGGAGAACTGCCTGCAGAAGGATCCGGATATCAACGTGGTCTATACCATCAATGAACCGGCGGCCGCCGGTGCCTATCAGGCGCTGAAGGCAGTCGGCAAGGAGAAGGACGTACTGATCGTCTCGGTCGACGGCGGCTGCCCCGGCGTCAAGAACGTTGCCGAGGGTGTGATCGGCGCCACTTCGCAGCAATATCCGCTGCTGATGGCCTCGCTTGGGATCGAGGCGATCAAGGCCTTCGCCGACAGCGGCAAGAAGCCCGAGCCGTCGCCGGGCCTGAACTTCTACAACACCGGCGTGACACTGATCACCGACAAGCCCGCCGCTGGCGTAGAATCCATCGACACCAAGGCAGGCCTCGCCAAGTGCTGGGGTTGATTTGAGTTCCTAATAGGCTCAATCTCAAAACAACGAATAAGAAAAATTGCGCGGGGCGGTTTCAACCGCCTCGTGCATCAGGCGGGGAGGCCGTGTTGAGCGTTGAAACGACCAAAGTCAGCGGACCGCAGGAATTTGAGAAGACTTTAGCTGCCAGCGACACCAGCGTCGCTTCTTTCGACACCCATTCTCGCACTGCGCTGGAGAGCATCCAGCACCGGCTGCACAAAAGTCCGGCCATGGTGCCGTTGATCATCCTGCTCCTGTCAGTGATGCTGTTCGCCATCGTCGTCGGCGGGCGTTTCTTTTCTCCGTTCACGCTGACGCTGATCCTGCAACAAGTGGCGATCACCGGCATGGTGGGCATCGCCCAGACGCTCGTGGTGCTCACAGCCGGCATCGACCTGTCCGTCGGCGCCATCATGGTGCTGAGTTCGGTCGTGATGGGTCAGTTCGCCATGCACTACGGCGTCCCGGCCCCGGTCGCCGTCGCAGTCGGGCTTCTCGTCGGCGCGCTGTGCGGCTTCATCAACGGCGTCCTCATCGCCAGGGTGAAGTTGCCGCCCTTCATCGTGACGCTCGGCACATGGTCGATCTATGCGGCCATCAATTTTATCTACTCCGGAAACGAGACCATCCGCAGCCAGGATCTCGAAACGACTGCGCCGCTCCTGCAGTTCTTCGGCAGCTCGTTCAAGGTTGGCGGCGCGGTGTTCACCTATGGCGTGCTTTTGATGCTGATCATGGCGGCGATCGCCTGGTACGTGCTCAACCATACCGCCTGGGGACGGCATGTCTATGCAGTAGGCGACGATCCGGAGGCGGCCGAACTGTCGGGTGTTCGGGTCGACCGGATGCTGCTCGCGGTCTATACGCTCACGGGCATCATCTGCGCCATTGCCGGCTGGGCCCTGATCGGGCGCATCGGATCGGTGTCGCCACAGGCCGGCCAGTTCGAGAACATCAACTCGATCACCGCCGTGGTGATCGGTGGCACCTCGCTGTTCGGCGGGCGCGGCTCCATCCTCGGCACCATCTTCGGTGCCCTCATCGTCGGCGTGTTTGCGCTTGGCCTGAGGCTCTGGGGCACGGACCCGCAATGGACGCAATTGTCCGTCGGCGCGCTCATCATCGTTGCGGTCGGCATCGACCAATGGATCAGAAAGATCTCGGGATGACCCAGGAACCAATCCTCACCGCGCGCGGTCTGGTCAAGCGCTATGGCCGCGTCACCGCCCTCGACAATGCCGACTTCGACCTTTATCCGGGCGAAATCCTTGCTGTCATCGGCGACAATGGCGCCGGCAAGTCATCGCTCATCAAGGCGATTTCTGGCGCGGCCGTGCCCGACGAAGGCGAGATCCGGCTCGAAGGCAAACCGATCGCCTTCAAATCGCCGATGGAGGCGCGCGAAGCCGGCATCGAGACGGTCTACCAGAACCTGGCTTTGTCGCCGGCGCTGTCCATCGCCGACAACATGTTCCTCGGCCGCGAGATCCGTAAGCCGGGCTTTCTCGGCGACTGGCTGCGCATGCTCGACCGGCCGGCGATGGAAAAGCGCGCCCGCGACAAGCTCACCGAGCTTGGCCTGATGACCATCCAGAACATCAGCCAGGCGGTGGAAACGCTGTCCGGCGGGCAGCGTCAGGGTGTGGCGGTGGCGCGCGCCGCCGCTTTCGGCAGCCGCGTGGTGATCATGGACGAGCCAACCGCAGCACTTGGCGTCAAGGAGAGCCGCCGCGTGCTCGAACTGATCCTCGACGTCAAGAAACGCGGGCTGCCGATCGTGCTGATCTCGCACAACATGCCGCATGTCTTCGAAGTCGCCGACCGTATCCACATCCATCGGCTGGGACGTCGCCTCTGCGTCATCGATCCCAAGCAATATACGATGTCGGATGCCGTGGCTTTCATGACCGGAGCCAAGGTTCCGCCGGAGGCGGCGCTCGCGGCCTGATCCGCTCGACGGATAAATTGCCGCAGGGGCAACCGGCGGCATATCGATCTAAATCGATTGAAAGTATGTTGCGATGCACTAGGATGGGCTGGGACTGACAGCGAAAGCCGGTATGATCGCAGCACGATCACGAGAGGCAGTATGACGCGAACAATGACAGCCAAAGCCCCTGTTCTCGAAATCCCCGATCCCAAGACGCTCGCCGACGAAGTGTTGTTGGCCCTCAAATACCGCGTCGGCAAGGGCACCTCCGTCGCCACCCAATATGATTGGCTGACAGCCTCGATCAAGGTCGTGCGCGACCGCATCGTCGATCACTGGATGCAGGCGACGCAGGAAGCCTACGCCCAGCAGGAAAAGCGCGTCTACTATCTGTCGCTGGAATTCCTCATCGGCCGGCTGATGCGCGATGCCTTCTCCAATCTCGGCCTGATGGACAATATGCGCGAAGCGCTGAAGTCGCTCGGCGTCGACCTCGACCTCATCGCCGGGCTCGAGCCGGACGCAGCGCTTGGCAATGGCGGTCTCGGCCGGCTCGCCGCCTGCTTCATGGAAAGCATGGCCACCGTCGACATTCCCGCCCATGGCTACGGCATCCGCTACGCCAACGGCATGTTCCGCCAGGAAATCCATGACGGCTGGCAGGTCGAACTGCCCGAGACCTGGCTCGACCACGGCAACCCCTGGGAATTCGAACGCCGCGAGCGCGCCTTCGAGGTCGGCTTCGGCGGCTCGGTGGAATCGATCACCTCCAAGGACGGAAGGCTCGAACGCCACGTCTGGAAGCCGACCGAGCATGTCCAGGCCGTCGCCTACGACACGCCGGTGGTCGGCTGGCGGGCCAACCGTGTCAACACGCTGCGGCTGTGGTCCGGCATGCCGATCGATCCGATCCTGCTCGACAAGTTCAACGCCGGCGACCACATCGGCGCGCTTGCCGAAAGCAACAAGGCCGATGCCTTGTCGCGCGTGCTCTATCCCGCCGATTCCCACAAGGCCGGCCAGGAACTCAGGCTCCGCCAGGAGTATTTCTTCTCCACCGCCTCGCTGCAAGACATCGTCCAGCGCCATCTCAGCCAGTATGGTGATCTTGTCTCGCTGCCCGACAAGGCGGCGATCCATCTCAACGACACCCATCCGGCGATTGCCGTGGCGGAGCTGATGCGCCTGCTGATGGACGTCCACGGCATGGATTTCGACCAGGCCTGGGACATCACCAAGCGCACCTTCGGCTACACCAACCACACGCTGCTGCCCGAGGCCCTGGAAAGCTGGCCGGTGCCGCTGTTCGAGCGGCTTTTGCCGCGCCACATGCAGATCGTCTACGCCATCAATGCACAGGTGCTGCTCGAAGCCCGCGCCACCAACCAGTTCTCGGGCGAGCAGATCAGCCGCATCTCGCTGATCCAGGAAGCCGGCGACCGCCGCGTGCGCATGGGCAACCTCGCCTTTGTCGGCTCGCACTCGATCAATGGCGTGTCGGCGCTGCACACCGAGCTGATGAAGGAGACGGTGTTTGCCGATCTCCACAAGCTCTATCCCGACCGCATCAACAACAAGACCAACGGCATTACGCCGCGGCGCTGGCTGATCCAGTGCAATCCGGGGCTGACCGCGCTTACCCGCGAGGTGATCGGCGACCGCTTCCTCGACAATATCGACGCCATCAAGGGGCTCGATGCCTTTGCCGACGACGCCGCCTTCCGCGACAAGTTCGCCGCCGTCAAGCGCTCCAACAAGGTCAAGCTCGCCAATCTCGTCGCCGACCGGCTCGGCATCAAGGTCGATCCATCGGCGCTGTTCGACATCCAGGTCAAGCGCATCCACGAATACAAGCGCCAGCTGCTCAACATCCTGGAGGCCATCGCGCTTTACGACCAGATCCGCTCGCATCCCGAACGCGACTGGATGCCACGCGTGAAGTTCTTTGGCGGCAAGGCCGCACCGAGCTACCACAACGCCAAGCTTATCATCAAACTGGCCAATGACGTCGCCAAGGTCATCAACAGCGACCCGTCGGTACGCGGCCTGCTGAAAGTGGTGTTCGTGCCGAACTACAATGTCAGCCTGGCCGAGGTGATGATGCCGGCCGCCGACCTGTCCGAACAGATCTCGACCGCCGGCATGGAAGCGTCGGGCACCGGCAACATGAAGTTCGCGCTGAACGGCGCCTTGACCATCGGCACGCTTGACGGCGCCAATGTCGAGATCAAGGAGTGCGTCGGCGACGACAACATCTTTATCTTCGGCCTGACCACGGCCGAGGTCGCCGAGCGGCGCAGCAATGGCTACAACCCGCGCGCCGTGATCGAAGGATCGCCGGAACTGGCGCAGGCTGTCGCCGCCGTCTCGTCGGGCGTGTTCTCGCCCGACGAGCCGGATCGCTACCGCGAGCTGATCGATGGTCTCTACAACACCGACTGGTTCATGGTTGCGGCCGATTTCGACGCCTATGCCGCCACCCAGCGCGATGTCGACGCCGTCTGGCGCAACAGTCCCGACTGGTACGCACGCGCAATCCGCAACGTTGCCCGCGTCGGCTGGTTCTCTTCCGATCGCACCATCCGCCAATATGCGAAAGAAATCTGGAACGTACCCGCCTGATATGATTGCATGAGGCCACGAACAATGGGTCTTATGCACAAGAACAAGAACTGGCTCCCCGGGAGGGAAATCGGCTGATGAGGAAACCGCGCGTGACCGCTGCGACAAGCGGGCCGGACGGGCTGGCACCAGCCGGCGATGTCGCGGCGATTGTTGCCGGTACGCATGGCGATCCCTTCGCGGTTCTGGGTGTGCATGAAGCCGGCAAGGGCTTCGTCGCCCGCTGCTTCGTGCCCAATGCCGAGTTCGTCACCGCCTATACGCTGACCGGCAAGGAGGTTGGCGAACTCTCACGCCGCGACGACGCCGGTTTCTTCGAGGGCAAGGTTTCGATCCGCAAACGCCAGCCGCTGCGCTATCACGCCAAAAATGCCGGCGGCGACTGGTGGCTGACCGATCCCTATTCCTTCGGCCCGGTGCTCGGCCCGATGGATGACTATTATATCGCCCAAGGATCTCATCTCAGGCTGTTCGACAAGCTCGGCGCCCATCTCATCGACCATGAAGGCGCGTCGGGCGTGCATTTCGCCGTCTGGGCGCCCAATGCGCGGCGTGTATCGGTCGTAGGCGATTTCAACGAATGGGACGGCCGCCGGCACACGATGCGCGACCGCCGCGACACCGGCATCTGGGAATTGTTCATTCCCGACATCGGCGCCGGACGGCCCTACAAATACGAGATCATCGCTCCCGATGGCGTACGCCTGCCGCTCAAAGCCGATCCGTTCGCCTTCAAATCCGAACTGCGCCCGGCCACCGCTTCGGTGACGGCGGTGCCGCCGGCGCATGAATGGGGCGACGATGCGCACCGCAGCTACTGGCGCAAGGCCGATCCCCGGCGCGAAGCCATATCGATCTATGAGGTCCATGCCGGTTCGTGGCAGCAGCACGACGACGGCAGCTTCCTGTCATGGGACGAACTCGCCGACCAGCTGATCCCCTATGCCGTCGAAACCGGCTTCACCCACATCGAATTCCTGCCGATCTCCGAACATCCCTATGACCCGTCCTGGGGTTATCAGACAACCGGACTTTATGCCCCATCGGCGCGCTTTGGCGACCCGGACGGCTTCGCCCGTTTCGTCGACGGTGCGCACCGCGCCGGCGTCGGCGTCATCCTCGACTGGGTGCCGGCGCATTTCCCGGTCGACGCGCATGGCCTGGCCAATTTCGACGGCACCGCGCTCTATGAGCATGCCGATCCGCGCAAGGGTTTCCATCCCGACTGGAACACCGCAATCTACAATTTCGGCCGCCGCGAGGTGGTGTCGTTCCTGGTCAACAATGCGCTGTTCTGGGCCGAGAAATACCATGTCGACGGTTTGCGCGTCGATGCGGTCGCGTCGATGCTCTACCTCGATTATTCGCGCAAGGCCGGCGAATGGATCCCCAACGAGAAGGGCGGCCGCGAAAACCTCGAGGCGGTCTCCTTCCTGCAGAAGATGAACAAGGAGCTTTACGGCCATCATCCCGGCGTGATGACCATCGCCGAGGAATCGACCTCATGGCCAAAGGTCTCGGCACCGGTGCATGAAGGCGGACTGGGCTTCGGCTTCAAGTGGAACATGGGCTTCATGCACGACACGCTGGAGTATTTCGCCAAGGAGCCGATTTTCCGCAAGCACCATCACAACGACCTGACCTTCGGCCTGACCTACGCCTTTTCAGAGAACTTCGTGCTTCCGCTCTCCCATGACGAGGTCGTGCACGGCAAAGGCACGCTGCTCGGCAAGATGGCCGGCGACGACTGGCAGAAGTTCGCGACTTTGCGTGCCTTTTACGCCTTCATGTGGGGCTATCCCGGCAAGAAGCTGTTGTTCATGGGCCAGGAATTCGCCCAGCGCCGCGAATGGAGCGAGGCGCGCGCGCTCGACTGGAACCTGCTCGACTTCCGCCCGCATCGCGGCGTCTGGCAGACGGTGCGCGACCTCAACTATCTCTACCGCTCGCGCCCGGCGCTGCATGCGCGCGACTGCGAGCCGGACGGTTTTTCCTGGCTGATCGTCGACGACAAGGAAAACTCGGTCTTCGCCTGGCTGCGCAGCGCGCCCGACGGCAACCCGATCGCCGTCATTTCCAACTTCACGCCGGTGCCGCGCGACAATTATCGCGTGCCGTTGCCGGAGGTCGGCAAATGGCGCGAAATCATCAACACCGACGCTTCGGACTATGGTGGTTCGGGCAAGGGCAATGGCGGTGTGGTCGAGGCCAGGGCGGAGGGAGGAGGCATTTCGGCGACGATGCTTTTGCCGCCGCTGTCGACGATCATGTTGGAACTCGTTGCGGACTAAGGCCGTCGACTGAGCGATGCTCCAGACTGGTAATTTGGGAGGGTAACAAATGGCAGACTTGAAGAGAACCCAGCCGCTGGCGCGCGATGCCATGGCCTATGTGCTGGCCGGCGGCCGCGGCAGCCGGCTCAAGGAATTGACCGACCGGCGCGCCAAGCCCGCTGTCTATTTCGGCGGCAAGACGCGCATCATCGATTTCGCGCTGTCCAATGCGCTCAATTCCGGCATTCGCCGCCTCGGCGTCGCCACCCAGTACAAGGCGCATTCGCTGATCCGCCACCTGCAGCGCGGCTGGAACTTCCTGCGCCCGGAGCGAAACGAAAGCTTCGACATCCTGCCGGCCAGCCAGCGTGTCTCGGAAACGCAATGGTATGAGGGCACCGCCGACGCCGTCTACCAGAACATCGACATCATCGAGGCCTATGGCCCCGAATACATGGTCATCCTCGCCGGCGACCACATCTACAAGATGGACTACGAGCTGATGCTGCGCCAGCACGTCGACGCCAATGCCGACGTCACCGTCGGCTGCCTCGAAGTGCCGCGCATGGAGGCGACCGGTTTTGGCGTCATGCATGTCGACGGCAAGGACAACATCATCGCCTTCGTCGAAAAGCCCGCCGATCCGCCCGGCATTCCCGACAAGCCGGAATTCGCCCTGGCCTCGATGGGCATCTATGTTTTCAAGACCAAGTTCCTGATGGAACAGCTGCGCCGCGATGCGGCCGAGCCGGGCTCCAGCCGCGACTTCGGCAAGGACATCATCCCCTACATCGTCCAGCACGGTAAGGCGATCGCGCATCGCTTCGCCAAATCCTGCGTGCGCTCGACCGCCGAGAACGAGGCCTACTGGCGCGATGTCGGCACCGTCGACGCCTATTGGGAAGCCAATATCGACCTGACCGACGTGACGCCGGAACTCGACCTTTACGACCGCGACTGGCCGATCTGGACCTATGCCGAATTGAAGCCGCCGGCAAAGTTCGTTCATGATGAGGAAGGCCGCCGCGGTTCGGCTGTCTCCTCGCTGGTGTCGGGCGACTGCATTGTCTCAGGCGCTTCGCTGAAGAAGAGCCTGATCTTCACCGGCGCACGCATCAACTCCTATTCGACGCTGGAAGAAGTTGTCATGCTGCCCGACGTTCATGTTGGCCGGAACGCAAAGTTGAAGCGCGTCGTCATCGACCACGGTGTAAGGATACCGGAAGGGTTGGTGGTTGGCGAAGACCCCGCTCTCGACGCCAAGCGTTTCCGCGTTTCGGAAAAAGGTATCTGCCTGGTCACGCAGGACATGATCGACAAGCTGAAGCTATGAAGCAATTCCAGGAAAAGTGTGAAACGGTTTTCCGTCCGGAATTGCGCAAAACAAAGAGTTAGACAGGATCAGAAACGCATGCAGGTTCTGTCGGTCACGCCCGAAATCTTCCCGCTGATCAAGACCGGCGGACTTGCCGACGTGACCGGCGCACTGCCGATCGCCCTTGCCGCCAAGGGCATGACGATGCGCACGCTCATTCCCGGCTTTCCGCAGGTGATGGACGCCTTCAAGAAAAAGAAGGCCGTCTACCAGTACCCGTTGCTGCAGGGCGGCAAGGCTTCGGTCCATGCCGTGCAGATCGCCGGGCTCGACCTGTTCGTGCTCGACGCGCCGCATCTCTACGACCGTCCCGGCGGCCCCTACGGCAATGCCGCAGGCGCCGACTGGCCCGACAACTGGCGGCGCTTCGCCGCGTTGAGCCAGGTCGGCGGCGACATCGCCGGCGGCGCCATCTCCGGTTACCAGCCGGATCTCGTCCACGCCCATGACTGGCAGTCGGCGATGACGCTGGCCTATATGCGCTACGGCAAGGCGGTCGGCGTGCCGTCGCTGATCACCGTGCACAACCTTGCCTTCCAGGGCCAGTTTGGCGCCGGCATTTTTGGCGAACTCGGCCTGCCGGCGGTGGCGATGGCGCTCGATGGCGTCGAGTATTATGGCGGCGTCGGCTTCCTCAAGGCCGGCCTGCAGGCCGCCTGGGCGATCACCACGGTCAGTCCCACCTATGCCCAGGAGATCCGCTCGCCCGAATTCGGCATGGGCCTCGACGGCCTGATCAACATGCGCGCGACCGATCTCTACGGCATCGTCAACGGCATCGATGTCGACATCTGGAACCCTCAGACCGACAAGCATCTGGTGTCGGCCTTTTCCGCGCAGACGCTGAACGCTCGTCTTCCCAACCGGGCGGTTGTCGAGGAGCGTTTCAGCCTCGAGCATGACGACAGCCCGATCGTCTGCGTCATCAGCCGGCTGACCTGGCAAAAGGGCATGGACATATTGGCTGCGGTGGTCGACGGCGTCGCCGCCACCGGCGCCCGGCTGGCGATCCTCGGCTCGGGTGACGCCGGCCTCGAAGGCGCGCTGCTTGCCGCCGCCGCCCGCCATCGCGGCCGCGTCGGCGTCGTCGTCGGTTACGACGAGGGCTTGTCCCACATCATGCAGGGCGGCTGCGACGCCATCGTCATCCCGTCGCGCTTCGAGCCTTGCGGGCTGACTCAACTTTACGGCCTGCGCTATGGCTGCGTGCCCGTCGTCGCCCGCACGGGCGGCCTTGCCGACACCATCATCGACGCCAACGAAGCCGCGATCTCGGCAGGTGTAGCCACCGGTTTCCAGTTCGCGCCCAACAATGGCGGCGCCATGCTGCACGCCATCCGCCGGCTGGTCGACGCGCATGCGAGCCCGGCCGTCTGGGAACAGATCCAGCGCCAGGGCATGAAAGCCGATGTCTCCTGGGACAAGAGCGCCGACAAATACGTTGAACTCTACCGCCTGTTGCTTTCGAAAAGGGTTGCCTGAAGCATGATCCGAACCGTTCCAACCAAACCCTATCTTGACCAGAAACCCGGCACGTCCGGCCTGCGCAAGAAGGTGCCTGTCTTCCAGCAGGAGCACTATGCCGAGAATTTCATCCAGTCGATCTTCGACGCGCTCGATGGCTTCAAGGGCAAGACGCTGGTGATCGGCGGCGACGGCCGCTTCTACAACCGCGAGGTTATCCAGAAAGCGATCGCCATGGCTGCGGCCAACGGCTTCGGCAAGGTGATGGTCGGGCAGGGCGGCATATTGTCGACGCCGGCCGCCTCGCATGTCATCCGCAAATACAAGACCTTCGGCGGCATCATTCTGTCGGCCAGCCACAATCCGGGCGGCCCGCATGAGGATTTCGGCATCAAGTACAATGCCGGCAATGGCGGTCCGGCGCCGGAAAAGCTCACCGACGCGATCTTCGAAAAGACCAAGACGATTTCGAGTTTCAAGATCGCCGATATCGCTGAGATCGACATAGACAAGATCGGCACCGTCGAGGCCGGCGGCATGACGGTGGAGGTGATCGACCCGGTCACCGACTATGCCGAGCTGATGGAAAGCCTGTTCGATTTCGACGCCATCCGCGCCAATTTCAAATACGGATTTCGCATGCGCTTCGACGCCATGCATGCGGTCACCGGTCCCTATGCCAAGGAGATCCTCGAGCGCCGGCTTGGCGCTGAGAACGGGACCTGCCGCAACTACAAGCCGCTGCCGGATTTCGGTGGCCATCACCCTGACCCCAACCTGGTCCACGCCAAGCATCTCTATGACGAGATGATGGGTCCGGACGCGCCGGATTTCGGCGCCGCCTCCGATGGTGACGGCGACCGAAATTTGATCATCGGCAAGGGCATCTTCGTCACCCCGTCGGATTCGGTGGCGATGCTTGCCGCCAATGCGCAACTGGCGCCGGGCTACAAGGACGGTCTCAAAGGCATCGCCCGCTCGATGCCGACCAGCGGCGCTGCCGACCGCGTCGCCGAAAAGCTCGGTATCGGCATTTACGAAACGCCGACCGGCTGGAAGTTCTTCGGCAATCTGCTCGACGCCGGCATGGCAACGATCTGCGGCGAGGAAAGTGCCGGCACCGGCTCCAACCATGTCCGCGAGAAGGACGGGCTGTGGGCAGTGCTGTTGTGGCTCAACATCCTGGCGGTGCGCGGCGAGAGCGCCAAGCAGGTGGTCACCGAGCACTGGGCGACCTATGGCCGCAACTACTATTCGCGCCACGACTATGAAGAGGTCGAGACCGAACGCGCCAATGCCCTGGTCGACGAGTTGCGCGCCAAGCTCGCCTCGCTGCCAGGCACCAGCGTGCGCGGCATGAAGATCGCCAGTGCCGACGACTTCGCCTATCACGATCCGGTCGACGGTTCGGTGAGCAAGAACCAGGGCATTCGTATCCTGTTCGAAGGCGGCTCGCGCGTCGTCTTCCGCCTCTCCGGCACCGGCACTTCGGGCGCTACACTGCGCGTCTACATCGAGCGCTATGAGCCCGACAGGGCGAGGCACGATCTCGACACGCAAGAGGCGCTTGCCGACCTGATTGCCGCGGCGGATGACATTGCCGGCATCAAGAGCCACACCGGCCGCAACAAGCCGAGCGTGATTACTTGAGAGTGGTGCTTGCCTTACCCTCCCCCTTGTGGGGAGGGTCGATCCGCGCAGCGGATCGGGGTGGGGGTGCTCGTAGAGTTTTTTCCCTGCGCCGACCCCCACCCCGCTCTCTTCGTTCGCGACCCTCCCCACAAGGGGGAGGGTGGAGGACGCGCCCATGACCACACTCGGCGCAACCATCACCCGCGATGGTATCCGCTTCGTCGCCTGGTCGTCGTCGGCACGACGTCTTTGGGTGTCGATCTTCGACGACACCGGCACCTGCGAGATCGACCGGCTTGAGCTTCAGCCGGAAGGCGAGGGCGTTTTTGCCTTGTCAGTCGCCGGCCCTGCCGGCGGCACCCGCTACGGCTTTCGCGCCGATGGCGACTACGCGCCGGAACGCGGCCTGTGGTTCGATCCGGAAAAACTGCTGACCGATCCCTACGCGATCGAAATCGACCGGCCCTATCAGCATCACTGGCGGCTCGCCGCCCGGCGCAACGAAGGCGCCGATACCGCGTCGCTGATGCCCAAGACCGTCGCCCGCGCGCTGCCAAAGCCCCAGCCGGCCAAGCCGCCGCTGTTCCAACCCGGCGGCCTGATCTACGAGCTCAATGTCCGTTCCTTCACCAGGCTGCACCCGGACGTGGCGGAAGCCCAGCGCGGCACCATTGCGGCGCTTGCCCACCCGGCCATCATTGAACACCTCAAAAAGATCGGCGTCTCCGCCGTCGAGCTGATGCCCATCACCGCCTCGATCGACGAACGCCATCTGCCGCCGCTCGGCTTGAGCAATGCCTGGGGCTACAACCCCGTCACCTTCATGGCCCTCGATCCGCGCCTGGCGCCGGGCGGGTTGGCCGAATTGCGCGACACGGTAGCGGCCCTGCGCAAGGCCGGGATCGGCACCATCCTCGATCTCGTCTTCAACCACACCGGCGAGAGCGACCGGCTCGGGCCGACGCTTTCGCTGCGTGGCCTCGACGCGCAGGCCTATTACCGGCACGAACCGGATGGCAGGCTGGTCAACGACACCGGCACCGGAAACACTGTCGCCTGCGACCATCCGGTCGTTCGCGACATGGTGCTCGATACGCTCCGTCATTTCGTCCGCTACGCCGGCGTCGACGGTTTCCGCTTCGATTTGGCGCCGGTCCTCGGCCGCGTCGATGGCGTTTTCGATCCGGAAGCGCCCTTGCTTCAAGCCATTGCTGGCGACCCGATCCTTACCGATAGGGTGCTGATCGCCGAGCCCTGGGATATTGGCCCGAACGGCTATCAGCTGGGCAATTTCCGCCCGCCATATCTGGAATGGAACGACCGCTACCGCGACGACATCAGGCGCTTCTGGCGCGGCGATGCCGGCGCCGTCGGTGCGCTGGCAACAAGGCTCGCCGGCTCGTCCGATGTCTTCGCCAAAGAAGGGCTCAGCACCAGCCGCACGGTCAATTTCATCGCCGCGCATGACGGCATGGCTTTGGCCGACATCGTCGCCTATGAGGCCAAGCACAACCAGGCCAATGGCGAGAAGAACCGCGACGGCCACAATGAGAACCTGTCCTGGAACAATGGCGTCGAGGGCGAGACCTCCGACAAGGCGATTGCCGAGGCCCGTTCCGGTGACCGTCGCGCGCTGCTCGCCACCCTGTTTGCCTCTCGCGGTACGATCATGCTGACGGCGGGCGACGAATTCGGCCGCACGCAAAAGGGCAACAACAACGCCTACGCACAGGACAACGCCATCACCTGGCTCGACTGGGCCGGGCGCGACCTCGTGCTGGAAGCCCATGTGTCGGCGCTCGCGGCACTCCGCCGCGCGGTTTCAGCGCTTGCCGCCCCTCGCTTCCTGACCGGGGAGCCGCCGGCCGGGTCGGATGTACCCGATGTCGCCTGGCTGACCGAGACCGGCGCGCCGCTCGGCGAGGCCGACTGGAACGATGCCGCGCGCCATCGCCTCGTCATGCTGCTCGCCGATAGCGGGGACGGGCGCCTCGCCGTCATCGTCAATGGCGACCGCCGCCAATGCGTCTTCACGCTGCCTGTGCGGGAAGGGTTCCAATGGCAGCCGGCTATCGAAACGCAGGCGATCGACCTTGCGCGCCCGCTGCCCGGCCGCAGTGTGAATTTCATGATAGAGCGCCGGACCGCAAAGACGCGCACCAGGAAGGGTTCGTGATGGCCGATGGCAATACAGAGCAGGGGGCCGACTGGTGGCGCGGCTGCGTCATCTACCAGATCTACCCGCGCTCGTTCCAGGATACGACAGGCGACGGTAGCGGCGACCTCTCAGGCGTCACATCGCGGCTGGCGCACGTCGCCTCGCTCGGCGTCGACGCCGTCTGGCTGGCGCCCTTCTTCAAGTCGCCAATGGCCGACATGGGCTACGACGTATCGGACTATCAGGCGGTCGATCCGATGTTCGGCTCCCTGGAGGATTTCGACGCGTTGGTGGCCGAGGCGCACCGGCTCGGCCTGAAGGTGATCATCGACCAGGTGCTGTCGCATTCCTCCGACAAGCACGAATGGTTCGTCGAAAGCCGATCGAGCCGCGACAACCCCAAGGCCGATTGGTACGTCTGGGCCGACACCAGACCCGACGGCAACGCGCCCAACAACTGGTTGTCGGTTTTCGGTGGCCCGGCCTGGGAATGGGACGCGACCCGCCGGCAATACTACATGCACAATTTCCTGGCCTCGCAGCCGGACCTCAACTTCCACAATCCAGAGGTTCAGGACGCGCTGCTGGAGACGGTGCGGTTCTGGCTCGACCGGGGCGTCGACGGCTTCCGTCTGGATACGGTAAACTACTATGTCCATGACCGCTGGCTGCGCAGCAATCCGCCTTTGGCGTCGAGTGTCGCCGGCACCAATGGCGAAACCAACACCTATCTCTTCCAGGAACATCTGTTCGACAAGACGCAAGCCGAGAACCTCGATTTCCTCCGGCGCTTTCGCTCTCTGCTCGACGAGTATGACGGCCGCGCCAGTGTCGGCGAGGTCGGCGACGAAAGCCGTTCGCTGCAGACGCTGGCCGCCTACACCTCCGGCGGCGACAAGCTCAACATGTGCTACACATTCGACCTGCTCGGCGCGCAATTCTCGTCTGCCCATGTGCGCGGCTGCGTCGAGGCGTTTGAAACAGCGGTTGCCGATGGCTGGGTCTGCTGGGCGTTTTCCAACCACGATGTCGTGCGCCATGTCAGCCGCTGGACGCGGCCAGGCGGCGATCCGGATGCGGTGGCGAAATTCTCGATCGCTCTGCTCGCCTGCCTGCG
The DNA here is from genome assembly GCF_057784295.1 of Mesorhizobium sp. CNPSo 4688. Lineage (NCBI taxonomy): Bacteria > Pseudomonadati > Pseudomonadota > Alphaproteobacteria > Hyphomicrobiales > Phyllobacteriaceae > Mesorhizobium > Mesorhizobium sp. CNPSo 4688. The sequence continues at coordinate 69,704 of NZ_JBWLUY010000020.1, forward strand.
CGGATCGATCTGCCTCTATCAAGGCGAGGAGCTTGGGCTGCAGGAGGCGGAACTGACCTTCGAGGATCTGCGTGATCCCTTTGGCATCCGCTTCTGGCCGACGGTCAAGGGCAGGGACGGCTGCCGCACGCCGATGGTCTGGGAAGCGGGCGCCGACAATGCCGGTTTTTCCTCGGCCAGGCCCTGGCTGCCGGTGCCTGCAAGCCAGCGCGCCCGGGCGGTCGACGTCCAGAATGGCGACGAAAATTCCGTGCTCGCCCGCTACCGGACGATGCTGGCCTTGCGCAAGGCGTATCCGGCTCTGGTCAAGGGTCCGATCCGTTTTCTCGATACCGAGGGCGATGTCCTTGCCTTCATCAGGCAGGGCGAGGGCGAGACATTGCTCTGCGTCTTCAATTTCGCCGACGAGCCGGCCGACTGGCCACTGCCGCCGGACTTCGGGTCCGTCGTGGCGATAGCTCCGGGTGGCGGTGCGGTCCTACAGGAGGAGGGGCTGTCGCTACCGGCGCTGGGCTGGTTTGTCGGACGAACCGGCTAGAGCGTTTCACCGTTTCACGGAAACGGCGAACCGCTCTATCTCTTTGTTTTTACGCAATTCCCAAGGGAAAGCGCTACGCGCTTTTCCCGGGAAAACCGCTCACACTTTTCCTGGAATTGCTCTAACCGATAGATCGGGCCTATTGCACCAGAACGGAGCGGCCGCAGGTCGCGCCGGTGACCCGGACATCGGCCTGGCCGACGCTCACCCCGAGCGCTGCGAGCACATTGTAGACCAGCGTGTCGACAGGCGCCGTCACGCTGTTCAGCAGCGCCACCACCGGCGGCTTCACGGTTCCCAGCAGAGTGCTGAGGTTGATCGGCAGGCCCAGCGGATTGGCCGTCAATGTCAGATCGCTGACCAACGACGTTGTCAGCGACTGCGTCAGGTTCTGCGTCGAGGCAGTCTTGATCGTCTTGGCGGTGATATTGGCATAGTCGAAGACAAGGTTGGTCGGATTGATGTTTTTCATCGCAAATGCCGCCGAGCCCTTCACCGACACGGGCGGGACGAGCAAAAGCTTCACTGCCGCGATTTCGGTAATGGAGAAAAGCTCATCTTTGGTGAAGTCGGCGAAGGCTCCGGGATTGCCGTCGGCGCTGCTGGCGGCAAGATGCGCCTCTACGACACCCGGAGTTGTGGCTACCGTGACCTTGATGCTCTCGGGACGGCCCGTCGGACAGCTTATGTCCGTCAGCTTGGCCTCCGCATAGGCGATTTCGATATGCAGCGGCAGGGTGACGGTGAGCAGGCTGGTGCCGCCGCCGATATTGCTGTTGCCGACAGTGACCGACGCCAGAAGCTTGATGCGTGTCTGCGCGGTGCGCACCACGGTGCCGGCCTCGCCGACAGCCAGCCATGGCGAGGATTGCATCGGCTCGCCAATGGCGACGTTGAGCGTCGTGGCGGTGAGGCCAGGCACGGTGACGCCAAGGTCGAGCTGGGCCTGGTTGGTGCCGTTGGCAAGGGAGGCTGCGGCCGTCAGCATCCCCATGGCGCTGGTATCGACACCCAGGCCCGAGGGCTTTTGCCCGATACCCAGGCGGCCGACCGAGCCGAGGTCGACAAGGTGGCTGAGCGGAATCTGGACCGTGCTGGTGGCCTTCGAGGCCACCGACTGCAAGGCCAGCTTGGCCGTGTTGCCAAGCCCCGGGACATTGGCCATGGCGGTTGCGATCTGGCCGATGCTGGCCTTTGAAGCCAGCACATCCGAATAGGTTACACCGGTCATGTTCAACTGAACCGCGAGCGCGTCGACGAAGGAAAGCACGTTGATGTCGGCCGCGATCAGGGAATTATAGTCCATCACGCTGAGCGAGATGTTGCCGCCCACCAGTCCCTTGAGGAGCGCATTGAGCAGGCCGTCATTGACGCTGAGCAGCCTCGAGCCGACCGAAAATGTCGCCTGCGCCTGGGCGTTTGCGGTGGCCGTCGTGCCGATGACCGGTGGGGCCATGAACGAGGCGCCGAAATAGAGCGTGCCCCGCTTCTTCAGCAACACGCGCACGGCATTGTAGGGCAGCTTGCCCGCTTCGAACCGGCTGCCGGCGGCGATCGAACTCAAGCCGGTGTAGCGCCCCGGCACAATCTGGACCACCGCCTTGGTGGCTGTTGGCGCGTCGGTTGTCCCGTCTTTCTGCACGGCAACCGAGCTGATGCCATTGTCCTTCAGCGTCGTCAGCACCGCCGTTTCGACGTGGGCGAGGTTGGCCGCGGCAGTGATCGCCGCCAGGTCGACGATCGACTGCGCTGCGCGGCGCTCGTTGAATAGCGCACCCTGGTCGACGGCGAACGCCGTCAGGGCCAGCGCGACAGGCGCGCAGAGCGCCGTCATGACAGCGAAATTGGCCCGCGTCTCGCGCAGCAGCCGCCGGCATATCTGCCACATTCCGGCAACGGCACTACGCATCAGATGCCCCCGACCCGGATCGTCGATTGACGTTGAATGGTCATGCCCGGCATCGCCAGATTGGGGAACAGATTCCAGATCGGCAAATTCCGTGCGTCGTAGCTGACCGAGACCACGAACTGACTGCCATCGGCGACGCTGTCCTTGGCGTCGACCGTCAGTTTCGTGGCATCGACGAAGGGATAACCATTGACATCGTTGTTGATAAAGTTGGTCACCAGCGTCTTGCGTTCAGTGGCGTTCAGCCCCGCAATCGCCGTTCGCGCCGCATCCGCCGCGATTTGCTGGACCGAATGGCTGGCGCCGAAATAGATGCCATATGCAACCATTCCGAGTAGGAGCAGGATGAACAACGGCGCCAGCATGGCAAATTCGATCGCCGAGGTTCCCGAGGCGTTCGCCCGGAAACGACACCACAAGGCAGGGAGTTTTGGGTTCTGCAGCATACTGCCAAGCATGCCAAACTTCGCTTGCAAAAACAGAAAACCGATAAGGCAACCGCAAGGTGCAGCCAGTTGAAAGGCATCTGAATTTTAGCTGGTACTATTTTAGCGCTGGACTACTCACTCTACGTCAAGCAGCGGGCGGTTGAAATAATATTTCCGTCTGTCTAGTGTCCTGCCACCAGCTGCCGGAAAGGGAACCGGCGGCGCGCTCAAAGGGGCCAGAAATCGGTTCCGGGGCGTTAACACTCGAAAGGCGCGAGCCGTTGGGCCGCGCCAAAGGGAGAGACTTCATGCTGAAAAATATGCTGAAGGCGACGCTGGTCGCCACAACCATGACCTTTGCTGCAGGCACGTTCCTGACGCCGGCCCTTGCCGAGACCGTCTACAACAGAGGCAGCGCCGCCGAAGCGGAGACGGTCGATCCGCACAAGACCTCGACCGTCTACGAAGCCGATATCATACGTGACCTGTTCCAGGGTCTGGTCATGCACGATCAGAAGACGAACCTCATTCCGGGCGCCGCCGAAAGCTGGACGGTATCGGATGACGGCACCGTCTACACCTTCAAGCTGCGCAAGGACGGCTTGTGGTCGGATGGCAGCCCGGTGACGGCGGACGACTTCGTCTACTCCTTCCGTCGGCTGGAGGATCCGGCGACCGCCGCCGAATACGCTTCTATGCTCTATCCCGTGAAGAACGCCGAGGAAGTCAACACCAAGAAAGGCAAGCCTGAGGATTTGGGCGTCAAGGCGATCGACGCCAACACCCTGGAAGTGACGCTGAAGGCGCCGACTCCCTACTTCCTCGAGATGCTGACCCACCAGGCCACCTATCCGGTCAACAAGGCCTCAATCGACAAGCTCGGCGCCGACTGGATCAAGGCGGGCAATCTCGTTTCGAACGGCGCCTATACACTGGCCGAGTGGATTCCCAACGACCACATGAAGCTGGTCAAGAATCCGAAATTCTGGGACGCCGCGACCGTCAAGATGGACGTGGTCAACTACATCCCGACCGAAGACCGCTCGTCGGCGATGAAGCGCTTCGAGGCCGGCGAACTCGACAGCTACGGCGACCTGCCGACCGAACAGCTTGCTGACCTCAAGACCAAATTCGGCGATCAGGTCCGCGTCGGACCGTATCTCGGAACCTACTACTATGCGATCAAGACCGACAAGGCGCCGTGGGACAATGTCGAGCTGCGCAACGCCATCTCGATGGCGATCGACCGGGACTTCCTCGCGGAGAAGGTCTGGCAGAACTCCATGCTGCCTGGCTACTCGATGGTGCCTCCGGGCATCGCGGGCTACACCCCGGCAATGGCCAAATACGCCGACATGTCGCAGATCGACCGCGAGGACGCCGCCAAGAAGATCCTCGAGAAACTCGGCTATACGCCTGAGCATCCTCTGAAGATGGAGATCCGCTACAACACCTCGGAAAACCACAAGAACACCGCGGTTGCCATCCAGGAACAGCTGAAGCCGCTTGGCGTCGAGATCACGCTGCTCAACACCGATACCAAGACCCACTATTCCTTCCTTGAGCAGAAGGGTAACTACGACGTGGCGCGTGCCGCCTGGATCGCCGACTACAAGGATCCGGAAACCTTCCTCGGCATCACACGCAAGGCGAGCGGCAACAACTATTCGAACTACAACAGCCCGGCATACGAGGCGGCCATGGACAAGGCTGCTGCTGCTGGCGGCAAGCCGGAAGAGCGCATGAAGGACCTCACTGAGGCCGAGCGCATCCTTGTCGATGACGTCGGTAACATTCCGCTTCTCTACTATAGCTTCCACGACATCGTTTCCTCGAAGCTGCATGGCTTCGACGACAATGTGATGGACATCCATCCGTCCCGCTTCATCTCCAAGGACTGAATCATCCTTGACTGGACCGCCGCGCCCTCGTCCGGGAGCGGCGGGCTGGTCGGTCATCGCATCGGTCCGAAAGTCGTGGTCGATTTTCGGCAAGCCCGGTGCGAAGATTTGGAGCGCCGGAGCGTGGCCATGCGTCCGCATGGACGTGTGTCGCTCTGGCCGAAGCGGGGCGCCGATGCTGCGATATATTCTCCGGCGGCTTCTGACCGCTATACCGACGCTATTCGTCATCGTGACCATGGCGTTCTTCCTGATACGCGTCGCACCAGGCGGTCCGTTCAATCAGGAGCGGGGCTTGAGCCCCGAGATCAGGGCCAATCTGGAAGCTCAGTTCGGCCTCGACGATCCGCTCTGGCTGCAATATGCCCACTATCTTGGCAATCTTTTGCGCGGCAATTTCGGGCCGAGCTACAATTTGCCTGACTTCACCGTCACCGAACTCTTCGCCAAGGGCTTGCCGATTTCAGTCCAGCTCGGCACCTCCGCGCTGATCCTGGCGCTTCTGCTCGGCTCGGTGCTCGGCACCACTGCCGCGCTCAACCAGAACAAGCTTGGCGACTATACGGTGATCGCGCTGGCGACCGCCGGCAGCACCATCCCAACCTTCGTCATCGCTCCTGTGATTCAGCTGGTGTTCGGATTGACCTGGAAGCTGTTGCCGATCGGCGGCTGGGGTGATGGCGCACTGATCAACAAGGTCGGGCCGGTGCTGACGCTCGCTTTGCCGCAGATCGCCATCGTTGCCCGCTTGATGCGCGGTTCGATGATCGAGAGCTTGCGCTCGCATCATATCCGAACGGCGCGTGCGCTCGGCCTCTCCGACTGGTCGGTGGTGGTCAAGCACGCGCTGCGCGGAGCCATCCTGCCGATCGTGTCCTTCACCGGGCCGGCGGCCGCGGCGCTGCTTACCGGTTCGGTTATCGTCGAGACGATCTTCTCCATTCCCGGCGTCGGCCGCTATTTCGTCGATGCCGCGCTCAACCGCGACTACACGCTGGTGATGGGAACCGTGGTGGTGATCGCGCTCTTCACCATCGTCTTCAACCTGATCGTCGACGTCATGTACGCCGTCGTCGATCCGAGGGTGCGCTATGACTGATATCGCAGCCACCGCCGCCCCGCCGGCCGTCGTCGGCCGCTCGCTCTGGGGCGATGCCTGGGCGCGGCTCAAGGCCAACCGCGCCGCCATGTTCAGCCTCTATTATCTGGCCTTCATCGGCGTCATCAGCGTGTTCGGGCCCTGGTTTGTGCCGCATCAATACACCACCATCTATGCCGACTATGTGCGCACGCCGCCAAGCTTCTCAGCCTATCCGAAGCCCGACATGATCGAGACGGCGCTTGACGATGCGATCAAGCGCATGCGCGTCAACATCAAGGAGTGGAAACTGGACGGCAGTCGCGTCACCGTCACCGTCACCTCGACCAAGCCGATCGACGAGCGCAATATCCGCTACCTCGACCGCTCCGATGCCTTCGACGATACCAAGATCGAGAGCAAATCGGCCGACGGGCTCGAATTGACGATGACTGCGTCGGTCAAACAGCAATATTTCCTGTTCGGCACCGATAATACCGGCCGCGATCTGTTGTCGCGCACGCTGATGGCAGGGCGCATTTCGCTGGCCATCGGCCTGCTTGCCGGCGTTGTCGCCGTGGTCATCGGCGTCCTCTATGGCGCAGCGGCCGGCTTTTCCGGCGGCAAGATCGACGAGGTGATGATGCGCATCGTCGACGTGCTCTATTCGCTGCCGTTCATCTTCTTCGTCATCATGCTGGTGGTGTTCTTCGGCCGCAACTTCGTGCTGATGTTCCTGGCGGTGGGTGCGGTGCTGTGGCTCGACATGGCGCGCATCGTGCGCGGCCAGGCGTTGTCGATCCGCCGCCAGGAATATGTCCAGGCCGCCGAGGCCATGGGCGTCGGCCAGCGCGGCATCCTGCTCCGCCATGTCATCCCCAACCTGCTCGGACCAGTGGTGATCTACATGACGCTGCTGGTGCCGCAGGTCATCATCCTGGAAAGCTTCCTGTCCTTCCTCGGCCTTGGCGTGCAGGAGCCGATGACCAGCTGGGGCGTGCTGATCTCGGTTGGCGCCAAGAACATCGGCACCGCCAACTGGCTGCTTTTGTTCCCGGCCTTCTTCCTCGTCTCGACGCTTTTTGCACTGAATTTCGTCGGCGACGGCCTGCGCGACGCGCTCGACCCGAGAGATCGATAAAGATGGGAACCGTTGATATGGCAACTCCCGAAACGATCCTCAGCGTCAAGGACCTTCGTGTCCGCTTCCGCACGCTCGACGGCGCCGTCGAAGCGGTCAAGGGCATCAACATCCACGTCAACGCCGGCGAAACCGTTGCCGTGGTCGGCGAATCCGGCTCCGGCAAGAGCCAGACGATGATGGCGGCGATGAGCCTGCTGGCGTCCAACGGCGAGGCGACTGGTCACGTCGACTATCGCGGCCGCAACCTGCTGACCATGACCAAGTCCGACCTCAACAAGGTGCGCGGCGCCAAGATCAGCATGATCTTCCAGGAGCCGATGACCTCGCTCGATCCGCTCTATTCGATCGGCAACCAGCTGATGGAGCCGATCCGTAAGCATCGCGGGCTAAACGCGGCCGAGGCGCGCGAGGAGGCGCTCAAGCTGCTCAGGCTGGTGCATATTCCCGATCCCGAACGGCGGATGAAATCCTATCCGCACGAAATGTCGGGCGGCCAGCGCCAGCGCGTCATGATCGCCATGGCGCTCGCCAATGACCCCGACATCCTGATCGCCGATGAACCGACGACGGCGCTCGACGTCACCATCCAGGCGCAGATCCTGGTGCTGCTCGCCGAACTGCAGCGCAAACTCGGCATGGCCATCGTCTTCATCACCCACGATCTCGGCATCGTCAGGCGCTTTGCCGACCGCGTCTATGTCATGCGCTATGGCGAGGTGGTCGAAGAGGGCGAGGCCGAAGCACTGTTCGCCAACCCGCAGCATGCCTATACGAAAATGCTTCTGGCCGCCGAACCGACCGGCACCAAGGCGCCGCCGCCGGCCAACGCGCCGGTGCTGCTCGAGGGCAGGAATGTCGAGGTGACCTTCAAGATCGGCGGCGGCTTCCTCGCCGGCGAGCCGCTGCTGCTACGCGCCGTCGACCACATTTCGATCCGGCTGAAGCGCAATCAGACCATCGGCATCGTCGGCGAATCCGGTTCCGGAAAATCGACGCTCGGCCGCGCCCTGCTCAGGCTGCTGCCGAGCGATGGCGTCATCCGCTTCGGCGACCGGGATATCTCCACCGCCGACCGCCAGGCGATGCGGCCGCTGCGACGTGAGATGCAGCTGGTCTTCCAGGATCCGTTCGGCTCGCTGTCGCCGCGCATGACCGTCGGCCAGGTCATCACCGAAGGGCTTCTGGTGCATGAGCCGAACCTGTCAGGCAAGCAGCGCGACCAACGCGCCGTCGAGGCCTTGCTCGAGGTCGGCCTCGATCCCAACGCGCGCAACCGCTACCCGCACGAATTCTCCGGCGGCCAGCGCCAGCGCATCGCGATTGCGCGGGCCATGATCCTGAAACCCAAACTGGTGGTGCTGGACGAGCCGACCTCGGCGCTCGACCGCTCGGTGCAGAAACAGATCGTCGAATTGCTGCGCAAGCTGCAGGCCGACCACGAACTGTCCTATCTCTTCATCAGCCACGACCTCGCCGTGGTGCGCGCCATGGCCGACTACATCATCGTCATGAAACAGGGAAAGATCGTCGAGGAAGGCCCGACGGAAGAGATATTCAGCAACCCGCAGGCAGCCTACACACAGACGCTGATGAACGCGGCGATCGATGTGACGCGGTTCCGGTTGAGTGCTTGAGGCGTGAGGTGAAGCAGATCGTCAGGGCAGGGCCAGTGCGCTTAGCCCGCTGACTTGGGGCATCTGCTGGCTCTTGTCGTGACAATCACGTCTTCCCGCTGCTTCAGCTTTTCGATCCTGGCCGTCTCACGGTTGGCGACAGCGGTCTTGACGCGTGCGCCGCCGAGCAGCCAGTTCGGCACGCTGGTGTTGGCGACCTTGCCGCGGGTGATGGCGGTTTGCGAGATGTCGCGCGCGATATCGCCCACGGCATTGTTGAGCTCGGCGCATGTCATGCTGTCGTATTTCGCCGGGTTGACCGTATTGCCCAGCGACGAGCAGCCTGCCGCCAGCGACAGAGCAAGCAGCGCTGACAGACGGCCTGCGATCGAAATCAACAACTTCATCTTCCGTACACCTCGTTTCGGGCCGCTGTTTCGGCGGTTGCCCCATTATCGAGGTAGCGCGGATGGTTGTCTCGTCAAAACACCAGCCCACGCCAGACGCCGATGCGGCCGGTTTGCCTTTAAGTGGATGGGCGCAATGTCTGGTCCCGGCTCCGTCGTCAGCATTGTGAATGTGGGTGGCTTATTGCCTTCGCCGTCGCGCCACTATTTGTGACAAGGGTGCCGTCGAGACTAAACCTCTGAGTGACATGCGATTGTTCGGGTGATGAGGTGCACGTTGGGCTTAAGCGAGTATCCGCTTTGCGCCTCATTTCGGCCTAACAGGCAAAGTTCGTCGTTGCCCTAAAGCGGACACCATCTAGCTGAGGGTCGTGATTGCGACTCCCCGATCCGGGAAACATTCCTTTATCCAACCCCGTGGAAGGCACGAGACGCGACCATGAGTGGGAACGGCTCAACCCATACCAAGACGCGACAATTTAGGTTACCTTTCTGGGACTGAGCTGTCGCGACCTATGGTCGGGTCGCATCACGTGGGAGACCTTCCTCCAATCTCAAAGCCGCATGCATGCGTCGATCGCTATTTCAGAAGTATTTCTTAGTCTTATTCGCGGCGGCCATTTTTCCGATGGCCGCCGGTGGCATCAGCAACACTTGGTTCAGCTATGTCGACCAGCATGCGATCCTTAGTGCCCTGCTGCAGTCCGAGGCAACATCGGCGGCCGACAAAACTGAGAACTTTCTTGACAGCATCCAGCTTGCGCTCGGCTCGACGATCCCCCCGGAAGGGTCGAATATGGCCAGCGTGAAACAGCTCCGGCTTCTTGCCGTACGAGCGATGCACCAGGCCCCGGCAATCCTCAGCATCAGTATTGTCGACGGTACTGGCGCGGAGCGGCTGCACATCTCTCGCACTGGCAAAAACAGGACAGAAAGCGGGGCGGATCGCTCAGGCGATCCCGCTGTCGTGGGCGTCAGGACGGCGAAGGTCTGGTACGGCCCAGTCATTTATCGCCCGGGTTCCGAACCCTCCATAACCATGGCCATGGCCAGTTACGACAATTTGGTCGTCGCCAACTCGGTCATCGCCGAAATCAGTCTGAAGCCCATCTGGCTCATCGTTTCCGAAATCCACGTGGGCCGCAGCGGCCAGGGATTTGTCATCGACCAGGCCGGCCGCCTGATCGCTCACCCCGCGATCAGCAAAGTGATGCAGGGCGCGGACGAGAAAGCAGCGTTGGCCCTGCGCAAATTGCAGGATGCGATCGCTGCCGCAGGCGGCACTGCGATTGCAAGCCTCAACGCCGAGAATGAACGCTTTGTGACTGCTGGCGCGCCGGTTGCCGCGGCCGGCTGGACGGTAGTTGTCGAGCAGTCGCAGGCTGAGGCTTTTGCACCTCTATACGCTTCATTGTGGCGGACCGGCGGGTTGTTGTTCCTCGCCACAGTCCTTGCGGCGGTGCTCGCATATTGGCTTGCCAGACGAATGAGCGGGCCTATCCTCCAGTTGGAGGAGGGCGCTCTCAAGATCGGTGCTGGACAGTTCGATCACCGGATCAACATCTCCACTGGAGACGAACTTGAGCGGTTGGCTGCTCGATTCAACCAAATGGCGCAAGAACTTGCCACATCGCGGGACCGCGCGGAGCGACTGACGCGGTTGAAGCGCTTCCTTGCACCACAGGTTGCGGAACTCGTAGAGAAGGCCGGTGACGAGCGAATGCTCGCTGGACAGCGCGCAGAAATAGTCGCTGTCTTTAGCGACTTGCGTGGCTTTACTGCATTTTCAGCGCACGCTGAGCCTGAGAACCTCATGCAGGTCCTGCGTGAGTACTATGAGGCGCTCGGCGCGATCATCACCAAGTATGAAGCAACGTTGACCAGTTTTTCGGCGGATGGATTGATGATTCTCGTCAACGCCCCGGTTCCACGTGAAGGGCCGGCGCTTCATGCCGTAAAAATGGCTGTCGACATGCAGGATTCCACACAAGAGCTAATATCTGGGTGGCGGCAACGTGGTTATGAGATTGGCTTCGGCATGGGGCTAGCTATGGGGTGGGCAACGGTGGGTCGAATTGGCTATGAGGCCCGCGCTGACTACACCGCAATTGGCAATGTCGTGAACTTGGCATCGAGGCTGTGTTCGTCCGCTGAAGATGGACAAATCCTTGTAGATTATTCCGTGGCACGCCATTTGCCTGGCAACACGCCGATCGTTGACCTCGGTACTCGCCAGTTCAAAGGCCTCGAAGGGCACGTTCGCGTCTACAATGTTGAGACGCAAAAGATTGAGCGGCCGAATTTAGGTTCTGCTGAGAATGACGCAGGGGAAAAGGGCTAGGCTAATCGACGTCCGCAATCGTTCTTCCCTGCACCACAAGCGGACCTACTGCTTCCGGCCCAATTGCAGTCATCCGACGACTGCCGGCAACCGACAGCTGCTTAGGAGAGCTATACACCCTGCCAGCCGCGAAGAGCCGCCAACTACTTTTCCATTTCTGTGAGGATATCTGTGGGGTGTCGGGAGAAACAAACACCTAAGTGTCTGTTTTTTCTGGTCGGAGTGGCAGGATTTGAACCTGCGACCCCCTCGTCCCGAACGACGGGGTCGGCCAGCAAAAGCCCGGATTTCCGGCATTCCTCATCACGACTGGCCACCTTTGTTCATGTTTGTTTCTGACATATCTGTGGGGTTTCTGTGGGGTTTCTGTGGGGAGCTGTGGGGGAGTTCATCTTCCGTGCCGTCGGCATGCGGACAACATTTGTCGGCAGGCTCCTGGTCCGCGACTTGGACACGATAGCCTCGGCGGCATCCGCCTGGAAATCTGGATGATGATGGCCGTAGGTCTGGATCAGCATCTCAACCGTCATGCCTAGGAAGCCGGCAGCGGCCCACGGGTCAGATCCTTGTTGCATCAGCCAGGTTGCAGCAGTGTGGCGAAAGATGTGCGGTGTAACGTCGGTGCGGAACACGGACCTGATGGTGCCGTCCGGCGCTGCCACCTTCTCGTACCAGCCGAGGCCCGCTGCCTCGACCACAGAACGGAAGGCCTTCTTGATCGACTGTACCGGTTTGCCATTCCACTCAACGACATAATCTTGGGCGATCATTCGGCCAATGTTCTCACTCTTGCCTCGACGCCTGGTCTTAAGTTCAAGTGGGGTGATCGCCCACCGCCGAACATGAGCAAGAAGGCGATTGGGCAAGCGCACCGGCGGCTGCCGTTTTTTCGTCTCAAGACGACCAGCTGCGCGACGATAGAACACGCCGCGCTCAAGGTCGACATGGCCCGCGCCCTCCGTGGGACGGACAGCAGCGCCGCAGATCGCAGCCGAACGTGTTCCGGTGTAGAGAGCCACTAGGATAAAACGGGCAACGTGTCTTCCAGTCCGACGGTCACTGGGCTTCCCCTTCCAAGACTGGCGCATGCGCCACGCAGAACGGACTAACGCGGCAGCCTCATCGCGGGTCAGCCAACGATCTCGTGGCGCAGACTTCGCCGGCAACACGATCGCCGGTGTCGAGGTTACATAGCCTTCTTTGTGATAGTGGTTTAATGCCGCTCGCAAGTCTTCGAGCTGCCGGCGAGCGGCCGCACCACCGCCATGCGTCTTGGCATAGTCACGGCAGATTTTGCCGTCGATGTCGCCAATCATCATGTTGCCAAACCAGTTTAGGATGGCCACCAGTCGGCCCGCAGTTTCCTTCGGTTTGGCGTGATTGGGCGCGACGTCAGTCAGGTAGATGGTAACGGCGTCGGCTATCGCAACGGTAGCGGGATCACGACCGCGCTCTCGGACCGGCTCATACTTTTCGGTGATGTAACTGGCGAGCCGTTTTTCAGCGCGTTTGCGGTCGCCAGTGCCGCCGCAAGCGCTGATGAAGGTCGCGCCGTCGCGGATGAACCAGCCTGCGCGGCTGCGGAGTGATCCGTCCTGTTTCCTGCTTTCGTCGCGCCAGACAAGGCGTGTCCCTTTCGAAGTCCTCGACATCTATTCCTCATCTCACCGATCGCGGCTAGGGTGACATATTCTTTGCCAGCGATCATTTCGGTGACAAGTCGTCCTGCGTCCCGTTCCTTTCGGAGCCCGGCGGCACCCATTGTTCCATCTGGGAAGGCGATGCGGGCTGCTATATCCAACCGGAGCGGCGCAGTTTCGTCCGGCTGATTGCCCTTCTCAAGAATGGAGGTGTTCATAGATCAGCAGACGTCCTGGCTTTCGATACACGGAGCGTGCTTGATCTAGTTTGGTCGATGCCGGAGTTCTACGGCTCCAATTGGCGGTACTATAGGAAGAGTGGTTTTTCGGCGTAGAGACCCCTGAGGCCGGTGAGTGCTATTACTCGAAAAAGCGATTTTTTTGCGGGGCATGAGTAGGACTATTCCCGCCGCCAGACCGCCGGGCTCCTGAAATTATCGTGTACACCTTCCGCCGCCGGCCCCAGGTGCGCGGGCGATCGATAAATCCGGCCGCCGAGCCAATTCGAAAACGCTCAAGCCAACGGCCACGTTGCACGATAGAAATGCCGCCCGAAAATCGGGCTCCCCGCGTCGCTCCGGCTCGGTCTGCAGCTGGGTGGCCTGACGGTGAAGACGGCGCCCACGAGACGCAGTTGTCGGCGTACTCAGGGCGCCGATGTCGATCTGCAGAAGAGATGGGCGTCCGTGGGAGCTGAAGAACATCATTGAACAATCATAAGCGGCTTCAGGAAGGAGGGAGAACTGGGTGCCCATCGCGGAGAGATCACTCAGGATCAAACTTCGACAGCATCCGCTCGACAGCCTCCCGAAGTGTTGCAGCTGTTCGTCGACCGCGCTCCTGGATTATCGCCTGCAGTCGGTCAGGCCCAATGGTCGGCACGAAGTCCGCCGAGGCTATTTCGCCATCCTGATAGGTGAAGTCGAGCGCCATCGCGCCGACAAGGTTCAGGTGCTGGGCAAGGATTGCCGTGAGCTCGTTGAGGCTAGCGGCAAGGGCGTACAGGAGCGGTATGGCGACGGGCGATTTGTGGATGGTTACACTGCTGACCAGCCGTTCGAAGCCCTTCCACCACATCAGCTCTCCAATTCCTCGCCAAGGACCCGAGCTGGCGGAATGAGCCGCGGCCGCGTAGCTGGCCAGAAAGTCCTCGCTATAGAGCACATCGTAGTCGCCGCGGCCGAAGTTTATCTCCGCGTTGCCCTTCTGGTTAACTCTGGCTTGAAGGAACACGCGCGGCTTCCTCTTCTCATCGCGGACGGTGGAGTTCCAATTGGCTGGATTGATCAGTACGTCGACGTGCTCCCTATTGAGGCCGCAAGCGTAGTCGTCATCATCCAGCATCCAGGCGAGCTCGTCGTCCAGCCTGGAAGTTCCGGTCCGATGGCGTGCACGCGCCTGAGTCAGGTATTCGGAGCTCGAGATGGAGGGGTCGAACAATTCGGTCATTTTGAAAGTCCTGTGGAGGAGGAGGGCTAGACGCCGTGAAATTTGACTGTCGGATCGCTATGTTAGGAGCGAGTCGAGCGTTCGAAGCGGCGCATGACATGGTGGTAGACTTCAGGCGTCTTGTGGCCCGCGTCCGTCATCAGTGTCGCAGCGCTTCGCAGCGTTTCAATTGTTTCCTTCAGCGAACGGAACTCGTCATCTTCGTGATGAAGGTCCAGTTCCGAGGAAAGTTCGCGCAGAAGGTTGATCAGCACTTTTGCCGTTGCGTGGTCGATGGTCATGTAGTGGGTCCTAATCGAGTGGTGTGAAAGCAGAAAGATATCGTTTTCAGTAGAAATCTACTGTTTGAGATAGATAGCTATGAAGATGAGGAACACAATGGGTCGCGCAAGATTTTTTTGGCGGAGAATGTTCGGATGACCGAAACAGAGTGGGAGCGGCTGGTGAGCGGACTCCTGAAGGCCGAGCTCAAGCTTCAGGGCCTGAGCTATGCCGATCTGGTCGAGAAACTGGCCGCCATCGGGGTCGAGGAAAAAGAGGCCAACATCAGCAACAAGCTGTCGCGCGGACGCTTCACTGCAGTTTTCCTGGCCCAGTGCTTGAAGGCGATTGGATCGCAGAGGCTAAAGCTCGATTGACATGTCTGGGGGCGCCTGCGCCTCGCTC
The DNA here is from genome assembly GCF_057784295.1 of Mesorhizobium sp. CNPSo 4688. Classification (NCBI taxonomy): domain Bacteria; kingdom Pseudomonadati; phylum Pseudomonadota; class Alphaproteobacteria; order Hyphomicrobiales; family Phyllobacteriaceae; genus Mesorhizobium; species Mesorhizobium sp. CNPSo 4688. The sequence continues at coordinate 84,818 of NZ_JBWLUY010000020.1, forward strand.
ACGCAGGGCTCCAGCTGCAGTGATCCCAGCTGGAATATGCAGACCGGGTTTGGCCTTAGACCTGGCTCAGGTTTTTGCGCAGGCGGGATTGGCGCACTAGGAGACGACCGCGAAGGGGCAATTCTCTTACCCTAGAGTATTGCGGATTTCATACCTAGCGGATCGAGCGCGGCGGGACCAAATGGGTCGGACCAATCCATTGAAAGGAAATCAATGTCCGACAAATATTTGACAGTCTCAGAAGTTGCCGACTTGCTTGGTGTGCTCAAAGAAAACGTCTTGCGAATGGCGCAGCACGGGGCGCTACCACATCCGGTCACGATAAGCGGTGAACCACACTTTCCTGAGGCGCCGATCTTGCGTCGACGCGAGGAGGAGGATGACGCTGTCCCTTCTGCCGGCATGTACCTGTCAACGGGCGAAGATTTTTTCTATTATAGGGTGGTGAAGGCCAGCCACATGCTTGTCTACAAAAACTGGCCATTCGCAGTTTTCAGTCTCTGGGACAAAAGCCTTCACATTCGCCCTTGGCTTACACACTTGGTCGATGATCTTCCCGATCACGAGACCATCTTGCTTTCCTGTGAGGACGCAAATGTCCCAGAGGTCAGTTTGGAGGATCTTCCAAAGCCCACTTCAATCGCCTGGGGATATAGCTGGGCCGGGCAGTACGATTTGGATGTGACGGTCGCGGCTCCATATGTGAGCCACTAATCCCAGCAGAAACTAGTACCGCGTCATGGACGCCGAGTTTCAAATGCTCGGCGTCCAAAAGGCTGCACTTGTGTGGTTCGCGGCCTGCGCACATCACGCTAGATCTGACTGCAGCACGACGCAGCACACTTCGGTTGTTCCCCTCATCGGTAGTCAACATCTGTTCGCCACTGGCAGCGGCCAGGTGAACCGAAAGGCGGAATACATGAAAGAACAAAATCCCATCATAGACCTCTTCCCATATTTGGCTAAGTGCGAAAGACATCTAATGGTCGACCACGCGGTAGCTCTAAAACTTCACATCCCCAGGGAAGCACTCATCGAACTGGTACGGGCAGGATTGGGCCCGAAGCCGCATCCCGCCTTTGCGTCAGGCCGCTACTGGTTTCTGAAGGAACTCGTTCCCAGCTGGAAATTTTGGGCGGCTCGCGAGGCAAGTGACGACGATATCAAGCATGCGGCCGATATCATCCTGAAGGACGATCGCACTCGACGCATTCGCGAGTTCCAGGCCCACGACAATGACGACCCGCGGAGGTTTCTGACTGCGCTGTTTTCTCGGAAGGCGTGGTAAGTGCCCATGCAGACTGACAGGAAGCAGATCAAGGAGTATGTCGAACGGATGTTCGGGCTGGAGAGCCAGGGCAACCTTGTTGTGTTCGAACGAGATCAATCGAACACACGGCGGAGGCATGCGGTTTTCCCGTACAGCAGTCGGGAAGTTGCCTTCGACTTTCTGGCAACACAGCCCGAAGGCATTCATCGGTACCTTGCGGTAGCGCTTCACGATCACAACGCCGTTGAGGACCAGACGCGACGACAGGACACTGCCTGTGCCGTTGCCTTCCTGGCGCTCGACATCGATCTCGCCACTGGGGTGCACTCTGCCAAAAACCTCCCGGACGACCAGGAGCAGGCGTTCAGGTTGCTGGAGGAGGCGGGCTTGCCCGAGCCCACCCTGACCATCCATTCAGGTGGAGGGCTCTACCCGATATGGCAGTTCGAGCAACCCTTCCTCCTGAAGGCGCAGGAAGATCGGAGCCGCGTTGAGCGGCTCTGGTCGGCCTGGAACGAACAGGCGCGCGTGGTCTGGAAAAGTCACGGGCTTGAGCTGGACAAGATTGCAGAACTCGCACGCGTCCTCAGGGTGCCTGGAACGTTCAACCCGAAGACCGAGCCGGCCAGGCCCGTCCACATCTTGGACGGAGCAAGTGGTCGGACCTGGACTCTCGAACAACTGGAAGACGTCGTCGCGGCCCGAATGGTCGCAAGTTCCAACAGTTCGTCTCGCTCTGGCCAGCATGCCTTGGCGGACGCGCTTCGAGAGGAAATGATGTCGGGCGACGAGGATGCAGGCAGGGATGCCGCTGGCGCCCTTGCTATGATCACGGCCTGCAGTTTCCTTCGTTCATGCGATGAGAGCAGCGAGGGTCTGACGGAGCCGCAGTGGAAGGACGCTGCTGACATTTTGGCGCACGTCCCACAAGAGGTACTTTCATCTGATGTCCGCCCGCGACGCGCGATACAATTATCGTGAAGCCCAGACCAAGTTGGATCACGCCAGGAAATACCGCCCTAAGCTGTGCCAGACGATCGCCGCGACAAACTCCGAGTGCGGTGGCTGCCTGTTCCGTGAAGGAATGGTCATTCGGACCCCGGTGGAACTGGCCAACACGGATCCGGGGCTCGCACCGCTCCAGGCGAAGTACGTGCTGGACTCAAAAACGGGTTTGTTCTTTGACATCTCGACAGGGCGAGACAAAACGAAGGAGGATTTCGATCGCTCCTTCACGCGGAACATGCACAAGAAGCGGCTGGCGAGCACCGCCTTCCGCAATTCAAAAGTGTCGTGCCTGGCTGATGAGCACGACTTCCTGGTGGGCAACGAAAAGCTCATTGTCGAGGAAAATGGCGTCCGGACCTTTAACACGTGGAAGGACGGAGGAATCCTTTCTGCGGAAGGCGACGCATCTCTTTGGCTCGACCACCTTCGCTACCTTCTGCCTGGCGACGGTGAGAGGCGATGGGTCCTTCAATACCTTGCCCATCTCGTCCAGCGGCCGGCCGTCAAGATCAAGTCGGCGATCGTGCTGCAGTCAAAACAGGGTGTCGGCAAGAACCTTTTGGTGCGCGCCGTCAAGCGCATGTTTCATAATAACGATGTGCGGGAGGTCTACGGCGGCATCCTAGGAGAGCGTTGGCAGGCAGAGCTTGGAAACGCTCGCCTGCTGGCCCTGGACGAACTGCAGATCGACGAGTTGAAAACCGCGTACAACCGCCTGAAGCGATGGGCCACTGAGGAGATCCAGTCTGTCGAGCGGAAGGGGGTTGATGCGTTCAACGTGAGGACGCCTCGCGGCATCATCATCATGACGAACAGCGATAAGCCCATGGCCATCGAGCATGACGACCGGCGGCTCTTCGTGTGCAAAGTGGAAGCCGCCAAGCGGGAAGACGCATATTATCGTCAGCTCGTAGAGGTCGGCCTGTCGGACGAAAGCGTCGCCGCCTTCAAGCACTATCTGATCCACCTCGAACTCACCGATTTCGACGCGAACGCCGAACCACCACGAACGGGCGCGAAGGACGAGTTGATCCGGGCCAGCGCATCCGTGCCGGAGCAGATCATCGCTGAGCTTCGGGAGAGCGGCACTTCACCGTTCAATCGTCCGGTATATCTGGCCGAGGATGTGGCGGAGGCGGTTGAAGAGCGAATGAGGAAGACGGTCACAGTGCAGCAGATTACGCCGATCCTGAAGAAGCTCGGTGACCGCAGGCGGGACACAAAGACGTCGGTTCTGCGTCCTGTAGGGAAACGAGCATACGTCTGGGCGTGGCAGGATGTGGATACATGGATGGACGCTTCGAACGAGGACGTCAGGGCTGCCCTGCTGTGGAAGGACACTGGTGTCATGACGTCGGGGTTGACGCCCGTCCTCGCAGCTGCCGTCCAGGCGGCCAACTAGCCAACCGGCGGAGCAACGGCGTATGCACACTAACATCTCTTCTCACTATGATTTTGAAGAAAAAGAGGTTGGACAGTTTGACGGTTTGACAAGCTGGGCACCGAGCGGGATCGCCAAGCACGTCGAAATAAAGCGTTTCTACTCGATCGCCATGACGACAAGCCTTCCTCCATGGCGCCCGATACCGTCGCGCCTTGCAGCACGGTTTCTGGGCACGTCCCTCCAGTCCCTTGCGAACTGGCGGATGCGGGATCTGGGCCCCGCAACCGAACCGATGCGCCGGGGCCAAGGCAACCGCATATATTATCGCCCGGACAAGATCGCCGAGTGGCTCTCGGGTGGCAAATGTTGCGATTGGGAGTTCTCGGCGCTCTGGCTCCAGCAGATGGGCATGCCGCTCGATGCAATTAGCGAGGATGCCGTCCGCGACCGTATCGCCCAGCTAGAGGGCGTGAGCAACCTATTCCCGGCGGTCAACGGGCTTTGGCGGAATTTCCGCGAGGTCGAAGCGGCCTAGCCAGTGAAATAATTGTGCGGAACGAGCCGGGACCAAATGTCGGTTGCTCTTCGGCCCACACGTTTCGCCTCGGTGCGCACGACAGACCGCTATGCGCGACCAGCTTGCGGTCGGTGATAGCCTAGAGGCTGGCTCGTCGGCGGTGGGCCGTCAGCGTGCGACACGCGCCAGTCCCACGGCGCGTGGAATTGCCGTCGCAGCAAAGCCGAACCAAAACTCCCTCACCGCGTTGAGTCCCGGCATTGCGTCATTAGCCGGGGCACTTCCATGAAAACGGGCGAGCTTTCCACCTATCGGGCCAAGCGGGATTTCACGAAGACAAAGGAGCCCAGCGGCGAGACGTCGATCGCGAGTTCGGACCGGCTTCGGTTTGTGATCCAGAAACACGATGCAACGCGTCTGCATTACGATTTGCGGCTGGAACTCGGAGGCGTCTTCAAGTCGTGGGCCGTCACCAAAGGTCCCTCGCTGGATCCTCAGGACAAGCGCCTGGCAGTCGAGGTCGAAGACCATCCGCTGGACTATGGCGACTTCGAAGGCACGATCCCCAAGGGCCAGTATGGCGGCGGCACGGTACAGTTGTGGGATCGCGGCTATTGGGTGCCGGAAGGCGCACTGTCGCCCGAACAGGCTCTGGAAAAAGGCGATCTGAAGTTCACGCTCGACGGCAAGCGCCTGCGCGGCAGCTTCGTCCTGGTGCGGATGAAGCTTGACCGCAATGGCGGCAAGCGGACCAATTGGTTGCTGATCAAGCACCGCGACAAATACGCGACAGATGGCAATGGCGACGCGGTGTTGGCGCAGGACCGATCTGTCGCCTCCGGACGCAGCATGGATAAGATTGCTGCGGGCAAGGGCGCCGGACCCAAGCCCTTCATGCTGCAAGGCACCTCGGTGGCCGATGCGGATGCCGTGTGGGACAGCAATCGCAGTCATGCTGCCGACGAGCGCGCCGCCAAAGCGTCAAAGTCGTCTCAACCTCCAAAGCGAGCAGTTCGAGCATCGGCAGTGACGATGCCCGAATTCATCGCGCCACAACTTTGCGCGACGCTCTCCCGGCCACCGGCCAGTTCGAACTGGGTTCACGAAATCAAGTTCGATGGCTATCGCGTCCAGATGCGTGTCGAAGATGGCGCTGCCACGCTGAGGACGCGGAAGGGCTTGAACTGGACGGAGAAATTCGGCGCTATCGCGAAAGAGGCCGCAAGCTTTCCCAACGTCATCGTCGACGGCGAGATCGTGGCGCTTGGCGAAAACGGGGCGCCCGATTTTGCCGCCATGCAAGCTGCGCTCTCGGAGCGCCGGACAAAGGATTTGATCTTCTTTGCCTTTGATCTGCTCTTCGCAAATGGCGTCGATCTGCGAAAACTGCCTCTCACTGAGCGTAAGGAGCGGCTGAGGGAGATGCTCGGCGAGGTCGACCGCGGTGAGGAAAATCTCATCCGCTATGTCGAACACTTCACCAACGGCGGCGACGCGGTGCTGCAGTCCGCCTGCCGGCTTGCGCTCGAAGGCATTATCTCGAAAAAGGCTGATGCAACCTATGTCTCGGGAAGAACCGACACCTGGGCAAAATCGAAATGCCGCGCTGGGCATGAGGTGGTCATAGGTGGGTGGTCGACCACCAATGGCAAGTTCCGGTCCTTGCTGGTCGGCGTCAATCGCGGCGAGCATTTCGCCTATGTCGGCCGTGTCGGGACCGGCTACAGCGAGGCGAAGGTCAAGCAGCTGCTGCCAAGGCTAAAGGAGAAGAAGGCTGCGAAGTCACCATTCACCGGCGATGGCGCACCGAAAAAAGATGCGGCCGTCTTCTGGACCCGGCCGGAATTGGTTGCGGAAATCGAGTTCGCCGGCTGGACTGGCGGCGGCAATATCCGGCAGGCAGCCTTCAAGGGCTTGCGCGAAGACAAGCCGGCGAAAGAGGTTGAGGCCGAGCGCCCAGCCGATCCCCAGGAGACTCAGATTGCCGACCCCGCCAAGGTCACTGGCAAAACGGGAAAAAGCCCAGTTGTCATGGGCGTCATCATTTCCAAGCCGGACAAGCCGCTCTGGCCGAACGCCGGCGATAGCACCGCTGTCACCAAGCTCGATCTTGCAGAATATTTTGCGGCCGTGGGGCCCTGGATGATCAAACATCTCAAAGGGCGCCCCTGTTCGCTTGTGCGAGCCCCGGACGGCTACGCAGGCGAGCAGTTTTTCCAGCGCCACGCGATGCCAGGCACGTCCAATCTGCTGGAACTGGTGAAAGTCTTCGGCGACCACAAGCCATATCTGCAGATCGACCGCGTTGAGGGTCTGGCAGCGATCGCCCAGATAGGCGGCCTTGAGTTGCATCCCTGGAATTGCCAGCCCGGTCATCCGGAAGTGCCCGGCCGGCTCGTCTTCGATCTAGATCCTGGTCCGGAAGTCTCCTTTGCGCAGGTGGTCGCGGCCGCCAAGGAAATGCGCGATCGCCTCGAAGATCTGGGCCTGGTGAGTTTTTGCAAGACGACGGGTGGCAAAGGGTTGCATGTCGTCACGCCACTGGCCAGCCATCGCAGCAAGACGACATGGCCCGAGGCCAAGGCCTTCGCGAAAGCTGTCTGTATGCAGATGGCGGCTGAGCGCCCGGAGCTCTACCTCGTCAACATGGCCAAGAAGCTGCGGACGTCTCGCATATTTCTCGACTACCTCCGAAACGACCGCATGGCGACTGCCGTTGCTCCGCTGTCACCGCGGGCAAGGGAAGGCGCGACCGTCTCCATGCCGCTGACATGGGGGCAGGTGAAGGCGGATCTCGATCCGAAGAAATACACGGTCCGAACCGTGCCGGGCCTCCTGAAAAAGACCGTCGCCTGGGCCGACTATGACGATGGCGAACGGTCGATCGCCACCGCCATCAAGCGGCTGGGTTCAGCAAAGCTGGCCGCATGACATCGAAGCTTGTGAAACCGTCCTTTGGCCTTCCGTTGGACACTGAACCCATGGAGGCAAAGTCGGCGGACGCGCTGCCTGACAGCAGCCAATGGCAGTACGAACCCAAATGGGACGGGTTTCGCTGCCTGGCGTTCAAAGCCGGCGACGAGGTGGAATTAAGGGCGAAATCCGGCAAGTCACTTGGCCGATACTTTCCTGAGGTAGTTGCGATGTTGCGCGACCTGAATGCGCAGGAGTTTGTGGTCGATGGTGAGATCGTCATTGACGTTGAAGGCTCCCTCTCGTTTGACGCGCTGCAGATGCGGCTGCACCCAGCGGAAAGCAGGATTCGGAAACTGTCGGCCGAGACCCCGGCCAAATTGATCCTCTTCGACATGCTGGCCAGTGCCGATGCCAGCTTGATGGATCAACCGCTGTCGGCACGACGCGCGGCGCTGGAAGACTTAATCAGGGCAGAACCGGAAAGCGGGCTTGAGCTGTCGCGCTGTACTAAGAGTTTGGCGACTGCAATGAAGTGGCTCAGCGAATCCGGTCAGGGTTCAACGGACGGCGTTGTCGCCAAGCTTCTCAACGACGAATATCGGCCCGGCGAGCGCGCCATGGTCAAGGTCAAGCGGCTGCGCACCGCCGATTGTGTGGTCGGGGGGTTCCGCTATCTGGCGAACTCGCGCGAGGCCGGCTCCTTGCTGCTTGGCCTCTACAACGACCAAGGCAAACTCGACCACGTGGGATTTACATCGACGATCGCCCGGGAAGATCGTTCAAAGCTGACACGGGAACTCGAAGCGCTGCGATCGCCTCCGGGATTTACTGGCAAAGCCCCTGGCGGCCCGAGCCGGTGGAGCACGGAAAGGAGCGGACAGTGGGAGCCCGTTCGTCCGGAACTCGTAGTGGAAGTCCGCTTCGATCACATCACCGGCGATCGATTTCGGCACGGTACAAAACTTATGCGATGGCGCCCTGACAAGAGCCCAAAGCAGTGCACGTTCGACCAGATATTGAAAACATGACGGGTCGCCCCTCGAAAGCGGGTCCCGGCTCAGGCGACCGCCGCAACTGCCTAGACACGGCGCTAAGTCTCAGGCACTTGCGCCGGCGCTGGAATGTCGGGGTCGATCGGCGGAGCATCGATGGTGTGCGGCTCGCGACCGAAGCTCAGTTGTTTGACTTCTTCTTTGCCGCCGCCGGGTTCTGTCCCGTGGCCGCCGAGCTCCTGGCGTCCTTTGAATGCGCGGCGATAGCCGGGCCTGCACCTGTAGCCTTGCGCATGTCGCCGCTCCGTTGCTTGTCGTCGGACTTTTTGCGGCCGAAGCCGAAAAAGTATTTGCCAAAGAATCCCATTTTTTCCTCCCTTGCCGTATCCGCGATGCCGGTTAACTGCTGCCTTCGGATCTCGTTCCCCGGCAAAGCTGATTCCTCTCGCGAACGCCGACAGCCCTTTTTTCCATTTGACCGGAACGTCCCACCTGATTTCCGTCGAGGCACAAGCGGGAGGCCTTCATCGGCCCCCGCCACTGATCAGGATTTCCCTATAATCTTGGCCGGCCCGCGCCCATCCCAACGTGCGTTTATGACGAATGACACTCCAGAAAACAAAGCGCGCTGGGGCACATTGGGCGGCCTGTTCTGGGCGTCTTGTTGGGTGCGCTCGGATAGCCATCGCTTGGGGGGTCGCCGAGATGTATGGCTAACCTTCCGACGGCAGCCACACCTTCAGAAGACAGGACACAGTTGTGAGAACGGAACTAAGGGTTGGAGCGAGCGTTTCTAGCTGTTACGGGAGCAGTAACTTTGCAAAAATTGTCAATCGAGCAGCCAACCTCATCGCTTCCTGTTGAGGACCGCTATCGCGTGCTCATCGATTCTATTACCGATTATGCTGTGTATCTTCTGGATGCAAACGGGATCGTAAGCAGCTGGAGCCCGGGCGCGCAAAAATCCATGGGGTACAGCGCAGTCGAGATCATCGGCCAACATTTCTCAGTCTTCTATAGGCAGGGGGACAGGGCCGCAGGGTTGCCCGAGCGTGCGCTGAAAACGGCCGCGGTTGAGGGACGGTTCGAGGCCGAAGGGTGGCGCGTTCGCAAGGACGGCACGGAGTACTGGACGCACGTGGTGATCGATCCCGTGCGTGGCGCCGACGGCTCAGTGGTCGGATTTGCCAAAATCACCCGGGACCTGACTGAAAGACAAAGCGCTCAACAGGCACTGAAAAGCAGCGAAGAACAGTTTCGAATCTTGGTACAGAGCGTAGCCGATTACGCCATTTACATGTTGGATCCGAAGGGATTTGTAACCAGCTGGAACCTGGGCGCGGAGCGGATCAAAGGCTACAAGGCCGACGAGATTTTAGGCGAACATTTTTCGCGCTTCTATCTCGAGGCTGACCGAAAAGCTGGGCTTCCGGAAGAGAGCCTTGCGATCGCCGGAAAGGAAGGACGTTTCGAGCGGGAAGCTTGGCGTTTGCGCAAGGACGGAACGACGTTTCTCGCCCATGTGATCATCGATGCAATCCGAAATGACAGCGGGGAACTGATCGGCTTTGCCAAAATCACCCGCGATGTGACCGAACGCAGCAAGGCTCAGAAAGAGCTCGAGCAAACCCGCGAACAACTCTTCCAAATCCAAAAACTGGAAGCCATAGGTCAGCTCACCGGTGGGGTCGCGCACGACTTCAACAATCTTTTGATGGTGATCCAGAGCAGCCTGTCGATGATACGGCGGCGCCTATCCAATGATCCGAAACTGGTGTCTCTCCTGGACAACGCTTTGCAGGCTGCGGAGAGGGGCTCTTCGCTAACCCAGCGAATGTTGGCGTTTGCACGCCGCCAAGACCTTGATCAACAAACGGTCTCTGTTCCTGAACTCGTGCGTGGCATGACGGATATGCTTGAACGGGCCATCGGTCCGTCTATCCCTGTTTTGACCCAATTTCCCCTGTCGCTGCCCAGCGTTGTGACTGACCCCAACCAGCTGGAGTCGGTGCTTTTGAATCTTGCGGTCAATGCACGAGATGCGATGCCCTCTGGTGGGCCACTGGTCATTAGCGCTGAGGCGGAGGAGCTGGACGCTTTCAATCATCACAGGCTCAAAGCAGGCCGATATGTCCGATTCTCGGTGAAAGACGTTGGCCATGGAATGGACGCCGAAACGCTGGCACGGGCGACTGAGCCCTTCTTTACGACTAAAGGCGTTGGCAAAGGGACGGGTTTGGGCCTCGCGATGGCGCAGGGGTTTGCCGAGCAGTCAGGAGGCCGCCTTGTCGTTCACAGTCAACTTGGTGCTGGGACGACGGTTGAGATTTGGCTTCCCGCAGCTATTGCACCTCAGCCTCAGGTCGAAAAGGCCCAGACGCCACCACAAAACACGTCAAACCGGAATGCGATATCAATCTTGGCTGTTGACGATGACCCGCTTGTCCTGATGAACACGGTCGCAATGCTGGAGGATCTGGGCCATGCGGTATTGGAGGCAAGCTCTGGCGCGCGGGCGCTTGAGATCTTGAAGGGTGAAGCGAAGCTGGATTTGCTGATCACTGATCACGCGATGCCAGGTATGACAGGGGCCGAGCTCATAGAACTGGCTAGGGCCGAGCGCCCCCATCTTCCTGCGATTCTAGCCACGGGCTATGCCGAACTTCCATCCGACACACAGACAAGTGCCACCCGCTTGGCCAAGCCCTTTTTTGATGATGACTTGGAAAAGGCGATGGATATCGCCCTTCGGCGGTGAAGCCTTCCGCTTCAATGGTGAAGGTGGACGCGCCTGATGAATATCCCGCATGGCCAGCCCAGCCGCTTCTGCGATCTTGTCAGCAGACAATGCGCTCGCTCCGCGGATCACCTCCGCGAGCTGTTACGCTGGTGCTATAATGTGCCGGAAACTGTCAGACAGAAAGGGGATATCGCATGCCCGGAGTCACTCGCCGCACGCTTCTTGCGTTCGCCGCCGTCGCGTCTGTCGTTGAACCATCTTTAGCGCGGAGTGAGGCTACCGCACCGAAGTTGCAGGCGCTCATTGACGCCCATCAGGTCGCCTATGATGCGCTCCATCAGGTTGTTCATAGCGCGGGCAGCACCTGGAACGATCGCGAGATTGCAGACCGAATAGAACAGCAAGCGCTGCTGGCCATATGTGCCCATCCCGCGACCGGCACGGGCGAGCGTCGAGTAAAGGCAGAGTACCTATTGAAAATTGAAGCGCGTGGCGAGCTCGACCTTGAAGAGCACATGCAGGCTCTCTTGCACTCCATGCAGAGTTGATTGGGGACACAGTCCGATGCGGGCCTTCATGCGAGGCGAAGGCTATTTTCGGCACGCCTTTGCTGCGGAAAGTACAGGCAATGGCTTGTGTGGCTCCGTGCCTGCGACAGCACTATGCTGCCTTGGTCCCAGCCGCGGGCTGGCCGGCAAGCGCTGCCATATCGCCGTCTTCGACAAACTCTAACAGCAGACCATCGTTAACCGCCGACACCGGCCTTCGCTTGCGCCAGGCACACCCCGTGCTGTCAAACTCAATGGGTGCGCAATACAGGGCTGCGAAACCTAACACTAAGCGCTCTGCATCAAGGGCGGTGAAACCTTCATCCGGTTGCTGGGCTCGAATGCGCTCCGCCATTACCGGTACGTTCACGATCCCGTACTTTCGAATCTCGTCCACAACCATCTGGTTGAGATCATCTCGCAGGCTTGTGGAATATTGCATGGTCAACTCCTGTCCCAAGGACTGGGTTTTCCCTCGGGTGTGAGCATGCAGCCGAAATAATCTGAAAGCAAGTACATTCGAAAATAATATATAGCTAAATCAATAAGTTAGTAGGTTGCGCCTTTGGATGAATTTGATGATGGTGAGTAGGGCATGCATCAAATGTATTTGACGCCTTTGGAACCTACGCGCCCTTTTAGGTCTTATGAGGCACACGGGTAAGTTACTCATTTCACTCAACGACCAATTGGAGGCAGCTGTGGCGGATAATCTTGAGCGACCAGAACGTCTTCAGGTCATGCTCAACGCTAAGGAATTCACGGCGCTCGATACCTGGCGCTTTCAGAAACGCATGCCTAGCAGGGCTGCTGCGGTCCGGGAATTGCTCAGGCGTGGCTTGGCTGCGGATGGATTTCTGGAAGCTGAAAGCGGGTCCCGTTCCGCAGATTTCGGAATATTGGACAGACGTTCCACCAACCCAGACGATTGACCGAGAGACCTGAATGGCCGTGGCGAAAAAGGACCAGGAGCGCGCCGGCTATGCGTGGATGTATGGCGCGCAAGCACGCAAGGACGGCAATGACAGAGCCGTGCCTGACTATTGGCATGATTACGCCGATGCATGGTTGCAGGGCTTTGATGGAGAGTTTGGCGCGGGTGCGGTGAAGCCCAAGCCTGTAAGTGATGAGCTTGAGTCGGAATTCGATGAGGCTGCGCTCAGCGAGCAGCCGAGCGACCCGTGACCGTATCGCAACGCTTGCAATTCCAATCAGACTTCCCGAGCGTAGCGTGACAACTCGGCCGGCCGGCAGAGGCATCGCCGCATCGACCAGAGCGCCGTCCTCCATAGCTTGTTCCGTTTGGTAAGGCCGCTTCGCTGGTTGGGGATGTGCCCTCCGGCGACGGTGGCAAGATCGGGCTATTCGTGTGCTTTTGGAACCAAACCCCAGTTTGAACCGTAGTGGTGCGCAATGGGGGACATTCACAAATGAGTATCGGTGCGGTTTTGGTCGTTGAGGATGAGCCGCTCATCCTGCTTGACGTCGAGACGGCGCTGCAGGAAGCGGGTTTCGAAGTTATAGCCGTTAATGACGCCGAAAAGGCTTTAGCGGCGTTCGACGCGGATCCAACCAAGTTCAAGGGCCTCGTTACGGACATCCGCCTGGGAATTGGTAAATCCGGCTGGGAAATAGCGAGGCATTTGCGCCAGGCCAACTCGAGCATCCCCGTCGTCTACGTGAGCGGCGACAGTGCTATCCATTGGGGCGCCGAGGGCGTCCCTGAAAGCGTTATGATCACCAAGCCATTCTTCCTGCCCCAGATCATCACCGCCCTATCTACGCTGATGAATGCGCAGCCTGGCCCTAGCACCAACGATCCTGATGACTAGGTTTGCCAGTTCAAATGGCCGCATTGCACGACCAGCGGATCGCTCCTTCGCTTGGATCTGAGGGTTTCAACTTGTTCGGGCTGGCGCTCGCGTCGCAAGGCCGAGTGCTGCCCACTGCCGGCCTTTCGAAAAGCGGGGACATCCGGTTTCGACCCAACTTCACGAAAGGCATCCAATAACGCGTTGAAACGTTGAGACTGACGTCAGCGGGCAATCAACCGGATTCGCCACCGGCTGGCGCAATCTCGGAGATCAATAAAAATGGATATCCCCAAGGGAGCGACCGTAGCCGTAGCTGATGGCG